>JBEKPI010000124.1:0-11640 GCA_049520855.1 Occallatibacter sp.
CCCCTGCGGCTGCGCCGGGGGGCGCCGGACGGGCCGCTGTAGCGGCTGCGGAGTCCTCGGCGGCGGGCAGGACGCCGGAGCATGTCGATTACGCGCCTGGGGCGAATCTTGAGGCTGAGGAAATCGCTGTGCTCGGCAAGGCTCGACGCAATATAGACGTTGCGATGTATGCCTTCACAGATAAAGAGATTGCGCAGTTGCTTGCAAGCAAGGCGCGGCAAGGGGTGCGGGTCCGAGTGTACCGCGATGCTGAGCAGTACGCGCAAGAGGAATCGAGAGCCTACGGCCATGAGACGACGAGCGCGGTTCTGAGAGCGGCTGGGGTGGATGTGAGAGTCAAGGCCGGCGGAGCATTGATGCACTTGAAGAGCTATGCGGTGGACAGTAGCTTTATCCGTACCGGGTCGGCCAATTGGTCGCGGGCTGGGCTGGAAGATCAGGACAACGATGTCTTTTACATTCAATCGCCCGATGCGGTAACGGCGTTTTCCGCCGATTTTGAGGCTCTATGGAATCGGTCGGATAATCTGGTTCTTGCGCGGCCCTAGCGCAGCGTTGGGCCTGGGCTTGGATTCTCCACCTCGGCCAGGAGTGTTTCGATCCGCTCGACTTCAAGCCGCCGGAGTTTCGCTGTACTGGCCCACTGCTCCATCCGTTCGCTGTCGGCAGAAATTTCCGGGGACATTTCCAGCCACCTTGTCTCGTTCTCGCGGGCAGCCCGGAGCGCAATCTGTAGTGCGTCGGCGCTTCTTTCTTTTGGGAGCGTCATCATGCTCAAGTGTACTGCCGCCTCGGTATCGGCTGAAACCCCGTTGACCGTGGAAATGCCGGCCTGTGGAAAGCATGGGAAAGCGATGAAGCCGTTTCCCACGCTTCCCACCGCCCTTGAAAATCGCTGCGGCGATTTCTCACATTCCCACCGCCTCGACGACGCCGGGATATATTTGTCTCCAAGTCCCGCCGGTGAAGAGATACGGGTGTGAGGGCACGGTCAAACACCTTCCTGGACAGCTCGTTGAGTGGTAAGGCGGAGATAACCGGGAATTCCTTCTTGCGATGTCGGCATTTCGAGGGATCGGTCAGGTAAATGAGCCCCTTCCCGGTATTCGTCCCTGCCTATAGCAAGCGAGCCCAAGTCATGAGGTGATCTAAGGAGCCGCTGAATGGGGGAGTGTTCTTATACTTTTCGTAGGCATCTTGCAGCTGCTTCTTAATTGCAGCAGCAGAAAGTCCCCCTCGAATTGCATCAATCTCTAACTGGCGCGCAAGCATAAAGTGTTCCTTCGTTTGTGAGTCATCCAGGCTCAGAAGATCCGCGGTACCACTACAGATTGCACACGGGCAAAGCAAGTCAACGTGCTGGTTCAGATTCACGCGCCGAATATCCGTTTCTAACTGGTATTTGCGTTTTAGTCTTGCGATGTAATAGAAGGGCGGCAAAGCGCCCTCTATATCCATGTCCTGGTCGCATCCACGCTTCTCTCCGTAGCAGATTCCGCAAGAAAATCCAGTGAGGCCCCCATACGCAAGGATCAACGAAAGTGCGTCTCCATAAAGGGCGATCACAGGCTGGCCTTTATCCCCTGCCAACGCCTTGACCACGGAGCGGTAAGCCGTAATCGACGATGACCCCTGGTCGCCTTTGAAACCATCCCCCCAAAGCAAGAACCCGCTGAGCTCAAGTTTTGAGTACGCCTCGACGATAGCGCTTCTCATGCCCTGGAGCTTGTCCACCTCTCCGGCTATTACAGAGAAAATTGGCAGTTCCCCGGCAAACTGCTTCGCCAACTTGGTCATCTTCGCATTGAGTGCGAGCCAGCCCTCATCCACGATCGGAAAATACGGGGGGATCACGAATGCTGGATAATTCTTAACGCCGGTCTGCAAAGCCCCCGCCTTGATCGCATACTTCTGGTACTTCTTGTATTTCTGCGGCAATTCAGAGAGCATCTCTGTTTGAAAGGCGCAGACGCGTTTTACAAAATCGAGGGTCTTTGCGTCGTCGCTAAAGTCCGAGAGCCTTGCGCGGCGTCCGTCCTTCACAATCTTTTCCGCAATGGGGCCGTAGGCCGTAGTCAGTTTTTGAATCGACCTTTTGAGTCCACCCTTGATCTTGTTGCCGAACTGGTCGCGCTTGGTGCGCATCGTGGTTTTGTCTTTGAGGAACCTGAGAAGGGAATCTGGATCGGCGGCGAATATATGGGTTACTGGGTCTATAAAATAAGGCTTTTGAAGTTCCCCCACGAATTCGAGGCAGAACTTTTGATAATAAGACGCAAGGTGGGCCGAGATCGCCACGCCGCTGTAGGTGTTGCGATGGCGTTTGAACAATTCTTTCTCTTTAGCTGGTCCGAGTCTGTAAAAATTCCACGGAGCGATTTCTTGCGGCAATGGCATTTCGAACGACCTCCAGCGCCTTGGGCGATTGCATCTTTGAGCCCTTCAGCGTTTTTCTGATCCGCACTCGGTGATCCTTGTAGATGTAGCTGCTCTTCGCTGCCGGAAGAATGATGTCGGCTGTGTCCGAAACAGAAATGATCCCTATTCCACTTTCAAGGAAGACCTTTGACCCGAGCCTTGCCAACCGGTTGGCGGTTCGGGCAGGAAACGCAGCGTACGAGTAGCACGCGAAAAGCTGATTCAGAGACGCTTGCCTTAGGGCTGAGCGCCAGTCTGTCAGCTTAACTTCTACGGCACAGATTTTCCGCATTGAAGCTTGCGCGAACACGAGATCGACGTGTTTGCCGAAAAACGGAACCTCTGTAAAGCAGTCGTATTTCGGAAACGCACGAATCACGCCCTCGTATAGATCGACCTCGCGCTCGCTTTTCGTTGTGCTCATAGTCAGTCAAACTCCGGCCTTAAGGCCCCGTTTGTTGCCGTTAGAAATCTTGCCTCAAGGTAGAGCAGCGTGAACATTAGCACGACAAGGATCGCGAGGATGCCCAGCAGGACTGCCACGAGGCACAAAACCCCATAGTGGCCTATGGGAACCCAAATAGTTCCGATGCTCAAGATCAAGATGGCGGATTCGACTAGCAGTCCGACCTCCACAACCTGGCTCACAAGGGTCAAGTAAGAATAAAGCCTAATAATCTCGTTGCAGCGCTCCAGCCGCAAGGCCAAGGTCTTGATCAGGGTGCGCTGTTTGCTCTCGGCGTAGAACTGCTGAACTGTTCCGCCTGTGCGCCTTAGATGCTGCTGAATTGCTCGAAAGTGCTGCTCAGCCTCTTCCTTAAACTTGTCCCTCAACGCGGTTACGGCGGCGGACTGTTTGCTGTCGTACTCGAAGCAAATCCTATGTCTCCACGTCTTGAAATGGCCGAAGAACATCGTGAGAGAGATGCTCAGACCCGCGATGATCAGGGTCAACGCGTCCCGGTATGGGACAATAGCCGGCATCATATCGTCAGGACTGACCTCTCCGCGAATTTTGGGTACTTGTTGTAAACGTATCTGAGCAGGTCGAAGAACGGCATCCCGTTAAACCGCCGCTTGATGTTCTCCACGGCGTCTATGTCTTGAGCACTCAAATCGGAGTAGAGGTCGGTGGATGCTTCGATGCCCGATTCGGTAAGTGAGTAATCCCGGCGATTCTTTGGCTTTGGCATCCTGAGCCCAAGGGAACGCATGAACGCCGCCTCATCGCCGTTGTCGAATTCGCTTGCTTCGGCGGATTCGTCGACGGCGACCAGTCCGATCACTTGGGTGAATTCGAGGTCGTCGTACAAATCGTCCATGCAAGGGCCGAAGTCGTACGCCTTAAAGTTGTACAGATCCGGCACTGTCTTGTAGAAGTTGCCCTCCTTCCAAAGCAGAAAGAGCAGCTTCTGAAGACGTGTGATTCCGAGGACTGGCTCATTCTGTTTCCCAGAGGCGCCTCGCGCGTGAAGGAGGGTCAGCAAGACATCCACACCTGTTTCGATCATGGAAACCTCCTGATCGCACTATATGGGACCGCCCCGGAGTAGGCTAATCATGTTCAGGAGCGGAATCGAGATTGTAAACCCTTGGGCCGCCGCTCGGCTACGTTTATTTGGGAGGTGCTCCCAGATATTCGGTTTGGTTCAGATTTGAATCTGCGGACTCATTGACGGCAGCCTCCCAAATGTCCATCGATTCCGGGGATGAGCCGGCCCTGGATATGTCCCGAAAGTCGGCCAGCATTCATCGAATTGTCCACAGACGAATCTCGGTTACTGCCAACAATCCGTACCACGTTTTCACAGCGGCCTTTTTTGGCATCAAGCATCGGCGATTACGCACGGGAGCGGTATCCGTCCGGGCCATTGGGGGTGCCGTCGTGTTCCCAAGGCCGAAGGCCCGGGCCTTATGCACCCAACTTCATGCTCAGGTTCAATCGTGAGGGCTTGGGCCAGACGCCCGCCCCAACAAGACGCTGTGAAACTCCGCTGAAACCCTTGTTCTGTGTCGAAGCAGCAGCATTGCTGGTATCCTCATAATAAGGAGGAATTTATGGCGACCTTTAACCCAGGCGAGAAGGCACCAGACTCTGGTGAACTCCGCGAGGTTGGACCTCGCGGAGGCAAAGTTGAAGACGGCCGTCGCGTAGTGATTGAGAGGGGCGAGACAATCCCGCCCACCTCGGAAGCCGGCAACCAGTTCAAGTACGTGCGAGGATCAAAAACAACTCACTAGCTCTCCGACCGCGTGCCTCCCACCCTTGCGGCAAACGTTCTCGGTTGCTGTCTTCAGCCCATTCGCTCGAAGAGGGTTCCATGCCCTTTCTTTGCGCTTCTCCAAGTAGAGCTGGACGATGGCTTGGTTGTGCTCGGCGGCGAGCACCTTGTTGGGAACGTACAACGTCGGTTTACTCCTTACCTCACCGCAGCCAGCACGCTCGGAATGTCCCCCACCTTCCGGACCATCGCATAGCGCCATTGACCGTGCCTGCGCTCAGGATTCAACTTGCCTTCCGCGTTGACGGCGGCTGCCCATCTTTCCGCTGCACTCTTCTTTGTGTCGGCCAGCGGGTCGTATCCCTTTGTTTCGAGGATCAGCGTCACGCCCGGCAGATCGTTGAACTGAATCAGAAAGTCCGGCACGTATTCATGCATCTGGCCGTTATGCAGGTACGGAATCCCCAAACCCAGCCCGGCGTTCTTCACGAACGTGCGGACGCGCGGATGAGTGTCTATCAGGTACGCGGCGGCTTGCTCCCATTGCTGTGTGTCGGCTACTACGAAGTTCACATGGCTACGCAGAACGGGGCGCACATCTCGACTTGTCCAGGTGTCAACGTCCGCCGTCGAGCCGTCTTCCCGATGAGTTTCATACACCGGAACCTCGGGGGCCTCGCCCTGGTTCGTATCCGGTCGTACATGCTCCTTTAGCGTCTCGATAAGCCAGCCGTAGTAAGGCGAGCAAAGCAGCGCGTCTTTCACCTCCGCTGGCGGTACAGCCGTGATGTGCTGGCTCACATACCGTTCGACAATCCGCAGCAGTTGCGGAAAGAGCGCCTGAGTGGGCACAGTGCATCCGGGCTGTCCGGCATAAAGTCGCGTCAATTGGCTGGCCGTGTCGAAAATCAGCTCTTGCATCCGGTGACGGCTCCGCCGTGCCTTCAAGTCCGCCAACCAAGTCTTGCCGGGGCTGGAAAGGCTCATCTTGCCCTCAACGTCTACGCTCAGCCCCATCATCTCGACTTCCGGCGGGATATGCAGAGGATCGATCACCAACTGCGGAACATGGTCCCAATCAAAATTAATCCGGTTGCGGATCGCCTGCGTGTAGCCCTCCACGCGCGGGAAGCGAATCTCCAGGTGTTGCCGGTCGGGCAGCGCGTGGATGTGGTGCCGCTTCTCTTTAGGCTGGGCCGCGCCTGCCGGGTTCGCCTTGTACGGAATCACCTCAAAGGGCACGCCAAACACCGTGGCCACCTCTTCGGGGAACTTTCCGTCTACCAGCGCATAGCTCGACCGTCGCAGGCCGCGCCCCACCACCTGCTCGCACAGCAGTTGCGACATAAACGGGCGCAGCCCGATGATGTGCGTCACCGTGTTGCAGTCCCATCCTTCCGTTAACATGCCCACGCTCACAATGCACCGCACGTCCCGGCCCGGCGGATGCAACCCGCGCTTCATCTTGCGCGCCAACTCTTCAAAATTTTCCGGATAAATCGGCCTGCCTTGCGTATCGCGCGGCCAGTCTGTCTTGCCTACCGTGTCCAGCGTGAACCGCATCCACCGTACATCGTCGCTCTTTGCGCCTTCCGAGTCGGATTCGTCCACCACCTTGGAATCCACGCGGATCGTGTACACCAATTCTTCGGTATTGCGCAGGCCCGCGATGCGCGCCGGCGGAATCTCTGATGATTGCTCTCCCTTTGCCAGCCATGCGTAGATCACTTGGGCCAGCTTCGTGTTCTTGCAAACAAGGATGAATACCGGGGGCCGTTCTTTTCCCTCTTTGCCCCAATTGTCCAGCGCCGTCTGCCACAGGCCGCCCAGCATTGAAATCGGAGTGTGCGCCCACTTGAGCACTGCATCCGGCTTGGGATTCGCCCGTGAGCCTCCACGCTCCGCAGCCGTCAATCTGCCCGGCTCCATCACCCATTGCCAGATATTCCGATAGCCCGGTATCTCCGCGCCCGTGGTGTCCCGCACCGCCAGTTGCGGAATCTTTACCAGCCCCGATTCAATCGCATCCACCAGCCCAAAATCGCTCACCACCCACGGGAAGGGCTTATTCGTCTCCTGCCCAACGCGACCCAGGAAGTAGGGCGTGGCAGAAAGGTCCACGCACAGATTGATGCCCCGATGCTTGTGAACTTTGTCCAGCCCATCCACCCAAACCGTCGCCTCTTTGAAAAACTCGTCCGCGCCCTCCTCGTCTTCCTCGTCCGGGTCCGGCTCATCCTTGCGGATGCGGTAGGCGTGGTGCGCCTCGTCATTCAGTATCAGAATGTTCTGTTTGCCGCCCACGTCGCGCCCTAGCACTCTCTGCAACAGCGCCGTATCGCTTTCAATGTATTTCTGCTCGACAATCTCCACCTCGGCCAGGCCGCCATTCGGCGCATACTTCTCCGTGCCGGAAATCACGCGCATGGCGCCGTCCGCCGTGGCCGCTGTAAAAGAGGCAAGCGTCACATAGCGTTTGCCGCGCGCCGTGGTTGTCTTCTTGCCGATGATGATTTTGGCCTTCACGTCCACGGGCTTGCCGCGCTTCTCCACCTTTGCGCTCACCCCGCCCGTCTGCATCGCTTGCGGCTCGAAGACGTGCCAGTTCGTCACCAGCACCTTGCCTTGCATCAGTTGCGGCATCAGGTACGCCGGGACCAGGTCGCGGCTGCGATAGACGCTCGCGTCGCCGCGTTCTGGCTTCAACTCTTCCAGCCGCGAGCGGATCGTCACGTTCGGGCACACCACCAGCGCCACATCGCTGAAACGCGCATCCCCGCGATTGTTCACCTTGTTGAGCACGCTCCATGCAATCACCATCCCCATCACGGTCGTCTTGCCCGCGCCGGTGGCCATCTTGGCCGCATACCGCTCAAAGCCGGTGAGCCCCTCCGCCTTGCGGTCGTCGCTCGGTTCGTCCGCCGGAATGCGAATCCCTTGCAAGAAATCCTGGCGCGCCTCGCGCAAAAAGATGATTGTTTTTGCGGCCTCCAATTGCGCATAGAAGAGCGGCTTCTCCCGCCCCTCGCGCTGCCACCACTGAATCAGATCGAAGGTGGTCCGCGAAACTCCTGGAAACCCAGCGGTCTCCCATGCGTCCCGGCGCTCCCGGATGAGGTTCACCAGCGCCAACTCATACCCTGCCGGATAGAGCCTCGATGGACGCAGCACATATCCGTCGTGAGTCCAGCTCACCGTCTGGTCGCGCGGCGGGAACACAAACGCGGGCCGGCGCCCTTCGCGCTTCTCCGGCGTCTCGCCCTCGCGGATATACCAATAGTGGCGCGGCTCCTCAAACGGCGAATTCAGGATTGGTTCGGCTACTTCAAACTCGCTCATCGATTCTGCCCTGACTTCTCCAGATTGAACTGCAAGGTGTCCCACTCCTCGACGCTGCTGGCATGGTTCAGCATGAGGTTGGCGCGTATCAGGTTTCTCATCGTCTCAGCGGTCGCCGACAGGGGACCGGAAACCTCATATTGCGTCATGGATCGCGCCGAGCCTTCGGTGAACATGAAAGAGAATCCACGCGGCGAAGGCCCGCCGGTAATTGTCACCCTCCCAATCACCAACCGCATTGAGCCGCTGCCCTGGAATCCCAGGGATAACAGCTTCTCATTTAATCCCTGAAAGCCCGTCATCTCGTCTTCTTCGCCTCCGCCACCTTGCGCGTCACCATTAGTTCGTTGCCCCGGTCGTCGATCACCTTCACGGCAATCTCGCGGTGGCCGTTCGGTTCAAACGGCGCGCTCACCGTCCCGGCCAGATGGTCCCAAACCGTGGCCTCGTAATCGGCCTTGAGTGCCTTCTTTAGCCCCTCCCATGCGCTCGTGCGGGGGAAGAATGCCTGCGAGACGTGGAAGCACAGGCCGTTGTAATCGGTATCCAGGAACCAGGCGGGCACATCGTCGCCCTTCTCGTGGCTGCTCTCCATCGTTGCAGGGTCGAAGACATCCAACCCCATCAACTCCACTTCATACTTGCCATCGGCGCGCAGTCGCAGTTCCACCTCAGGCAAGCCGCACACACTGAAAATCTGACTGGACCGCATGTTTTTGAGCAGATCGCCCATCAGCACATCCGGCGTCATTTGGACATATGTGGCGCGAATCCCGATCATCTGTTCCGCGTTCTCCACAAGCTGGCGTGCGTTGGGATGAATGGCAAATCCGATCACGTAGAGGTGTGTGTAATTCTTCGCGCAAGCCTCGCGCGCGGCCTCGTAGACCAGCCTCTCGCTCACCGCCCCATTCTCCGGCCCGAAGATGAAGGCCACAGGCCGCTTGGTCAGCCCGTCGAGCAGCCCGCCACTCGCTTCCAGCGCCTCGTCTGCCGCATCGGCAATCGTGGCATCCTGGCCCTCGGCGGTCGCGGCCACCAGCGCCTCGGCTTGCAGGCTCAGGCTCTTGGCGGGCTTGCGAATGTTCGTCAATTCCACGTTCCGGTTACCCGGAAGACGCAAAAGCGGGGACCGTCGCAGAATCTCCAGCATCCGGTCGGTGAAGCTCTCCGTCGTCTCCTCATGCGCGGCTTGCACGTTCTCGGCCTCTGGATTCGCGTTCATCCCTTCCAGGTCGGCGGCCGTGGGGATGGTGGCCTCCACGCAGAATGCGCCCGTCACGCGCACAGTCTTCTTATCTTCTTCCGGTCTGTCCACCAGAATCTCTTCGTCCGGCGGCTCATTGTTGGCGATGGATTTGAGTGTGACGTGAGGCACAATGCCGCCCACCTCTTCGCCCTTCTTGTTTTGCTTTCTCTTGTAGACAAACCCGCCCGCAGGGCCGCGGTTTTCGTCCACCAGCTCGTACCAAGAGAAGGTAGCGGTTAAGAGCCGTTGCCGCGCCAACGCTAAAGGAACGCGGCTCGTGTCAATGGTGATCCACCGCCGTCCCCATTGCTCGGAGACATACGCCGTCGTACCTGAGCCGCAGGTGGGATCAATCACCAAATCGCCGGGGTCGGTCGTCATCAGCACACACCGTGCGATAACCTCTGGAAGTGTCTGCACCACATAAAACTTATCTGACGCGAAGCCACTTGTTTGCGTATCCGTCCAGAGATTCGTTAATGGTGTGACCGGATAATCTTCCAAATAGTTTACAAAACGAAGTGTGTTTCCAATCGCGAGAAGTCTGCTTGCTGCTGCTATCTTCTCCAAACCTACATTTGTGACACTCCAGTGTCGGTTTGGCGAAGGGTAGAATGTCTTCTCGCTCCAAACAAACGGAGTATCTTTCGCAGATGATCCCATTGAGACCAGGGGGTAGGGCTGAAAGATTCGAGCTTTGTCTGGCAGATTTTCTACTGTTTCACCAGGCGACATGGCACGGCGGAATCCATCCTCGGTCTCTATCCAGTTGTACTGCTTTGCGCCTTCCTCACCCGGTTTCTTCACGAAAAAGAGCTCTCTGTATTTTGCTCGCTCCCGGTCGCGTGCATACCAAAGAATGTAGTCACAAACTCCAGAAATGAGAGTGCTGCTCTGTCCACCTGTCTTCTTAAATGTTATGACTGCACAACAGTTGCTCTGGCCAAAAACTTCGTCAATCACTTCCCGCACATGATGCAAGTTCTCATCGCTAATCTGCACAAAGACGCTACCGCTCGGAGTCAGCAGTTCCCGCGCCAGCAGCAGCCGGTCACGGAGATAGGTCAGGTAGGAGTGCAAGCCCAGTTCCCACGTATCGCGGTAGGCTTGCACCATCTCCGGCTCGCGGGTCATGTCCTCATCGTCGTTGTGCGTCACATCCCGCTTGCGCACGAAGGGCTGAAAGTTGGAGCCGAACTTCACCCCATAAGGCGGGTCCATGTAGATCATCTGCACCTGGCCGCGCATCCCCTCGTACTCCACCAGGGAATTCATAACCGCCAGCGAGTCGCCCAGGATCATGCGGTTGACCCAACGGTCGCGGTGCTCATAGGCGCGCAGCGATTGCTCAACAATGGAGTGGCGCGGATCGCCGAAGAGGTCAATTTGCAAGTCCACGCCCTCGCGCTTGTGCCCCTTGAGCGTGGCCAGAATCGCTTTGGTGGAGAGCCGTTCATGGATGAAGAGCGGCAGCGTGGGCACATCGAAGCTCAGCCGTTCGGCTTTGCCTGCCCAATTCAGAAACGGCCTCTCAATCGCCTTCAGTTGCTCCACAGCGTCTTCCAGGCCAATGACCGTGGCCAGCGTCTTGCCGTCCGCGCCGGTGAGCCGCTGCGGCTCCGCGAAGCGATGCGGCGCGGGCAGCCGGGCCGCGTCCGTGATGCGCCCGAGCAGCCACTCGCCCAGCCCTCGGCTGCCGCTGCTCTCGTCCCAGCTCAGCGCCGGGTCTAGCGAAGTGTCGTAGCTGTAAGTCTTGGGCGGCTTGCGCTTCTTGAACTGTGCCTGAGTGCCCACATCGGGCCGCATGGGACTGTCGGCGGTCTTGTGTTCGTAGCTGTCGGCCACCTGCGACTGCGCCGGGCGGAGTGTTCTTCTGGTAGCCATCGCGTCCTGTGCCTCTTCGGAATCGGCTAGGTTGTGTTTCCTATACACAATCAGCCTAGCACCGGCAGACAGGTCGGGTACTGATGATTCAACAAGGGAAACTACGATTGCAACCCCGGTGATCGACTGCGGTGCGCGGCCCCAGGTCGGCGAAGTCCTCCGGGGTCCAGACGCGCGGCTGCGCCGGGGCGGAGATGCGGTCCCGGATGGCGGCTGGAATGCTGGATGCCGGAATGGACATGGATAGCCTCGTGTCAGATAGATGCAACAAACTTCTGACTACGGTTCCACCATCGCATGAAGACCGCTGTATGCATACCTTCGTATGCAGAAACGCCTCACAGCGCCGGACTAAGCGCGGGCCGAACCGGCCCTAGTCCGGCACGGCGGAGAACATACCAAGACAAGCACGCACGAAAACAGCCGCCAGCGGCGGCACGTGCGCGCAGATTTGCCGTTAAGAGCGCCCCGGCGGGGCAGCGGCAAATCAGGACGATCCCTGTTAACAGCGTCCGAGCCGGACAATGA
>JBEKPI010000125.1:0-11611 GCA_049520855.1 Occallatibacter sp.
GCTGGTTGATGACCGCTGGGTCGCTGACCTTCCAAAGCCGGTGCAGCACGCCGTACTCGTCGGTCACTTCCGCCTCGGCCGGGCCGGCCCCGTCGTAAAGAGTCTTTTCCACACTGCCAGCCGGGTCCGAATAGAGCATGAAGATCTGCCCGAAGTGCGCGTGCGTGGCCTTGAGCAGGTTGAGCCGGTCGCCTTTGGGTTTGCTGAGAGTCTGCTCATGGCGGAAGACCACCTTTTCGGCGTATTCGTGCAGCTTGCCGAGTGCGATGAATCCTCGCCGCTCCTTGACCGTCTCAGTGCCAGGCGCCTTGAAGCGCTGCGCGTAGGCGAAGATCGCGGGGTTTTTCTCCTGCGCCAGCACGCCCTCTTCCCGCCAGGCGCGAAGGTCGCGCGCCGCGCGCGTATAAACGCTCTCTCCCCGCTCGGCGTCGAACAGCTCCGGCAGGCCCAGGATGATGCGCACCAGGTTGTAAGGGCTGCGCTGGTAGTAAGCCTGCTGCATCGCCGGAGAGATCTTGTCGTAGGGCTGTGTGACCACGTCCTCCAGGCGGACAGCGGAGGGATTGTAGCGCCAGGCGCGAAATGGATAAATGTGGGCCATGCTAAAGGTCTTTCTCTCCGATTGAACGGTTAAATCCGCTTTTATTAACCCCAACCTGCTCACTTTGGGGCGGTTTTGCGCTTAGGCTAGATTGTATCCCATGTTGTCCTTGCGCCTCTTGCAAGCGAACGCCAGCTCGCGGGATAGAATCGCCGGGTAACAATTGTGCCGGCGCTGCGTCAAAGGTGCTACTATCGGCTTCAACCCATGGTGTTGCGGCATGAAGAAACTTCCCCTTCAGTACAAGACTTCCAGCGGGTGCGGCAATCGGCGGCGATTCGCCAGCCTGTTGCCGGTCTGCGGGCTGGCGGCGGTATTGCTGCTGGCGCGCGCCCAGGCCCAGGACAATCCGCTCGACAACGCGCACGTGCCGCCGCCGGCTGCCACACCGGCTGCCGGGGCGCCCGCCGCGGCGCCTGCCGGAGCTGAACAGCCGGCCGCCACCGGTCCCAATGCGATGAGGGCGCGGCCTGGCGCGCTGATCCGGGTCAATGTGGACATGGTGCTGGTGCCGGTCACGGTCACCGATACCATGAACCGGCTGGTCACCGGCCTCGATCGCGAAGACTTTCAGATTTTCGATAGCAGCGCCGAGCAGAAGATATTCTCTTTCGCCTGCGAAGACGCGCCGGTCTCGATCGGCATTGTCTTCGACCTCTCCGGCTCCATGAGCTCCAAACTGATCCGCGCCCGGGAGTCGATCCTCCAGTTCATCAAGACCGCCAACCCCCAGGACGAGTTTTTCATCATCGGCTTCAACGACCGGCCGGAGCTGATTGAGGACTTCACCAGTTCGGTTGAGGACATCCAGGCCCGGCTGGCCACTGTGCGCAGCGGCAACCGCACCGCCCTGCTGGACGCCATTTACTTTGGCCTGGCGAAGATGAAGGACGCCCGGCACGAGCGCAAGGCGCTGCTTGTGGTTTCCGACGGCGGCGACAACAACTCCCGCTACACCGAGGGCGAAGTGCGCTCCCAGGTGAGGGAGTCCGACGTCGAAATCTATTCGATCGGCATCTTCGATCCCTATGCGGCGACCGTCGAGGAACGCTCTGGCCCGCAACTTCTCGGCGATGTGAGCGAGGAGACAGGCGGACGCCTCTTCCGGGTCGACGATCTGGCTGAGATGGGCGACATCGCCGAGAAGATTTCCACCGAGCTGCGCAACCAATACGTCATCGGCTACAAGCCCAAGAACATGACCCGCGATGGCAAGTGGCGTAAAGTGAGAGTGAAGGTCAATCCTCCACCAGGGCTGCCTTCACTCACTGTTCACGCTCGCACCGGCTACTATGCGCCTTTGCACTAACGCGGTTCTCGCGCTTCTTTCGATTCTCTTATCCGCGCCGGCCCAGCCGCTCGCGGCGCAGCAGCCGTCTCCGGCTAGCGGCGCCAGCGAAGCTGCTCCGCCGCCAGCGCCATCGCTCACCGTGGACCGAGACCCGGTGCGTTCCCCGGATGGCGAACCTCCCACGCCCGCGATTCAGCGCAAACCTGGCGAGGGCTACGTGCTGCGCACCGACGTCGAAGAGGTATTGCTCAACTGCACGGTGCTCGAAGGCAGCAAGCTGGTCCCGGATCTGAAGAAGGAAGACTTCCAGATCGTCGAGGACGGCGTCAAACAGACTCTCATCAGCTTCCAGCACACCGACCTGCCTGTCTCGATTGCCATGGTGGTTGACAACTCCGGCTCCATGAGCCGCAAGCGCCCTTCGGTGAACAAGAGCGCCCTCGATCTGATTCTGGCTTCCAACCCCGAAGACGAGGCCTTTGTGGTCAACTTCTCCGACGAGGCATTCATCGACCAGGAGTTTACCTCCGATATCAAAAAGCTGCGCGAGGGGCTCGGCCACATCGAGTCCCGCGGCGGGACGGCTCTCTACGATGCCGTGGCGGCATCGGCCGACGAGTTGGTGGCCGACGCCAAGCGCCCCAAGCAGGTTCTCATCCTCATCACCGACGGCGAAGACAACTCCTCATCCCTCGACCTGGAACAGACCATCCGCCGCGTCCAGCAGTTGTCCGGCCCGGTCATCTATTCGATTGGCTTGCTATTTGGCGACGAGATGACCCGCTCCGAGGCCCGCCACGCCCACCGCGCGCTGGAGATGCTCTCTGCCGAGACCGGCGGCATGGCCTTCTTCCCCAAGAACATCGAGCAGATCGACCAGATCGCCGCCGAGGTGGCGCGGGACATTCGCAACCAGTACACGCTGGGTTACCACTCGACCAAGCCGACGACGGAGCCGGGCTTCCGGCGCGTCGAAGTGACCGCGGGCGGCAAAGGCTACGGCAAACTCACCGTTCGCACGCGGACGGGGTATTTCCCGGTGGCGCGGGTGGCGAAGAAGGCTGCCGCTGCGGGGAAGCAGGAAGCAAAGTGAATACTTTCAACGCCCTTCCTCTATAAGTTCCTTGATCGTGATGCCGTTCAAGGGGAGAGCCTTGTTTCTGGCAAAATCTTGAATACTCGCAATGGCTTCACGGTGTCTTTTCCATCGCTCGGCTTCGTCGTCCAGCGTATGGATACCCTTCCGGATGATCTCGTCTACCGACTGAAAGCGTCCGCTGGCAATCTCATTCTCGACCAGCCGCTCGGATTCTGGACTCAGTTGGATGGGCATGGTTTGTGCCTCCGTCTCTCATAGTATGGCGCAAATCGGAGCGAAGAGCCCATCCGCGCCCTCTTGCGATAATCTAGAAATCAGGAGATAGAGCGCGAACCATGAAGACTTCCCCATACAAATACTCGACCCTTGCCGTTCATGCCGGCCAATACCCCGATCCCCTGACGGGTGCCGTCAACGTGCCCGTTTACCTCTCCTCGACCTTTGAGCTGACCGGCATCGGCACCGACCGGGGCTGGGACTATTCGCGCGCCGGCAACCCCACGCGGGACCGGCTGGAAGAAGCGCTGACCGCCCTCGAAGGCGGGCACAGCGCCCATGCCTTCACCACCGGCATGGCGGCCATCTCCGCGCTTGTGGCCATGCTGCGCAAGGGCGACCACCTGCTCTGCTCCAAGGATGTATACGCCGGCACAGTGCGCCTCTTCGATCAGATCGTCGCGGGCTACGGCATCGATGTGGAGTATGTTGACAGCAGCGATTTGAAAGCGGTGGAAGCCGCCATGCGGCCCACGACCAAGCTGGTCCACATCGAGACCCCCAGCAATCCGCTGATGGTGCTTACAGACATCACTGCGGTCAGCGAGATCGCGCACGCGGTCGGCGCCGAAGTCAGCGTGGACAACACCTTTCTCTCGCCGGTTTTGCAAAGCCCGCTGGCGCTAGGCGCAGACATCGTGATGCATTCGACGACCAAGTACCTCAACGGCCATTCGGACGGACTCGGCGGAGCGCTGATCGGTTCCACGCCGGAGCACAAGGAGCGCTTCCTGCTGGTGCAAAAGGCGGCCGGCGGAGTTCTGTCGCCCTTCGAGTGCTTCCTGGTGCTGCGCGGCATCAAGACGCTGCCCCTGCGCATCCAGCAGCACGAAGAGAACGGCCGCGCCGTAGCGGAGTTTCTCTCCACGCACCCCAAGGTTAGCGGCCTCGCCTATCCGGGCCTGAAGAGCCATCCGCAGTACGACTTGGCCGTGAAGCAGCAAAAAGGATTTGGTTCGATGATGAGCTTCGAGGTGGAGTCGCGCGAGGCTGCGGGGCGCTTCCTGGCGGCGATCAAGATATTCCTCAGCGCCGAGTCGCTGGGCGGGGTCGAATCGCTGGCCTCGCACTCGGCCACGACCACCCACGCCTCGGTAAGCCCCGAAGTGCAGGCCGCGATGGGCATCACCCAGGGGCGCATACGCCTGTCGATCGGCATTGAGGACAAGGAAGACCTGATCGCCGATCTCGCTCAGGCGCTCGAAGCCGCCTGAGCGATTTGGATCGGGCCGGGCTTGGCGCATCCTTCGGAACTGGCGGCCATGGCCCCCGATCTCCGTTGTCCTTGCGGGTGTACTACAGCGGATACTTTTCCAGTTGAATGCAATGCCGGGCCACGGTCCTGCTCAGCGCCACTGCATCCGCCGGGGTGAATTTCGCCAGCCGGCGGAGAATCAACAGTTGCGTTCGCAGCAGGTCGCCCTCGCCGCAGGCCGCCAGGATGCGCCGCGCCGCCTGCTCGGCCAGCGCGATGGTCTCGTCGGCTAACAAGCCGGTCATGGCTGCGGCAACCTCGGCAGCCGCTCCGCCCGAAGCGGCGAGCTTGCGCGCGCGCAGCAGCGCCGACTCCAGAGCAAAGACCTGCATGATGATGTCGGCCAGATCGGCCATCACTTCCTGCTGCTCCTGGAGCGCCGTCATGAACCTCTGGCTGGCCACCCCGGCGCAAAAGTGCGCAATCTTCCTGGCTGCCGACAGCGCTTCGCCCTCGCGCTCCAGCGGCTCGCCGGCATCGGAACCGGCATCGAAGGACGGCGGCTGCGTCACCTCGTCCATGAGTCGCTTGATCGCCGGCAGCAGCGGCAGCTTTCCGCTCAGCGCCCGCTTCATCAGCCAGCCGGTGATGATCAGCCGGTTGATTTCATTGGTTCCTTCGAAGATTCGGTTGATCCGCGCGTCGCGGTAGAAGCGCTCCGCCGGGTACTCTTCGACGTAGCCGTAGCCGCCCATGGTGGCGATCAGTTCGTCGGCCACAAGGGTCAGCATCTCCGAGCCATACACCTTCAGGATCGAACATTCGACAGCGTATTCCTCGATCCGTTTCTGGGTCTCGCGCGGGTTGTGGCACTGATCGGGACCGAGCGCCGCCATGCCCGCGTCGATCATGCCCACGGTCCGATAGGCCATGGTCTCGGCGGCGTAAAGCCTGGTCGCGCTCGATGAAATTTTCCGCTGGATCAGCCCGAACTCGGCGATGGCCTTGCCAAAGGCGTGACGCTCCTTGCTGTATCGAATCATGTGCGCCAGCGCGTGCCGCGCGCCGCCGATGCAAGCCACGCCCAGCTTGAAACGCCCAACATTAAGAACATTAAAGGCGATGTGGTGGCCCTTGCCGGCCTCGCCCAGCAGGTTGGCGGCTGGAATCTTGCAGCCGTCCAGCACCAGCGGGCAAGTGGAGGAGCCGCGAATGCCCAGCTTGTGCTCTTCCGCGCCCACGGTCACACCGGGCGTGTCGCGTTCGACCAGGAAGGCGGAGAACTTTTCGCCGCCCGTCGCTGGATCGAGTATCTTGGCGAAGACCGTGTAGAGGCTGGCGATACCGCCGTTGGTGATCCACATCTTTTCTCCGCTCAGTGTGTAGTAACTCCCATCCGAAGAGAGCGTTGCGCGGGCGCGGATATTCATGGCGTCGGAGCCGGAGCTGGCCTCGGAGAGACCATACCCGCCGACCCACTCGCATGAGGCGAGCTTTGACAGGTAGCGCTGTTTTTGCTCTGGAGTGCCGTACCAGACCAGCGGGAGCGTACTGATGCCGACATGCGCGCCGATCGCCGTCGAGAAGCTGGCCAGCACCGACAGGTGATCGGTCACCAGCGTGGACGTGGTCTTGTCCATGCCCATGCCGCCGTACTCCTCGGGGATATCGACCGAAGTAAAGCCCAGCTCGCCGGCCTTGCGCATCAGTCCCGCCAGAACGCCCGGCTGCTTGGCCTCGATGGCCGCTGCTTGAGGCAGAATCTCTTCGCGTGCAAACTGCGCGGCCGTCGCGGCGATCTGGCGCTGCTCCTCGTTGAGATCTTCGGGCGTGAAGACCTCGGCGGGTGTGCGCGTCTCCAGCAGGAAACTGCCACCGGCGGCGGCGATAATCGGCGAAGCGGAAAGCGTGGACATAGAAGAACTTGCCTTGGTCGGCTCTGCCCACTTTACGACAGAGGCTTGGGCGGCGGCAACTTTACGTTGTAACCCCTTCGCCGGTGGGCATGCCGGAGCTACATGCGCGATGATAGGTAGAAGGAACCAAGAAGAATAAGGAGCTAGTCAATGGAGAGAAAGCGCGAGATGCGGCCCAAATGGCTTCTGGGAATAGCTGTATTCAGCGCTTGCGCGACAACTTGCTGCGCACAATACCGGGTTCTGCCGGGAAAAGCCGATTCAGACGGTTGCGAGCCGGCCACGCCTGCCCGAATCTGCCTGGGAGCAACCGGAGACGCGCATTGCTATGCTCCACCAAACGATAAATTCGAAGCTCCCAGCAACGAGGCATACATCTTCGGATTGGAACCCAATGCCAAAGTGGTTGGCCATCTGGATGGAAAGGAACTCACGCTTTTTACCGCGATGTTTTCCGGCTGCGGCAGCGGCACTCTGACTCACTTTTCCTTGCTCACGGTTCGAGACGGCGAGTTTGTCAACTTGCTGCCCAAGGTAGAACTCACGAACGTAAGCGAATTCAAGTTGTGGAACTTGCCACAGTTTTCCAATCTGCCCATTTTTGTGACCGCAGATCTTATCTGGCGCACTGGTGAAACGCATTTTGAGCGGCACCGCTACGAGATCGAGGTTTATGTATTCGATTCAAAGAGCCACGTTTATGTAGAGCGGGTTCACTTCGATACGAAAAGAAAATATTCCGGCGGGGACGCGGATGTTGTCAACGCTTTGGAGGGGGAACGGCCAATAATTCTGGTCAAGCTACGGCAAACGCTGTCTCATTGATGCATCCCAACGGGATACATGCAATCTTGCCCCGTCAGCGGAAGGTAAAGCTGCGTTTGCGTTTACAGCCCGGGCTTTAAGCACCGCGCCTGCGACCTTCTGTGGAAAGGCGACCATCTCGAAGAGATTCCGCACCTGCTGATTTCCGGAGGGACGGATCATTCCAGTATCGGCCCAGACCCGTATGATCGCTTTCGCTGGCAGGACTGAGCGCTTCCCGGCTCCGCAAGCCAAGCGTCAATCGACTACAATAACCGGTATCCGCACCGTGGAGGCTTGCCCTGTTCGCCGCGCTTTTGACTCGTCTTAATCCCGCCGCCAGCCTGCGCCTGGTCCAGCTTCACGGGCTGCCTATGTGGATGGCCGCGCATCTGGCGTTCGCTCCCCAGAACGGCCTGCGCCACTACCTCAAGGCGCAGTTTGCCGACCAGACCTTCAAGGGGCTCTACCACTGGAACATCTTCGACGCGGCGGTGCTGCTGCCCTACTTCGCGGTGATGATCGTGCTGGCGCTCTACGGCGTTCACCGCTACACGATGTGCTACCTCTACTTCAAGTACCGCAAGAACTACCGTCCCGATGCGCCGCGGCGTTTCGACGAGCTGCCGCGGGTGACCGTGCAACTGCCCATCTACAACGAGCAGTTTGTCATTGACCGGCTGATCGAGGCGGTCTGCGCCATGGAGTATCCGCGCGAAAAGCTGGAAATTCAGGTGCTGGACGACTCCACCGACGAGACCCAGGAGGTAGCCGCCGGAATCGTAGCCCGCTATGCGGCGCTCGGGCACCCAATCGTTTATATCCACCGGACAAATCGCCACGGCTTCAAGGCCGGCGCGCTGGATGCCGGGCTTAAGGTGACCAACAGCGAGTACGTGGCCATCTTCGACGCCGACTTCGTGCCGCCGCCGGACTGGATCATGAAGGTGATTCACCACTTTGCCGAGCCGGAGATCGGCATGGTGCAGACCCGCTGGACCCACATGAATCGCAACTACAGCATGTTGACCCAGATTGAGGCCATTCTGCTGGACGGCCACTTTATCATCGAGCACGGCGCCCGCGTCCGCACCGGCGACTACTTCAACTTCAACGGCACGGCCGGCATGTGGCGCATCAAGGCTATCTCCGATGGTGGCGGCTGGCAGCACGACACGCTCACCGAAGATACCGACCTGAGTTACCGCTCGCAGATGGCCGGCTGGAAGTTCAAATATCTACCCGAGGTCGAGTGCCCTTCCGAGCTGCCCATCGAGATGACCGCCTTCAAGACGCAGCAGGCGCGCTGGGCCAAAGGGCTCATTCAGACCAGCATCAAAGTGCTGCCGCTGATGTTCAGGTCGAACGTGCCGCGCAAGATCAAGGTCGAAGCTGTTTACCACCTGACGGCCAACCTGAGTTACCCGCTGATGATTGTCATGTCGGTGCTGCTGTTGCCGGCCATGATCTGCCGCTTCTATCAGGGCTGGTTCCAGATGCTGCTCATCGACGTGCCGCTGTTCACCGCATCGACGGCCTCGATCGCCGTGTTTTATCTGATGGCCGAGCGCGAGCTCTTCCCCAAAACCTGGTGGAAGACCCTTCTCTATCTGCCCTTCCTGATGGCGCTGGGCATCGGCCTCACGGTCACCAACACCAAGGCGGTGATGGAAGCCTTGCTCGGCATCAAGAGCGCCTTTGTGCGCACCCCCAAGTATCGCGTGGCCAAGAAGGGCGAAAAGTCCCAGGCCGCCAAATACCGCAAACGGCTGATCCTGGCTCCGTGGATCGAGTTGCTCGTCGGTTGCTACTTCTTTCTCGCCATCCTGTACACCTTCTCGAACCAGAACTATTTCACCGCGCCGTTCCTGATCCTTTTCGTCATGGGCTACTGGTACACGGGGCTGATGAGCCTGCTGCAAGGGCGGTTTGAGCGCTGGCGCACGGGCGGCGCGAATACCGACGAGTCCAGCCCCAAGCCCTTCCCGGTGGGGGTGTGAGGGAGGAACAGGAATGCGACAGCCCAAGGGATTCTTTGTGACGATTTGCCTCCCCGTCTTCTTGATTGCAGACGTCGGCTTTACCCAAAAGTCTCCCGCTCTCCCACTCAAAGCTGGCGAAAGAGGTGACATTCTTTTCGCTGCTGAAGCTCCAAGTTCAGAAAAGGACGAGACGGGCAAGCCCGCCCTTGCCTCACTTGAGCCGATTGCTTTCATCGTCGGCGGCCAACTGCGCGAGTGCTATAACTTTGGCCCTGCGAACGCTGAAAACGCTATCGGCAAGATTGTTCTAGATACGCTCAATCGCGCTTACGCGCCAGGGCATCGCTACCCGCTATGGTGGCGCGGCGTTCCTTGGGGTGAAGCGGAAGCCGTCCATTCCTGCATCGACGAGGATCTCGACCTTACGGGATGTTTTCGATTACACCCCGCGGCTCCAGAGAATGTTGTTCCAAAGGAATTGAATGGTACGGCGTTTACCGGGAATCCGCCAACAGCCTCCCATCCACCTCTGCGCCTAAAGGCGAGTTTGCAGGAACGGACGCTCTTCCTTCAAGCCGCCGCCACTGCCTTTGCAAAGAAAGATGTTCGCACTGCCCCCCAACGAATTCATCTCGAAACTGTTTGGAAGACTCAACTGAGAGCCGGTCACACTGCGCTGGTATCGAGCGCGCTCGTCCAGATGCACGCAGACAAGCCGCAGACTTATCGCTCTTACCGCCTGTTTCTTGTAATCGAGGAAAGCCATGGCCAATACGAGCCTGTGCTGACTCGCTTCCACAAGACTACATTGACCCTGGATAGCGGCGCGGACTCGCCCAAGCCCGGCGAGCAGTTGGATGAAGAAAAAGACACGGATAAGGAAGTCTTCTTCGACAACTTTCCGCTCTTCGCGGGAGAGTCGGATGCGGTTATTACAAGACACACCTACTACGAAGACTGGAACTTTTCGGTCTACCGGCGGAACGGCGAAAGCTATCGGCTTGTCTATACCGGCTGTGGGGGAGGGGCGTAAGCAGCCCACGGCCCCGAAGAAGGTCTCTCAGGCCTGATAAAGTACTTGCGAGAGGTGTACGATGCAAGCCGATTCAGGTCAGTTGCCGCCTTACTTCATGCTGATTGTGCCCACGATCTCTGTGGGCATCTTTTGCTTGGTATCCTTTCTCTCCAGCGTCCTTAGCGGCTGGCATAAGCTATCCAAACGATTTCGCGCGCAATCGGAGCCCTACGGCGCGACCAACAGCGCCGGGCCATTTCCCTACACGGTCTACACGCGCTACTGGTCCCACTACAACTGCATCATTCGCATGACCGCGGCCGGCGATGCCCTTTATCTTTCTGTGATTTTCCTCCTCCGCATCGGCCATCCTTCACTCTGCATACCGTGGAGGGAGATCCAGTTCAGCCGAACAAAGTATTTTTGGCGGTCTTACGTGGTTCTCACGCTGGGCGAGCGGGAGCGCATCCCCATGCGCATCCCCATGCGCATGGCTCAAAAGCTGGGCATCCTGGATCGATTGCCCGTCTGAGAGACAGCGGAGAATCGAGAACACCTCGGGCAAACGACGGCTGCTCCGGCCAAACGGCGTAGCGTCGTTCCACGATCGACGATGGGACGTACCAGATTGAGTCCAACGCAGCGCATTGATGGGCTTGAATTGAGAGTAGTCTAACTCTACAAGTTCTTTGACAGAACATTCGCTTATCGATTGACGGCGGGGATCATTTGCTCTACATTCTCAGCAGATCAACCAAGTCACGTCTTTGGCGTCTAAGCATTGGCGGAAGGCAGAGAGCCGGTGTGCGAAACTCAATGCAACTCAGCCGAACTCACGCAAGGAGATCAGGATGCGAACGAAATGGATGCGGAGAGCCTTTCTACTGGTTGGAATGGCCGCGCTGGCTAGCGTCGCAGCTCAAGCCCAAACGGATGTGGCGGCGAGCCTTTACGGCGCATTCGCCGGAACCACTACGGCCAACGGGACCACCCAGAGTCCTTCCAACGCAGCTGGCGGCCTGCTGGAAGTACGCCACATTGCTCATGCGTGGCTCGGCTACGAAGGCACTTACTCCCTCAATCGCGCCAATCGGGCGTATGCCGGAACCATCCTATGCCCCGGCTTCAACTGTCCCATCACGACAGCCGCGTCAGTTTCAGCCAATGCACACGAAGTGACCGGGGATTGGGTGGCTTCGCTTAAGATCAAGAATCTCCGGCCCTTCGCGTTGGCCGGCGGCGGTATCCTCTTCGATGTGCCCAGCAGCGGACAAGTCACCACCATCAACTGCGGCGCCGTCAACCCCCTCTGCTCCCCCGCCACCAGCAGCACCAGTACCAGCATCAAGCCAGTCTTTGTCTACGGCGGCGGAGTGGATTGGGGCCTCTTGCCGCACATCGGCCTGCGCCTCCAATACCGCGGCAACCTCTA
>JBEKPI010000126.1:0-11527 GCA_049520855.1 Occallatibacter sp.
GAGACCAACATTGCGGCCTACGACTGGCGTGGCTACCTGGATCATCAGTTGCGCTGGGCACGGACGGTGCGTGACGCGCGGCCGTGGGGCTATGCCGGCCTGATCTTCACTCACGGGTTGGGCTGGGCGTCGCTGAACGTGCTGGCCAGCGGAGCAAGCCCGGTGAGCCTGTGGCTGCTGGGATTGAGCTTCTTTTTGCGGCTGACGCTGGCCATGACCGTGGGCGCCGAGGTGCTGGCCGACCACCAGGTGCTGCCCAGCCTCTGGCTGCTGCCGCTTCGAGACCTGGTTGCCATGGGAGTCTGGGTTGCGGGCTTTGCGGGCAACACGATCGTGTGGCGGGGCGAGCGATTTGCGCTCAAAGATGGAAAGCTCGAAAGGGCTGACGAGGTGAAAGCGTAATCCGCGCACACGAGCTTTCTGGTATCCCAAATCAGGCGCAAAAAAACAACGACGCGCCGAAGGTGCGGCACCCATGGAGAAATGGCGAAGACGCTTTAACTCTCCAGCTTGCCGATATAGAGCCAAAGCCCAACCAGCATGATCGCGATGGCAATGAGGCATACGCCAAGCCCGATGCGGCGATGGTTGCGCTCGACCATCGCGTCCTGGCCGGCTTTGAGGTTCGCGGCGGCGATTTTCATGCCGGCTTGAACCTCCTGATTGACCAGGGCCGGCTGGAAGGTGTGGATGGTGACGCGCGCTTTGGTGAGCGAATCCACCGCCTGATCCTGCGCCAGGCGAGCCTCGCTCACCTCCATGCCGGAAGACTCGGCAAGGCGCAGAGCCTGGTCGGCGTTCTTGATGCCGTCGTCCAATTGAGTCAAGTTGCCGAGGATCTCCGCCCGCGCGCGATCGCAATGATCGCCAGGGGCGTGGCACCTCATGCAGACGCCGCTGGGCCCGGTGCCCAGCATGGCATCCGATGGCATGTGGATACCGTGATTGCTGTGACAGACGACGCAGCCGGGAAGATCCTTATCCTGAAAAGCCTTGAAGTGCGAGCTCTTGCCGTACATCTGGGCCTGGAAGACATGACAGGTGGCGCAAACATTCTGGACCTTATCCACACCGGGAGGGGCCGCGCCATGGTTTCCATGGCAGGTGGTGCACGTTGGCGCGCTCAGGTCGCCGCGGACCACCATGGCGTCGTGGTGGACGCTGGTTGAGTAGTTGGCAAACTGATCGGTGGGAATCCCGTACTGCTTCATGTAGGCCGCGTCGGAGTGGCAGCGCGAGCAGGTCTTGGCCACGTTGACGGGGTTCACCGTGGAGAGAGGGTCGCTGGGCGGCCGGAGATCGTGGACGCTGTGGCAATCGGTGCAGACGGCAACCTTGGTGTCACCATCCGCGAGGCGCTTGCCGTGGATGCTGGTGTGGTATTGGTCCAACTGGTCGGTGCGCAGGCTGGGGTTGAACGAGCGCATGTAGGCCGGATTCGAGTGGCAGCTCCCGCAGAGCTGCGGAATCGTCTTGCGGTCGATCTTGCCCTTCCAGCCAGCCTTGCGGCTCATGGACTGGTCGGGATCGTAGCTGCTTGCGTCGCCTCCGTGGCAACTGGTGCAGGTCAAGCCCTTTTGGGCGTGAATGTCCTGGCTGAATTTTTCCGGGGTGACTTCAAGAGGTCCGGGCTGGGCGGAATGACAATCCACGCAGGAGTTCACGGCCTGCCCATGAGCCAGGCACGAGGCGAACACGATGAACCCGGCCAGCCCCAAGGCGCGGGCCGCGAAGAACCGCCGAAACTTATTTTGCAAGATAGCCATAGACACTCATACCTACCACGTAAACAAGAGCAAAGATGGAAAGCCCGGTGATCCACGCCTTGCTGCGCCCGGCTTTATCGGTCTCAAAGAACGGCAGCAGCATCCATAACAAGCCCGCCAGGCTGCAAGCGAGGATGCCGAGCACTTCGCCGTCTACGAACCAGACTTTGGAGGGAATGAGCTTGAGAGTCTGGAACATGAAGAGGAAGTACCACTCGGGCTTGATTCCGGCCGGGGCGGAGACAAAGGGATCCGCCTTGGTGCTCAGGTTCCACGGAAAGAAAGCAGCCAGCGCGCCCAACACGCCCATGGCCACGTACCAGGCCATCATCTCGCGCAGCGCGAAGTTGGGAAAGAACTTCATCTCCCGCCGCGCCGAGGGATTGGCGATCCATTCCTCCTCCACCTTGGGCGGAACGCTCATGCCCTGGCGCTGCACAAAGAACAGATGCATGGCGATCAGCACGGTGACCAATCCGGGGAGAACGGCGACATGGAATCCGAAGAACCGGGTCAGCGTGGCGCCGGTCACCTCCGGCCCGCCGCGCAGAAAGATCATCATGGCCTTGCCGACGACCGGAACCTGCCCAGCCATCTCGGTGCCGACCTTGGTGGCAAAGAAAGCCAGCGTGTTCCAGGGCAGCAGATAGCCGCTGAAGCCGAAGCCCATGACCAGGAAGAGAAGCAACATGCCGCTGACCCAGGTCAGCTCCCTGGGTTTGCGGTAGGCCTTGAGAAACAGCACACTGAACATGTGCACAAAGGCCGTGAAAATCATCAGATTGGCCGCCCAGGCATGGACGGAACGAATCAGCCAGCCAAACTGCACCCTGGTCATGATGTACTGAACGCTCTCGTAAGCCTCGTTGGCGCCGGGACGGTAGTACAGCAGCAGCAAGATCCCGGTGAGCACCTGGATGATGAAGAGGAAAAGGGTGATGCCGCCGAAGAAATACCAATACGAAAGGCGATGCGTGGGGACGGTCTTATGCTTGAACGGGGCGATCAGTCCTTCCAAATCAAGCCGTTCATCGAGCCAGCGAATCAGAGAAGCGATCACGGTCAGGCCTCCCGTTTCCGGCTGACGACGATCTCGTCGCCGCGCTGGTGGACATCGAAGACGGTAAGCGGCCTGGGCGGAGGCCCGGAAACATTGCGGCCATTCAGATCGTAGATGCCGTTGTGGCAGGCGCACCAGATTTCGCGCAGATCGCTGCGATACTGCACGGTGCAGCCGAGGTGTGTGCAGGTGGCGGAGAGGGCGCGGTAGGCGCCGTCGTTGCCCAGGATCAACAGGCCCGGATGGCTGCCGAAGCGGAAAATCTTGCCGGAGTTCGGCTTCAGGTCGCCCTGCTTGGCGGCAACCACCTCGTCGCCGCCGAGATCGACCACCTCGGGAGGAACAAAGTACCGCAGCACGGGGTAGAGGAAAGAGGCCAGAGAGGCGAGGATGCCGCCGCCGAGGAAGATTTCAATGGCTCGCCGGCGCGAAGCGTCGGGTACGGGGGGATGGTCAGCGCACATGGTCCGCACCTCCCGCCGCTGCTTGCAATCCGAAGATTCTGAACACGTTGTCACTCCAAGCCAAAAGCCGCGACCTCCCGCTCCGAACGTTAATGGATAAACCAGTCAGGAACATTTATGGCAGAAACACCCCGTCAGCCCTTCAGTAAAACTAGAGAATCGAGGCCTATCGGTCTGTGATAAGGATCACATAAAAGCGCGATTTTTCACCGATCCGCGCCGTTCGCAGCCTGTAAAGCCGTACCGTTTCAAAATCGAAGAGCCTTCCCGCGGCCTGTTTGCCCTCACATCGACCAGGCAAGATCGGCAAGGCTCTTCGCTGATTCCCTGTTTTGGCCTGGAATGCTATTTTTGCAGCGTGCGGAGAAAGACCACGACGGACGTGATCTGATCGTCGGTCAGCTTGCCTGCATAAGCGGGCATCTTGTTCTTGCCGCCTTTGACAATGGCGATCAGTTCCGCGTCCGAGGCCTTGACGATTGCCGGATCCTTGAAGGATGCGGCCTTCATGGCCTTGCCGGCCGGAGTGGCGCCAAGGCCGTCCGCGCCGTGGCACATAAGGCACTTGGCTTTGTAGGTATCCGCGCCTGCGCCTTGCGCAAATGCCGGAGTGGCTATGGATACCGCGAGACAAATGATTGCGAGATAGTTCAGAGTCGATTTCACCAGAGAGCTCCTTTGTGCCAGGATTTCTGATTTACATTCCCGGCCCCGAGCAGTATATCCCTTTTCGGTCGAAACGGGCTGTTTCATGCAGACACCAGTTTTCGTCTGGATCGAACGGCCGCGGTCAGGAAGGGACGCCGGCGAAGTACGCGGCGACCTCTTCCCAGTTCTCGACGCGGACAAAGCCGGTGGCGGCAAGGTTATGCGGAGCGCTGTAGAGAAGTCCCTGGCCTTCAAAGCGGAGCAGGTTTTTGGGCAGGTCGTCGATCAGATAGTCGGCGCGCAGGATGGACTTGTTGCCGCAGAAGACGTAGTGGCTGGGCGGAATAAACGGGAAATGGCGCTGGAGCCAGCGGTATTTGGGGCCAAGGGAGTTGGGAACGGCCATGGCCTGCGTGGCGATAAAGATTTCAAAGCGAGCGGAGAGCTGCTCCAGCACCTGCTGCGAGCCGGGCATCAGGGCCAGGTCCTCGAAGAAGTCCTCGGCATCCAGAAAGGCGCGAAGCTGCTGCTGGCGATCGAGGGGCGTGACCTCCCACAGGCCCTTGCCGGCCAGGTCGCCGGGAGTGACGTCTTCGTCGAAGGTCTGGTTATAGCGGCGGATGTGCTCGGCGAGCGTGTCCGCCATGACCTCATCCATGTCCACACAGATGCGCAACACGGCTTGCTCCTTGGTTGGTAAGGCTCAAGAAAAGGGTAGCAGGTGGGATTGGATGGGGCACCCGGCTCTGTTAGTATGATTGTGCAAACAAAAACCGGGGTTCCAAATGCGTCAACTTGATTCCTCGGCGAGACTGAGTTAAGGTGTTTACGTTCAGAAAATGACAATCTCTCGAATTCGATCCGTTGACGTGCCGGATGAAGAGCAGGGCATTATCGCCCGACTAACGAGGCTGGCTGACCCGGCACTGGAGGGGCTCGAGCGTGCATTGTGTCGGGCAACGCCTACCCTTGACAGGGAGAAACTTATCTCGCAGTTGAGTCGAGAACCGGTCCTCGCCGAAGTCGCAGACCTAGATGAAATCGTTGCGTCCCTTGTGAACGTGGCTAGTACGGCTTACTCAAATCATGTTGAGACAAGTGAATTTGTGCAAGTTGTCGTAGACACGATCAAGAATGATCATGTGATTGAGCTGTCAGACTCGGATGCTCAGGTTCTGCGGGATCGTCTCACAAGGTTGGCTGGTTCAAAGTGCCTTGAGCTAATTGCCAAGGGGAATCTTCTCTTACGGGCAAATGGCAGGAACTACCGGAAGGCCCAAATAACCACAGATTTAAGACCAGTTTTCCTGGGTGAAGATTTGAATGTCTCGGCCGGGTTGATTCTTCATCAACTCGCAGTTCATGCGTCTCACAACGGTCGCTCGGAAACAGTCTTCTTTGCCCTTGATTCAGAAGATCTGACGTCTTTGAGTCGAGTTGTTTCCAGGGCGATTGAAAAGGAGAAGTCGTTGAGGGATCTCGCAGCGAAGTCGGGAACCCCGATAATCACTGTGGTCTCAGAGGAATAGGGGGCAGCGATTGTTGATGAGCCGATTGGAAACGTTACGAGAATCGTCGGCACGGGCTTCCGCTCGCCTTGCGGGGCAGCGATTGTTGATGAGCCGATTGGAAACGTTGGCAGATCAGTGTAGGAGCGAACGCCGCTTCCCCGATTCGCCGTATATCGTTCATGGACAACGACCTCGGAAATTTGGGTTTCATGAACCAGAGTCTATCACTCTCCGCGAGGAGACTGTCGAACCTTTCATTGCGAAATTGAGCACACTTCAGTCGTCGAAGGATGCGGAGGAGCGCGCGATGGAGGAGGAAATAGAGGCGGCGAGATACATTCTGGAAATCGAGAACGACACTGATGCAGACGATTTCGTTCCATACTCCAAGACGACACTCTCTTGCGCCATTGGCTTTCTCCGCAGACAAATGATTCATGCACACACGGCCCGCTTGATCGGCATGGGAGTACCCCAGATTGGACCAGCGGATCGTGGGAGCGTCGACCTTTTTTGGGAAAAGGCCGACCGTACTCTTTTGGTCAATTTCCCCTCCTCCGGTGGACTTGTTACCTATTACGGCAAAAAGCCAAAAAGTGAAATCTCCGGAAGGTTTGACCCTTCGGAGGCTCGGACTGATCTCGTGATTTGGTTAGCGGAGTAAGTGTGGACTGAAGATGGACCAGTGGCTAGTTGAGGAAATACCGGATTCCGACTCCCTTTTCTATCGATTTCCAGTTGGCGACCTTCGGGCTAACAAAAGACCCTTTCCCGGAATGTTCAGGGAGAACAAAGGGTCCATTTCCACCGATTGGGAAAGATACAGCACGGCAAATCAAACGCGCGCGCGGCAAGGCCGCCCGGAAAGATTTGCTGTACTGCGAATGATTGTCGGAGGCATCCGGGCGATTGATGGTCTAACGGTTTCTCATTCGCCCACGCAGAATGTCGAGGGGCTACCAGACAATCAAGCTCATTCTGACATCTTCGGCATGGAGTCTCCCGCTCCGCTAACAAATCCTGATTTTGGTCGCAAATTACGGATCAGGACGGAGCTTCATCAGCGATTCAACACGTGGGAGATTCCTCCCGGCGCTCCAATCGAGTAACGAGAGTGCTCCCGATGGCCGGGTTTCCAGGATCCCGCTTTTCGGGCCACGGGAAACCACGAATATCTACTGTCCCCTCTATCGAGTTCCGAACTTTGAATCCCGCCAGATCGCCCAATCATGAATTGAATTTTGTACCTTCACATTGCCCCTATGGGACAGGATGGGTGGGGTGGCTTCTGACTCAGGGCTGCGCCTCGCTACGGTCGCTCATGATTACATCTGTTTATGTATCAACTATTTACAGAAAGACATTCGGCGATACGACCTAGTCTTCCGCCTGGGCCTTGGCCGCTTTGCGCTTGGGTTTGGCGTCCTGCTGGGGCGGCACGGGCGCAGGCGCCATCGCCGGATCCCAATAGAGCAGGCGGCCGCAACTGTCGCAGGTGAGCAACTGGCCCTCGCGAAGCTGGTTCCAGGTCTGAGGCCGGACGCCCATCCGGCAGCCGGTGCACTGCTGATTCTCAACGCGGGCCAGGCCGGTGCCGCGCGAGCCGCAGAGCCGGTCGAAGCGAATAAGCGGCTCAGAGTCGATCAAGGGGCGGAGTTCTTCGCGCCGGGCGGTGAGCGTGCCTAGTTCGCGGGTGAACTCGGCCTGGCGGAGGGCGACGCGGGCGCGGGTATTGTCGAGGGCGCCGGCCAGTGACTCAACCTGTGCGCGGGCCGCGGCGAGCGCCGTCTCCTCGGCTTCGGTGCGCTCCAGGCTGGCGAACTCTTCATTCTCAAGCCGCTCGGCCTCGGCCTCGGCAAAGCGCAGCTCGTGCTCGACGGCATTGACCTGCTCGGGAGTGGTGACGGAGTCCTGCTGGGCGCGATAACGAACGGCCTTCTTGCGGTGGGTGTCAATCTCGCGATCGAGGCGTGTGCGGAGCGTCTCTTCGCGGCTGAGGGCCGCCGAGGCTTCGGCAGCCGATCGCTCAGCGGCGGTCAGCGCGGCCTGGGCCTGCGCGATCTCGGCCGGCAGGGCGCGCACGGCCTGGGTGACGCGGGTGCGCTCCAGCTCCACCGCTTGCAGTGCTACGAGGTTTTCAATCTGCGCTTGCATCCGTGCTTTGAAGTCTACGGCATTTGCCTTGCCTTCAGAAAATGCGGACCCCGGGGACTTGCGTCAGCAGAGCAATCCAGAGATGTTTCGAGTGCCGCCGCTCTGCGAGAATAATAGGCAAACGGGAGGCGGGTGTGGCGGAGGTACGGAGATCGTTGTGGCGCGGACATCGGTGGATCAAGTGGGTTGCGGGTGGATTGCTGCTCGCGCTGGCCGTTGCGGCGGTGATCGTAGACCTCGGTCTGCGCCGGGCGGAGCCGTTCTTGCGCGCGCGCATCGTCGAGGGTCTCGAGAATCGCTTCCAGGCGCGGGTCGAGTTGGACAGCTTTCACGTCTCGCTGGTGAAGGGACTGTGGGCCGAGGGCAAGGGGCTGCGCATCTGGCCGCCGGCACAGGTTGCCGGCGTGGGGGTTCCGGAAGGGCAAGGCGAACCGCTGATCCGGCTGGATCAGTTTCGCTTTCATGCGCCGCTCAGCTACCGGCCGGGTCAGCTGATTCATGTTTCGGTGGTCCAGTTGAAGGGGCTGAGCGTCCACCTGCCGCCGAAGTCGCATTTTGAGCCGTATTTTGAACATGGAGCGGCGGAGGAGCCGGGGGTGTCCGCAACGGCCGTCAAGCCGAAGAGCGAGACGGCGGGGCTGGTGCGATTCGAGGTGGATACGCTGGAGGTTACCGGCGCCGAGCTGGTGATGGGAACCGACAAGCCGGGCAAGCTGCCGCTGGATTTTCAGATTGCTCAAATCGAACTGACGAATATCGCCTCGGGCGGGGCGATGGGCTATGACGCCGAACTGACCAACCCCCGTCCGCTTGGGTCGATTCATGCCACGGGGAGCCTTGGGCCGTGGCAGACAGCGGACCCCGGCGAGACGCCAGTCTCCGGCGACTACAGCTTTGCCCACGCCGACCTGGCCTGCTTCAAAGGCATTGCCGGGATTCTTGACTCAACTGGGCACTATCAGGGCACACTGCGCGATCTGACGGTGGATGGGCAGACCGAGACGCCGGATTTCCGTCTGACGCACTTTGGCAATGCGATGCAGTTGACCACACGCTTCCACGCGCGGGTGGACGGGACGAATGGAGATACGTGGCTGGAGCCGGTGGATGCGACGCTGGGCCGCTCGCACTTTACCGCGCAGGGCCAGATTGTGCGGGTGATGGCTGCGGATGCCGGTGTAGCGCCTCATAGCATTGGGCACGATATTGCGCTGACGGTGAATGTGGACCGGGCGCGGATCGAGGATTTTCTGCGCCTGGCCAGCCATTCGGATAAAGTGCTGCTGACCGGCGATGTGACGATGCAGACCAAGCTCCACATTCCGCCGGGGCCGGAGCCGGTGCATGAGCGGCTGAGGCTGGACGGCAGGTTTTTGCTGGACAAGGCGCTGTTTAGCAGCGAGAAGATTCAGGGACGCATCGCGGAACTAAGCCTGCGCGGGCAGGGGCGGCCGGATGAGCTGAAGACCACCGACCCGGCCAGCATCCTGTCGCGGATGCAAAGCAGCTTTCAGTTGGCGGGCGGAGTGATTACGCTGCCTGCGCTCGACTACACCGTGCCGGGGGCTACGATTCAACTGAAGGGCGCATACGGCCTCGAAGGCGGCACGCTCGACTTCACCGGCAGCGCCAAGCTCGATGCGACGGTCTCGAAGATGGTGGGCGGATGGAAGGGATTGCTGCTGAAGCCGGCCGACCGCTACCTCAGGAAAGACGGAGTGGGAACCGAGGTTCCCATTCACATTGAGGGAACGCGCGAAGAGCCGAAGTTTGGAATTGATTTCGACCGGATGAAGAAGCCTGAAAAACAGTAGGCCCGATAACGAGAGCAAGAGAAAAGGGCGCTTGCGCGCCCTTTGCCCGAGAAGGATTGAGAAAGAGTTGGATCAGGCTTTCAGAGCCAGTGCGGACGGCCCGCGCTTGCGCAGAACCACAACTGCCAGGGCGAAGAGGCCGGTGCCGAGCAAAAGCAGGCTTCCAGGCTCAGGGCTCTCAGCCGGCTGGATGTTGAAGGCGGTAATGTTGAAGGTTCCGAGCTGGTCGCCATTGGTGTTGCTCTCATACCAGCCATCGGTGCCGGGACCACCGCCGCTCTGATAGATGTTCAGATCGAGGCCGCCGTAGGTGAAGTCCAAGCCCAACACGTCGAGAAACTGGTTGGGGCCGTTCCACAGAGTGAGCTGATCGTCGTAAGCGAACATAACATCCGCGTCGACCGAGGAACCGGGGTAACTGGGATTCGCCACGAGATTGATGACGCCCGAGCCGGAGCCGTCGTTGAACGTGCCGGTTCCGCTGTCGAGGAGCCACACGCCGGGGCCCTGGAAGGTGCCGTACAGGATTCCCGAGCCGGAGACGCCGCCGTCGGTAAAGGTGAAGTCGAACGAGTCAGTGGCGGCCTTTGCGACTGGGGAGATCGCAAGGGCTGTTACGAGGGCGAATAAAGCGAGGGAACCTTTCTTCATCAATGCCTCCGGGAGCTACCGGCCTGCCGCGAGCTCCATAACGCGTTTCCTGACGGGCGGCCTTTTCTGGGGAAATTCCGTCCTGCGACAGTTTATCAAAGGAGTGTACTTGAAAAGCTGCCGTAGGCAAGTGAAAAAACGAACAAGACCAACAAATTGCGCTTATGGGAGCTCCAGAGGCCCGGCGAGGCACGAGTTGGTTGCTGTTCCCGTTGTTCCCGCGGCATCCGGGGTTTGGCCGTTGTAATTCGGGCCTGTCGCCACCGTGCAGGTGGTGAAGGCCGGCCAGCCAAGCGTGGTCTGAGGGCTGAAGGTTGCCAGGGTCCAGCCGCTGTAACCGCTGCTGTTGCCATTGCCGGTGACCGAGTCGAGAGTCGCTCCGTCGTAGCTTTGATGAATCGAGCAACCATAGGATCCGTCCGCATTCCCTTCATTCTCGATGCTGTGATCGGGCGAATTGTATTCGTCGTAAGGGGCGTACGGGGGATTGGTGATCACATGGGTGACCGTGCCGGGGGCAGCCACGGAGGTGACTACATCCTTGGTCGCGGTCCCGTTCGTCACATACCATGAGTCATTGGCTCCGGACCAGACGAGGGTGTGATAGTACATTTGGAGTCCGGCTGCGCCGCCTTGTCCGTCGTTGAGATACCCTGTTCCCGAGCAGGCGGTTCCGCTCGACCACCAGATCTGAGAGGGATTGAAGGTTCCGTCGATGTTGACGGTGAGGGTATATCCCGACTTGTAGATTGTGACCGCGCCGGCGTAGCCAACCCCAACAAGGAATCCAAGGGAGTTTCCGTTGGCATCCTTTACGACGAGGCGATCCCTCCCCAGCGCGCGCCTCATCCGGCATTGCAAACCCCTCTGCGTTGAGCTTCAATAACACGCGGTTGCAATCGAATACATCACATACGGAGTCGTTGAGGTCTGTGTGGTTTTGATGGTGATGAAATCTCCGGCGGCGACGGAAAATGTGTCCGTCGTATCGGAACAACTGCTTTGGCCGCCGGAAGGGGTATTCACTGTGCAAGTCATTGACGACGCGTTTCCGTTCTTCAAGACACTGAACGAAGCGGTCTCGACGCCAGGGTCGTGGTAGTTGTTCCCAGAGACCTTGAGAAAACTCATCGTGCAGGCAACGGGAGAAGGTGTGCCATTGATGATTTCGCCCGGAGAGTCCGCAACCTCATAGGCCTCGTTATAGGTGTCGCTTGGACCGCCGGTCAGAATAGAGTTAGGCGCGAAATAGTACGCGCCTGTGATGTCCCCATTCAAGTATTGTGCGGTCCATAGCACCCCCTCCGGTCCTGCCGATCCTGCTGGTCCGGTTGCGCCGGCAGGGCCTGTCGGCCCAGCGGGGCCCGCGGCTCCCGTCGATCCCGTTGCGCCTGCGTTGCCCGTTGGGCCAGCAGGTCCGGAAGGTCCGGCCGGGCCAGTACTGCCCGTTGGTCCGCTA
>JBEKPI010000127.1:0-11495 GCA_049520855.1 Occallatibacter sp.
GCTGATCGACCGGCACTACAACTCGCTGATGCCCAACCGTCCCAACCGCCCCAACCTTTATGCTGTGCGGCACGGGGCTCACTTGACGCTGCGCTATGTGGACTTTGCGGCGAACCGCCTGGTGCTGCGCCCGCACAACATAGCCTTCCCCGTGGACCTGATCGAAGTGGACCCCGGCGAACCTCCCAGCGAACTGATCGCCGGCCGCATTGCGCTGATTCTCAACGAGCCGTGAGGACTGAACGGATAGGCCGGGATTGGTCGTTAGGGGATTTAACCCCGACATCATTAGGCAGCGGAATTAGTGAGGCTTTAGCCCGTCTGACTTGATCGCGACCTGCGAGATTCAGGGCTACCACGTTCACGTGTTGGACGCCGTCTATCAAGTCGCGGAGCATTGCGGAATGCACTTTGGGCAGATTCTCAACATCGCCAAGAGCCTGCGCAGCGAGGATCTTGGCTTGTATCGCGAGTTGAACAAGACCGGCCGGACAGACTGAAGGCTATTGCTGCCCTAACCCTTGGGGCTTTCTCTCTTGATCCGCACCCATCGATCTGTTCGCAATGGCCGGGAGACTGGTAGGCAATCTGGCTCCAGGCGAAGACCGCCCGAAGGCCGAGGCAGCGACTCAAAAATATACTTAAGTATCCACTTGACAAATAATCCGAGCTGATGAATAGTTAAGTATTTACTTGACTATTCCCCTGGAGGAGAGAAGATCATGGACCAGCAACCTGTAATCCACAACACGTTTGTCGTCGAACGCAGCTATCCCGTCAAGCCGGAACGCGTCTTCGCTGCCTTTGCAGATCCTGCACAGAAGCGCCGTTGGTATGCCGAGGGCGAACATTATGAGGTTGTAAGCTATGAGCAGGACTTCCGCGTTGGAGGCGAGGAGCATTACGCCAAGAGCGGCTTCAAAGAAGGCCATCCGCTGACGGGTCTCTCACTCAAGAGCGAGAACATCTATCGGGATATCGTCCCGAACCGCCGCATCATCTTCACCTCGACCATGGCTTTGGCCGATAGGTGCATCTCGGTCTCTCTGGGCACGGTTGAGCTACTGCCCACCACCCAAGGTACCGACCTGATCCTCACCCATCAGGGCGCATTTCTGGAGGGTTCCGGCGGCCCCGAGATGCGGGAAGCGGGATGGCGCGGGCTCCTCGACAAGTTGGCAGAGGTGCTTGCGAGCTAATCGCGGAGCGGCGCGGGAAGGCGCGGGCCCATGAAGAGAATGAAACCCAATATCGACCGCATCTTCCACGCCCTCGGCGATGCCACGCGCCGGGCCATGATGGAGAGACTGAGCCATGGCCCCATGTCGGTCTCACGGTTGGCAGAGCCCTTCAACATGACTCTGGCCGCGGTGGTTCAGCACATCCAGGTGTTGGAGGAGTGCGGCTTGTTGCAAACCGAGAAGGTGGGCAGGGTGCGCAGTTGCCGCATCGAACCCACAGGGCTGGACGCGATGGAGCAATGGATACGAGATCGACGGTCGATTTGGGAACGCCGGTTGGATCGGCTGGGGGATTTGCTTGGCGAACAGGTTGAAGACCGTTAGGACGTGACGGAGCCTGGGCCTCTGAAAGGTCCGTCTGACGGCTCTATTGCAACTTCAATTCAACAGAGCCGCTCCAGAGTTACTTCAGCGAACTCATGTCGATCACGAAGCGGTACTTCACATCCTGCTTGAGCATCCGCTCGAAGGCTTCGTTGATCTGCTGAATCGGAATCACTTCGACGTCGGCAGTGATGTTTTGCGCGCCGCAGTAATCCAGCATCTCCTGCGTCTCGGTCATGCCGCCGATCATCGAACCGGCAATCGACGCGCGCCGGGTGATGAGATTGAAGACGCCAAACGACGGCGGCGTGTCGGGCAGGCCGACAAGGCACATGGTGGCGTCCTGCTTGAGGAGAGTGAGGTAAGCGTCGATGGAATGTGGCGCGGAGACGGCATCGAGGATGAAGTCGAAGAAATTGGCATGAGCCTTCATGGCGTCTTCGTCCGTGGAGAGAACGACCTCGTCCGCGCTCAGCCGGAGCGCGTCGTCGCGCTTGCGGAGATTGGTGGTGAACTGGACGACATGCGCCCCGAAGGAGTGTGCGAATTTGAGCGCCATGTGGCCAAGGCCGCCCAGGCCGACGATGCCCACTTTCTTGCCGGGGCCAACCTTCCAGTGGCGCAGCGGCGAGTAGGTGGTAATGCCGGCGCAGAGCAGCGGAGCCACCGCGGCCAGATCGAGATTGTCGGGCACGCGGTGGGCGAAGCGCTCGTCCACGACGTAATTGGTGGCATAGCCGCCCATGGTTACGGAGCCATCGACGCGGTCCGTGGCGGCGTAGGTGAGCGTTGCGCCTTGACAGCAAAAGTGCTCTTCGCCGCGATGGCAGGGGGCGCACTGGCGGCAGGAGTCCACGATGACGCCGATGGCCGCGATGCCGCCCACCGCAAATTTGCTTACGGCGCTGCCGGCGGCGACAACGCGCCCCACAATCTCGTGGCCGGGGACGAGCGGATAGACCGACTGGCCCCACTCATTGCGGGACATGTGCAGATCGGAGTGGCAGACGCCGCAGTAAAGTATCTCGACGGCGATCTCCGTGGGGCCGGGTTCGCGGCGCGTAAAGTCGAAGGGAGCAAGCTGCGATTGCGCATTGAGCGCGGCATAGCCTTTGGATGCGGGCATGAGGAGATTCCTTTCGGAGAAAAGTCTACAACATGAGCGTGAAGAGGTGAATAAGTGAAAAAGTGAATGAGTGAATGGAATGGGGAATTTGCGTTTTTTGTGGAGATTGGGGGCAATCAGGGGTGTTGGGCGAATGCTACGCGGGGGATGGATTGGAGATCGGGGACGAAATCGACTTGCTGGAAGCCGGAGTCTCTTAGCAGATCTGCAATAGCGGACGATTGGCCGAAGCCGATTTCGAGGACGAGGAAGCCGCCGGGGACGAGAGACGCCAAGGCTTGCGGGATGAGGCGGCGATAGACTTCAAGGCCGTCGTCGCCGGCGAAGAGCGCCAGTGCCGGCTCGTAGTCGCGCACCTCGACGGAGAGCGTGGGGCGGTCGGTCGTGGGCACGTAGGGGGGATTCGAGACGACGATTTCGAATCGCTCGCCAGCGACGGGTGTGAGCAAATCGTCCTCAAAAAAGCGGATGGAAACTTCATTGTGTTTTGCGTTCTCCTCCGCGATGTCCAGTGCTGCTGCGGAGAGATCGATGGCCGTGAGGGCGGCGTGCGGTAATTTGTGCGCCAGCGCAACGGCAATGCAGCCCGAGCCTGTGCCAACATCGACAATGTGCGGAGCGCTGAAGCGAGCGGCTAACTCGATAACCTTCTCGACTAGATGTTCGGTTTCCGGGCGGGGAATGAGCACGTCACGCGTGACGCGAAAGGGCAGGCCGTAAAACTCGGTTTCGCCGGTGATGTACTGGATGGGTTCGCCGGCGAGACGGCGCTGTACGAGGGCCCTGAATTCGGTGGCGTGATCGGCCGGGTTATTCCAATGCGCGATGAGCCAGGCGCGATTTCTCTCTGGGTCAATTCTTCTGAAGAGCCAGATGAGAAGCGCCTCGGAATCGAGGCGGGCACGCTCTGGATGCGGACCCTCTGCGAGGGCGTACTCTCCCTCAGCAATCAAAGCACGAACCTTTTGGCGGCTAAGCGACGTCGGCTGCATCAAATCTCGCCTCAAGCCGCCTGGCTGCTGCCGGCCTTCAATTGCTCGGCCTGATAGTGCGTAATCAGCGCATCCACGATAGGCTGCAAGCGGCCCTCCATCACCAGGTCAAGCTGATGAAGCGTTAGGCCGATGCGATGATCGGTGAGCCTGTTCTGCGGAAAGTTGTACGTCCGTATCTTCTCGCTGCGGTCGCCGGTGCCTACCATCTGTTTGCGCTCCTTGGCCAACTCAGCATTCTGCTTATCCATCTCCTGCTCGTAGAGGCGCGAACGCAACACTCGCATGCCCTTTTCGCGATTCTTGATCTGCGACTTTTCATCCTGGCAACTGACAACGGTGCCTGTGGGAATGTGGGTAATGCGGACTGCTGAATAGGTGGTGTTCACCGACTGGCCGCCGGGGCCTGACGAGCAGAAGGTGTCGATGCGTATGTCCTTGGCCTCGATCTTCACGTCCACCTCCTCGGCCTCCGGCAGCACGGCAACAGTGATCGCCGAGGTATGCACGCGGCCCTGCGTCTCGGTCTCGGGAACGCGCTGCACGCGATGCACACCGCTCTCCCACTTCATCTGCGAATACACGCGCTCGCCTTCGATAATGGCGATCACTTCCTTGTAGCCGCCCACGCCCGATTCGGACATGGACATCAGTTCGATCTTCCAGCGGTGCTGCTCGGCGAAGCGCTGATACATGCGGAAAACTTCGGCGGCAAAGAGCGAAGCCTCGTCGCCGCCCGTACCCGCGCGGATTTCGAGGATCACGTTCTTCTCGTCGTTGGGATCCTTGGGCAGGAGCATGATCTTGATCTCTTCTTCCAGAGCGGGCTCGCGGGGAGCAAGCTGGGCGATCTCTTCCTCGGCCATCGCGCGCATCTCAGGGTCGGTCTCGGTAAGCATCGCGCGCGCTTCCGCCAACGCCCGGCGCACAATCTTCAACTCGCGAAACTTCATCACCGGCGTCTCCAGGTCGCTGAGCGCCTTGCCGGCCTTCTGATATTTTTCGCGGTCGTTGACCACCTCGGGCAGCGAAAGCTGCGCGGAGAGCTCTTCATAGCGCTGCTCCATCTGTTCCAAACGATCGATCACGGCTGAACCTCATGGGCACGAATCAAATCGTTCGCCCGTGCCGGGGCGCGTTGCTGCTGCTTTGGAAGTGAACCTGAAAATCGGCGGAGAAAGAGTATAGGCGGCGGGCGCCGCTAGAGGAGGGCCGGGATGGGGTGATGGAGGGCCATAGATCTCAAATTCATTCTACCGCGAAACGAGCGCTTATGCGCCTACCCGGTAAGTCTGCTTGCGAAGTGTTCGTCGCTCGGGCGTACCATTCTGGGAGGTCTCATCTTCGAGGGGTTCGGTACCTTCGGCGACTCTCCAGACGTAGGTCGCAATAGCCTGTTCGAGGGTGAGCCCGACGGATTGCGCCTTCTTCTGCGCACGTAGGGCCATTTCATCATCCACTGTCATTCGAAGCTCCATAGCAGCATGTTGCGCGGGTTCTCCGCAGGTGTCAAATTACTGTTGGGGCTTGGCGCCCGCCTCAAAAGCACTCCGGATGCTCGCAGCCGTTCATCACTGGCACCTGCAACGTCGAATCGTGCCTTGGTCCGGAGTAGATTGTGATCGTCGCCGGTTTGTAATCGGACGGCTTGGCGGTCATGATATTGGGCACAAACGTCTGCGGGTTGCGGTCGTAGAGCGGAAACCATGTGCTCTGCACCTCGACCATCACCGTGTGGCCGGCCTTGAAGACGTGGTCCACGGCGTGCAGCGAAAACTTGTACTCGCGGATCGCGCCGGCCTCCAGCGCCGCCGGTTTCTCAAAGCTGCCGAGATACCGTCCGCGAAAGATCTCGGCGTTGGTCAGCAGTTGGTAGCCGCGCATCTGCGTCTCGGGATCGTCATTGGGGTACTCGTCGATCAACTTGACCACCAGGTCGTTGTCCGTGCCGGTGGTCGCCGCAAAAATATCGGCGGTCACCTCGCCAGTCAGCACCAGATCCCGCTTGAGTACGGGCAGCTTCCACACGGCTACGTCTTTGCGATCGGTGACGAAGCGCTGATCTTCGGTGAGCCAGTTGTACCATTGCGAGCCGTCGCTATATGCCGGTTGAATCGGCCGATGGCGGTAAGGCACGGGGTTGGCGGGGTCGCTGACGTAGCTTGTTTGGGCCTGGGCCGTCCAGCCGGGCGAATTCGTCCAACTGAGCAGGCCCGCGCCCTCAAGATGCAGGCTGGTGGGCTTGGATTCCGCTGGCGGAAAGTGCGCGTAGCGCTTCCATGTATTCGAGCCGGTCTGGAAGCTGGCCGTATCTTCGAGATCGAAGCCGGCCTCGTCCTTCAGATAGTAGGCGAAGAATTTTGCCTCGATCCGCGCGCGAAACTCTTTGCCGATCGGCTCGGTGTAATCGAGGCTGCCGAGGCGGCGCGCGGACGAGTACCATGAACCGTGCCGCCAGGGACCGAGGACAAGAAAGTTCTTGCGGCTCACGTCGTGCGCCTCAAGAGTGGCGTATTCCTGCTGCGGTCCCCACATGTCTTCCTGGTCGTAGTAGCCGCCCACGGTGAGTGTGGGCACGGCGACGGTCGAAAGCGATTGCTCGACGGCGCGCGCTCTCCAGACGCTGTCATACGCGGGGTGCTTGAGAAAGAGCTTCCAGGTCGGCAGCGTCTTGACGCCGGATTTCTTCACGGCTTGCGCGAAGGAGCCGCGCTCAAGAAAGTAGTCGAATCCATCGACAGGTTTGGCGCTTTTGTCCTTGCCGTAGTCCACGTCGGTCAGTTGCTTGCTGCTCTCCAGGCCGAGCGCATAGTCGTAGCCGTAGCTCAGGCGGAAAGCGCCGTTGTGGAAGAAGTCGTCGCCCATCCACACGTCGATCATCGGCGCCTGCGGAGAGATCGCCTTCACCGCCGGATGCGGGTCAATGCCGGCCATCATGGTCAGAAAGCCCGGATAGCTGGTGCCGATGAAGCCCGCGCGGCCATTGTTGCCCGTCACATGTTTCAGCAGCCAGTCGACGGTGTCGTACGCATCGGTACTCTCGTCGATGGCCTTGCGGTTGCGATGTTCGGCCCCATGGTCAGTCATGGGGCGCATCATCACGAATTCGCCTTCGCTCTTGAAGCGGCCGCGAATATCTTCGGCCACATAGATGTATCCGGCGCGGGCGAGCTCCGGACGGCCGTAAGAGAACGAGGCGCGGCTGGTTTCATCCACGCCGTAAGGTGTGCGCTGGATGAGGAACGGCAGCGGCGCGGCGATGTCGGCGGGCTTGAGGACGATCGCGTGCAGCTTGACTCCGTCGCGCATGGGAATCATGACTTCGCTGCGCTGGTAGTCGTGGAAGAGATGATGAACGGGCTCGCCGGTGCGGCGATAGACGATCTCTGTTTCCTCCGAAAGAGTCATGCTGTCGCCTCTGCCAGCCGCATCGAGCGAGAAGCGGAAGGTGGCCTTGGTGTCGGGAATGTCAAACACGTCATCGGAAACAGGCTTGAGTTCCGTCGGCACGGTGCGCTCGGACTCGACAGTGAGCTTGCCGTTCGAGACGTAGAAGCTGAGCGGCGTGTCGGGCTCATGCGGATCGGTATACTCGCCGGCAAGAGCCGCAAGCTGTGCGGCCGTCGGCGCGGCGGCCTGGGTTTGCGCAGCGGCTCTGGAGGAAGGTGGCGCTGGCCATGCGGGGACAGCAGCGCAGGGCAGCACGGCTAGACAGAGAACTGCAACAGTAAATCGAGGACGAATCAATGCGAGGGTCTCCGCAAAAGGCGCTCCAGCATTTTCGATTCTGGTCCTGACAGAATCCATGAGGCCAAGTGGCCTTTCCCAGAGAAGAAGCCGCCTTCCTTGCTGGTGAAACGTTATCATGTGAAGCGAAAATGCCCTAATGCGCGTGGCCGTGATGGCCTTCGTGGCTGCCGCTCATCTCCTCCATGGGGACGACGCAGCCATCCAGCTCCTCGCAGCCCATGTGCTCGAACTGAATGGTGGCGTGGCCGATGTGGAAGCGCTCCTTGAGCACATGGTTGAGCTTCACCAGGATGCACGCGCTCTCCGAGGGCAAAATGTCGGCGATGGTCACATGGCAGGCCAGGGCGCTGGAGTTCGAGCCGAGGCTCCACACGTGCAGGTCGTGGACGTTGATGACGCCCTCGACCGCCTCCATGCCGGAGCGAATAGCCGCCAGCGAAACGCCTCGGGGCGTGCCTTCGAGCAGGATATTGAGCGTCTCGCGCACGATGCCCAGGCTGGTCCACAGGATGAGCGCCGCGATGACGAGCGAGAGGGCGGGGTCGATCCAATTCCGGCCAGTGAGCAGGATGCCCGCGCCGCCGGCGATGACCGCGGCGGTCGAGAGCGTATCGCCGGCCATGTGCAGGAAAGCCGAGCGCAGGTTCACGTCGCGGGCCACGCCCCACAGCAAAGCGGCGATGACGCCGTTCATCGCCACGCCCGCGGCGGCCACAATCATCATCAGACGGGGCTGTACGGCGACCGGCGCGGAAAGCCGATGCACGGCTTCAACGGCAATCCAGATGGAGATGGCGATCAGCGTGGCCGCGTTCAGGAATGCGGCCAGCACCCCCGCCCGCTGGTAGCCGAAGGTCTTCGAGTGGTCGGCGGGGCGGGATTGAAAGTGGATGGCGGCAAAGCTGAGCAGCAGGGCCAGGAAGTCGGAGGCGTTGTGGCCGGCCTCCGACAAGAGAGCCAGCGAGTGGGCGCGCAGTCCCGCGACGAAGGTGACCGCGACGTAAGCGAGCGTGGCCGCCAGCGAGAAGCGCAATACGGATTGAGTCCTGCTTGCGCCGGATGCCGAGGGCGCCGCGTGGAGATGCATGAAGATAGTATACCGGGGGTGGGTATCGGAAGCCAACCGGCTTCGCGCACGAGGAGCCCTTTGCAAGGAAGCCCAGGCGAGCGAGTAGCGAGCGGCTGCCGCACCGCAGGTGCTTATTCGTTGGCCTCGATGCGGCGTCCGTGCGGGTCTTGCAACCCACGGGTGTTCACCCGGAAGAGCGCCGCGAAGGCGCGCAACTGGTCGCGGCTCACGCTCAACTCCTGTTCGAAGATGAACCAGCGCACGCCTTCAGTGCAGGGGGGAGCGGTCAGCGAGCCGATGTAGGTCCAATAGCCGCGGTCGGCGGGCAGCAGGCCGCCTGGATTCACCATATCGTCGACCTTCTCGCTTGCGCCGGCGGTTTCGGGCAGGTGCGGCCACAACATAGCCATTACGGCATTCGGCCTGCTGATGTCCTCAGTCAGGCGCACGGCCACCACGGCCAGCTTGCCGTCGGCGCTCTTATGCACCAGATGCGCCTCCATGTCGGTCAGCTTGCCCTTGACGGCGGCCTCGCCGGGGTGGTGGAAGTGGAACTGCACCAGGTCGTAGCGCACGCCGCCGGCGACGATGTAGCTGCCGGGGTTCACATGCGCCTCGATGGTGTGGCCGGTGTTCACAAGCGTCACCGATCCGGCGATGTAGTGGAACTCGATGGGCTGGAGCGCGGTGTTCAGGCGCGCGTTGCGAATGTCGATGGGCGACTGCTCGCGCCCCTTCGCGCAGGCCTGGTAGGCCGGATCCAGCTTGCCCCAGTTCAGCTCGCCTCGCTTGCCTTGATAATCCCAGGGAGCGGTGGTTGGCCCTACGGTTTGTGCGGCGGCCAAGGCGGCCATTCCCAGCGCAAGAATGGCAAGTGCTGCGGGAAAACGCATCGGTATCTCCATAAAATGAGGAGGCTGGAAACAGTACAAGAGAATTCTATTTGATGGACGCATCACTGGGGAATGAAGAACGGAACCTCTCTCCGCGGGGAGTTCCTTTCGCCAGAAGACGAATACCTGTGCTACCTCATGCGCACGAGTCAACTGCGAAGATGCTCCTGACCAGCGAGTTCTTCCTCAGCCTCCCGCTCACGAACTGCCGTGCGTCCCGATGGTCCATACAAACTTCAATGTCCCAAAATGCATAAAGGCCTCAGTATCGGCGGGCCGTGTCTATCGTGCTCTACGGCTCCACGATAGCGTTGTAGCCGTCGTTGACCAGCTTCTGGCGCATGGTGTCGGCGTCGCCGCGATTGGTGAACGGGCCAACCTGCACATGGAACTTGCTGTCGGCCCGATCGCGGCGAACCAGGACAGCGTAGCCGCGCCTGCGCAGCGCTGCCACCAGAACATCCGCGTCCTCTTGCTGAGAGACGGCGGCAATCTGGACCATCAGCGCCAGCGCGGGCGCGGGCGCGGTCTCCCTGTCAGGCAGAGCGGGCTTGACCGCCGGCGGGGCGGAGTTGGCGCCAAAGGAGCTGCGAGGCTGTGTATCGCCGGGCGCGCTTGCCCCGGCAGCTTCCGTGGCGGGCAGGCTTACATCGGCAGCTTCACGCTGCGAGCTCTTCTTTGGAGCGGCTGGAGCAGCGGCCTGCTGGACCACGACCGGGGCATTGTGAACGCCGCGCCCGCCCATCCAGTAGCCCAGCCAGAAGCAGAGGCCGCAGAGCGACAGCAGGCCTACCGCAATGCCCACCATCACCGCCGGACCAAGCGTCAACTCCGCGTCGGCCCGATAGAAGCCGGGCCGAAGCTCTTCCGCGTTAAAGTCGTCTTCCATTCCCGTCCTCAGGTTGACAGCAATCGTGTCGCCGCCGCCCGGCAATTCAAAGATTCCGCAAGGAGCAGGGGGCTTCAGTAGCCTGAAAGAGAGCTATTTTGCGGGCCTTCAGGCCCGGGCCTTTGCCGTTCTTCGCCGCCTCGACGAAATGCAACTGTGGTCCTACCCCCCCAACCCCGCCTACGGCTTTTCTGCCGCCTTGGCCGGGGCCAACGAGCCCATCTTGTTGAACAGCGTCATCATCTCCATCGGCAGCGGGAAGACAATGGTGGTGTTCTTCTCCACGCCGATCTCGGTCAGCGTTTGCAGGTAGCGCAATTGCAGTGTCATGGGCTCGGTAGCCAGCAGAGCGGCGGCGTCCACCAGCTTCTGCGCGGCGTTGAACTCGCCCTCGGCGTGAATGATCTTCGAGCGCTTTTCGCGCTCCGCCTCGGCCTGCTTGGCCATGGCCCGCTGCATCTGGTCGGGCAGGTCAACCTGCTTGACCTCGACCGAGATCACCTTCACGCCAAACGGCTCCGTGCGCTGGTCCATGATTGACTGAATGCGCACGTTGAGCTTGTCGCGATGGCTGAGAAGTTCGTCCAGTTCCACCTCGCCCAGCACGGTGCGCAGAGTCGTCTGCGCCAGTTGCGAGGTCTGGTAGACGTAGTTGGCCACCTTGATGGCGGCGTCGTTCGGCTTGACCACATAGAGTGTGACCACCGCGTTGACTTTGATGGTGACGTTATCGCGGGTAATCACATCCTGGGCCGGAACCTCAAGCACATCCTGCCGCAGCGAAATGCGGACGATCTGCTGAATTGGCCGGAAGACGAAGATGATGCCCGGCCCGTATGGTTCCGGAGAGACTCGGCCCAGAGTGAAGATCACTCCGCGCTCGTACTCGCGCAGAATCTTGATGCAGTTGAGCACGTAGAGGACGACGATAGCGCCGGCGATCAGAATCGCGGTAAGAAAATCAGGCATTGGAATTCTCTCCTTGACTTACGACCGAATTGTACTCCCTAAGCCGCGGCCTGCGGCGGTCTTTGCGGCTCTGCCGGCTCCACGCGCAGCCGGTACTGCTCGCATCCCACGACGCGCACCGGCGCGCCGGCCGCCACGGGTTCACTAGCCCACGCGCGCCAGATCTCGCCCTCGACCAGAACGTGGCCTTCGGGCAAATCGCCCTCGAGCGACAACGGCTCCATCGCCGAGGCGCTCTGGCC
>JBEKPI010000128.1:0-11465 GCA_049520855.1 Occallatibacter sp.
GCCTTGATCTTTTCGTTGAGGTAGTACTCTTTTTGCGCGCGCTCCATCTGCCGCTTGACGCGCGATTGGATGTTGCGGTCGAGGTCGAGCTTTTCGATTTCGACATCGAGCACGTCGGCGATGCGCGCCAGGCGCACGGCCGGGTCGAAGAGGGCCAGCAGTTCCTGCTTTTCTTCGATGCCCAGTTGCAGGTTGGCGGCGATGGTGTCGCTCAGCTTGGCCGGCTCGTCCATGCGCACGCTGGCGATGATGGTCTCGTAATTCAGAGATTGCTGGAGCTTGACGTACTGCTCGAAGAGGCTGGTGACGCGCTGCATCAGTTGCTCGACCGCCGGGGTCATCTCGAAGTGGCTCTTGCCCACGCGCACCGTGGCCACGAAGAAGCCGTCGCGGTCGTTGACTTCGACGGACTTGGCGCGCTCCACGCCCTCGACCAGCACTTTGATATTGCCGTCGGGCATCTTGACGCTCTGCACGATGTTGCAGATGGAGCCGACCTGATAAATCTCCTTGGCCTTGGGCTCGTCCACCGCCGCATCGTGTTGCGTGGCGAGGAAGATCTTGCGGTCGCCGGTGAGCGCTTCTTCCAGCGCGCGCACGCTGGACTCGCGGCCCACGACGAAGGGCGTCATCATATAGGGAAAGATCACCATGTCCCGAATGGGCATCATGGGCAGCTTGCGTGCTTCGGTTTTTGCGGTCATCGGGACACCCTGAGTATTCGACGCGCGAGTGGGGCTCCGGGCGCGCTGCGGAGTGCAAAGGTCCTATTCGGATTGTACAGCGGAACGGGGTGCGCTGGCGGATGGAAAATGTTCTTACATTACTTCCGGGCTTTCGATGCCCAGCCAACTGAGCGCCAGCACCAGCTCTCGCAATGCAACGGCTGCGGTTGCGAGCAGGAAGGTCTTCCGCGCCGGGTTCTCTTCCGTGAGGATGTGGTGGCGGTGGTAGAAATTATTGAAATCCTGCGCTAACTGGAAGGCGTGCTTGGCCAGGTAAGCCGGCTCTGAAGTCGCAATACACTGCTCCAAAACCAACGTGCGGCGGGCGGCGCGCAGCCATAGCGCCCAGATATCTTCGGCGGCTTCGCCCTGAAGGAAGGTATCTAACTCGGATAACTTAGCAAACTCGGCTAGCACCACTTCCGGTGTTGTGGCCGCCTTGCGAAAGATGTTGCGCGCGCGCACAACGGCGTACTGAATGTAGGGGCCGGTCTCGCCCTCGAAGCTCAGTGCGTCCTTGAAGTCAAAGGCGATGACCGAGTTGCGCGTGAACTTGAGCATGAAGTAGCGCAGCGCGCCGATGGCGATTTGCTCGGCGATGCGCTGGCGCTCCTGTTCGTCGCGGCCGGTCTGGCGTGCGTCCACCTCGGCGCGAGTGGCGGCGATCAGCTTGTCGATGAGGTCGTCGGCCTTGACGCCGAAGCCCTTGCGTCCGCTGACTTCGATGTATGGACGCTCCAGGTCTTCCTCGGAAACGTCATAGCCTAGCTCGACCGCGCAGCGCGGCGTCAGCGCGACCATCTCGTAGCTGAAGTGCGTGTAGCGATCGGCCTGTTCGGTGTGTCCCATGCCGCGCAGAGCCTGAATCACGTTCGCTTGCGGGTCGCTCTGGCGGGCGTCGATGACATTGTAGATAGCCTGCGCTCCGCCGAATTGCGGATGAGGCTCGTCGCCCTGTTCCGCCGAGATCCAGCACTCGTGCCTGGGGTAAGTGAAGAAAGGCTTGTAACCGAAGTCCTTGCCCAGCAGGCCAAACTTCCATAAGTGATAGGCGATATCTTTGCCGACATAGGTTACCGTGCCATTGGAGCGGACGATCACTTTGGCGTCTTCGTTGGTCTCGCCCTCGGTAACATCGGCGCCGGGCCGCGTCATCACCCAGCAGCCCTTGTTCTTGCCCTCGGTCTCGAAGTAGAGTACGCCGGTTTGCTTGAGCTGCTCGAAGGCTGCCTCCCAGAACTTGAGGCGCAGAATCTCGCTCTCGCGGGGCAGAAAATCGTACTCAATTCCGAGACGCAGCATGGTCTCCAAATGCCGCCGCAGGACAGCGGTCGAGATCAACTCGGCAATCTCCGCCGTCTCGTTGCCGCCGGTCTCAATCGCGTGCAGCGTGTCGAGGCGGTGTTGCTTCCTCTCTGCGGCGACCTTGGGATTCGAATCCCAAGCACTTGGAAACCCCAGGTCATCGACGAGCGCGAGATACCAGTCATTCACTTGCGCGTAAAGGCCCCAGCAATAGTAGTCAATCGGCATTCCATGGGACTGCGCTGCCTCTCTCACGCTTAGGCCGGAAGCTAGTGCAGCACGAAAGTCTCGGTCGAGTTTCACAATCAACTCTCTGACCTGACTTGGTGACCTCTTCTCAATGTGCAGGAAGCCCACCACCACATCGGCCACCTGGACGCCGGTGTTGTCGATATAGTTCTGCACATCGACCTTTTGTCCAGCGGCGCGCAGCAGGCGAACGAAGGTGTCGCCTAGAATGGCGTTGCGCAGGTGGCCGACGTGCGCTGCCTTGTTGGGATTGATGCTGGTGTGCTCTACCATTGCATGGAGCAGCCCTTTGGACGAGTGTTCCGGCTCGTCGAGAGCCGTCTTACGCACACCGGCGGCGCGGTCGAGGTGTGCGTTGATGTAACCCGCCCCGGCGACCTCGAAGCTGGCGAAGCCGTCAAGCCCAGAGAGCGCGGCTACAATCTCCTGCGCGATGATCTTTGGCGCTTTGCGCAGCTTGCGGGCCAGCTCGAAGGCGATGGGCGTGGCCAGTTCGCCGAACTTCAGATCCGGCGGAATTTCCAGCGGAATCGTTGCAAGCTGAAGATCGTACTTTGCTGCCAAAACACTGCGAAGATGCTGCTCAAGCCGTTTTTGCAATTCCAAAACCACGTCGATATGCCTCAGAAATCCTTGATTATCAAGGGCTATTTTAACAGCCACCTGCGGTGGGGCCGAACTTGGGCTGCCGAGAAGAGCGGACTTGGGGTTCGTGGTTTCCCACCCATTTCGCCAAGAACGCGAAATGGATGGGGCACCCAGGGGTAGTGGGTGGTTCCTAGAAATGCCGTAAGATGGAGGATAGATTGCTCTCGGAGATTCCGCTTGGCGGCAAGGGAGAGTCGAGAGCAACGCCCTCCTATGACGACTTCGGCCTCCAACTCATCCCGCTATTATCTGACCACGCCGATCTACTACGTGAATGCGCGGCCGCATCTGGGCCATGCCTATTCGACCATCGTCTGCGACGCCATTGCACGGCGCAAGCGGGCGCTGGGCATTGAGACCTGGTTCCTCACCGGCACGGACGAACACGGGCAAAAGATCGAACGCTCCGCCGCTCTGGCCGGGCGCACGCCAGAGGAGTTTGCCGCCGCCATTTCCGGAGAATTCAAGGGCCTGTGGGACCAGCTGGGGCTGACGTACGACGACTTCATCCGCACCACAGAAGAGCGCCACAAGCGCGGCGTGCAGCACCTCTTTGCCACGCTGCGCGACAAGGGCTTCATCTATAAGGGTTCGTATACCGGCCAATATTGCGTCAGTGACGAGGCGTATGTGGACGGCCCTCCGGGCACGGTTTGCCCGGACTGCGGGCGCGTGACGGAGACGGTGAGCGAGGAGAACTACTTCTTCAAGCTGTCGGCCTTTGAGCGCAAGCTGCTGGAGTTCTATGAGGCCAACCCCGGCTTCATGGGCCCCGAGTCCACGCGGCGCGAGGTGGTCTCGTTTGTGCGCGGCGGGCTGAAGGATTTGTCGGTGAGCCGGACGAGTTTTTCCTGGGGCATTCCCGTTCCGGGGGACGAGAAACACGTGATCTATGTTTGGCTGGACGCGCTGGCGAACTACATTACCGCGCTGGGCTATGGGAGCGACGAGGCGGCAGACCAGGCGCGCTTCGCGAAGTTTTGGCCGGCGGACATGCACCTGATCGGCAAGGAGATCAGCCGCTTCCACTGCGTCTATTGGCCGGCGTTTTTGATGGCGGCGGGGATTGCGACGCCGCGTTCGGTGAGGGCCAACGGCTGGCTGCTCTTCGATCAGGGGAAGATGTCGAAGTCGAAGGGCAACATCGTGCGCGCCGAGACGGTTCACACCGTTTTGGGTTCCGATGCTTTGAGGTACTTCCTACTGCGCGAGATTCCGTTTGGGCAGGATGGCAGTTTTACTTTTGATGCCCTGGTGCAGCGCTACAACGGCGACCTGGCCAACGGCTACGGCAATCTGGTCAGCCGCGTGGTCAACATGGTGCATAAGTATTTTGGCGGGGTTGTGCCGGAGGCTGGCGTTTCAACCGTCGCGGAAGATTCTCTGCGTGAGAGTGCGGGGCGCGCTCTTGCCGCCTTTGGCCCGGCGTTCGACGAGATGAATTTCTCCGATGCGCTGAAAGCGCTGTGGGCGCTGGTCGCGGAGACCGACGGCTACCTCACCGCCAACGCGCCGTGGAAGCGGCCCGCGGACCGCCCAGAGGCCGAGCACCTTGCGCTACAGGCCCGCGTGCTGGCTACGGCGGGCGAGGCGATTCGCATTATCACGGCGCTGGTTTATCCGATACTGCCGGAGTCGGCGGCCAAGGTCTGGCGGCAGCTTGGGCAAGGCGAGATCGACGACTCCGCAAAGCAGGCATTTTTGACAGAACTCACGTGGGGCGGATTGAAGGCCGGAACGAAATTTGGCGAGCCGGCGCCGCTGTTTCCCCGCGCGGAAAAGGACGCGGTCGAACGGATGCAGCAGATCGAGGAGCAGAACAATTTGAGCGTAGTGGAAGCGGCTAGCGGAGGGACCAGCTTGGAGAAGACTGCGAAAAAGGAGATTGTGGTGGACGAAGTTTCTGTCAAGCAGGCCGCAGGGGCTAAAGCCCAGGTTGATCTTGCGGTTACGGCAGTCAGGGCTAAAGCCCTGACCTACCAGTCGTGCCCTGATACAAAGCCGCAGTCACCTACGGCGGCGCCGATTGCAACTGCCGTTCAAGCGCCAGTTGCAGTCACCGCAGTTGCTGCGACTGAGCAGCCTGTGGCGACGCAAACGCCTGAGGAACCGCAACACATCACCATCGACGACTTCGCCAAGGTGGAGCTGCGCGTGGCGCAAATTCTCGTGGCCGAGCGCGTGCCCAAGGCCGACAAGCTGCTGCGGCTGGAGGTCGATTTGGGCTACGAGAAGCGGCAGATTCTGGCCGGCATTGCGCAATACTACGAGCCGGAGAAGCTCATTGGCCGCAAGATCGTCATCGTCGCTAATCTGGCTCCGCGCAAGATGCGGGGGCTGGAGTCGAACGGCATGTTGCTGGCGGCTTCGCTCGAAGGCGGAGCACCCGTTCTGACCGGATTTCTGGAAGATGTGCCGCTGGGCGCGCGGTTGAAGTAGTGCGGGGGTCGCACTCCGATGGTTAATCGCTGCGCGTTTCTTTATACACATAAACCGTGCTATGCTTACACATCGGGAGGCGCGGGGATGCGAACCAATATCGAGATCGACGACGAGTTGATGCGGCAGGCGATGAAGGCGACTGGCGCGGCCACCAAGAAGGCCGCTGTCGAGGCCTGTTTGCGGCAGACGGTCCAACTCAAGGAGCAGGCGAAGATTCGGGAGCTCTTCGGCAAGGTCCAGTGGGAAGGCGATCTGGATGCCATGCGCGAAGGCCGCTTCCTCAACTGGGAAGAGGAATTTGAGAAAGAGAAGCTGAAGAGTTCCGCCGCCTAGGCGCCACGAAGCAAGTTCAGAGAAAGCGTAAGCTGCATGGTGATCGTTGACAGCAGTGTCTGGATCGATGCATTGAACGGAAAGATCACTCCTGAAACGATCTGGCTAAAATTGGCACTGGATCGCGAGCAGGTAGGCCTTACAAGCCTGATTCTCTGCGAGGTTCTCCAGGGTATTCGCTTTGACCGGCGCTTTCGTGAGACCGAACAACTGTTCCAGAAATTCCCGGTCTTTGCATCGATGACCGTAGAACTGGCAGTCGGTGCTGCTCAGAACTTTCGACTGCTACAGCGCCAAGGGATCACCGTGCGCAAGACGATCGATTGCATCATTGCCACCTTCTGCATTGAGGAAGGCCACCAGTTGCTGCACCACGACAGCGACTTCGAGCCTTTTGAAGAGCATTTGGGACTGCGCGTCGTTCATCCGCCATCCATCCCATTGAACTGAATCTCTGTTGAAAGAACCCTTTCATGCAGCACTCACAAAGGCTCCGATGCTGATTGATTCCCACGCACACCTGGATAGCGAGCGCTACGCGAATGACCGCGAGGTGATGCTGCGGCGCGCATGGGAGGCGGGCGTGGGCGCGGTGCTGGCCATCGGGATTGGCGAGCAGGCAGCGGGCATGGATGGGGCGCTCGCGGTCTGCCGCCAGTTCAATGGGCTGGCTCAGAGCGGGGCTGGGTTGCCGAGGCTCTACGCCAGCGCGGGCGTGTACCCGCACAACACGGGCGAGATTGACGATGGCGTTCTCGCCAAGCTCGACGGGCTGCTGGCTGAGCCGGAGGTGATCGCCTGCGGCGAGATCGGCCTCGACTACTACCATGAGGGCGCGCCGCACGATGTGCAGCGCGCAGGGCTGACGCGCCAACTGGAGATTGCCGCAGCCCACAAGCGGCCCATTCTCATTCACTGCCGGGGCAAGGAAGAATCCGCGGACGCCTGGGACGATCTTTTTCTGGTTTTGGAGGAGCACTGGCGGCGGACCGGCCTGGGCGGCGTGATGCATTGCTTTGGCGGTGGATGGGAGCAGGCGCGGCGGTCTATGGATTTGGGATTTCTGGTCTCCTTTGCCGGGAATCTCACGTATCCCAAGGCCCAGCCGCTGCGCGATGTTGCGGCACGACTGCCGCTCGATGGGCTGCTGGTCGAGACCGACGCTCCCTGGCTGGCTCCCGCGCCTAACCGCGGCAAACGCAACGAGCCAGGCTGGGTCGCGCAGACCGCCCAGACACTGGCCGGACTCCACGGTCTCTCAGACGAAGAAATTGCTTCCGCGACCACGAAAAACTTCTTTCGGCTGTTTGGCCTTGGGGCGGACGTGGGAAACTGTTAAAGGCGCTACGAGCAAGCGCGGCGCTCGGCAGCGTTCGCCCTCCGCGCAGGAGTTTGAGGATACGAGAGAATGGCCCAAGAGAATTCATTCGACATTGTGAGCAAGGTGGACATCCAGGAAGTCCGCAACGCGATCGACCAGGCGCTCAAGGAGATTCGCCAGCGCTTCGACCTGAAGGACTCCCACTCGGAGGTCAAGCTGGCCGAGGGCGACAAGGAGATTCAGTTGGCCTCGGCGGGCGAGTACAAGCTGGAGGCGGTCAAGGAGATCTTGGGCCAGAAGCTGGTCAAGCGGGGCGTCTCGCTGAAGAATATGACCTACGAAAAGCTGGAGCAGGCCGCGGGGCAGAGCGTGCGGCAGAAGATCAAGTTGCAGCAGGGCATCCCCATCGAGAAGGCCAAAGAGATCGTGAAGCTGGTCAAGGACTCGAAACGGAAGGCACAGGCCAGCATCCAGGGCGATACGGTGCGCATATCGAGCAAGGACCGCGACGAACTGCAAGGGATCATCGCCTTGCTGCGCGGCAAGGATTTGGGCGTGGAGTTGCAGTTTACCAACTACCGCACGAACTAAGTGAGGAATACAAATGGACTATCAAGAAATAATGCGCGAGTACGCCAATCTGCGCGCACGATGTGCAGGAAAGTCCGTCGATGAACTGCTTGCCATCTCGAATGGCAATGAGATCGAGTTTATCCAAGCAATTGAAATGGCTATCCAGCAAAAATCGGAACGAGTCGGCGAGCATGGCCTGTCGGAAGAAGAGCGAATCGTGCTAGCCGTTGAGGCCCTAGAGCGCGAAGTGAATAACGGTGGGTATAGCCAGTTTTTTACTAATTCTTCTGGAGAATACGCTCCGATCATTGTAGATTCTCTGTCGCGTATTGGATGCAATGAGACAGCGAGAATCACAAAAAAGGCAATCGATATTCTCGGTATTCAGGAATTATCTCCTGAGGCCCTCGAATCCATTTTCGTATCGGAAAATGATGTCCGCGACGATGAGCTAGATGAATGCGACCAGTTGTATTACGGGACTAGTGAGAATATCCTGGGCAAGCTGATTGATTTCATAAAAGCCAACAAGAACGTAATTCAACCCTAAGCGGTTCGGTCCGGAGAGCTTTGAGCACACTGGCGATAGCGACGGCAAAAGAGGTCTTCGAGCTGCTGCGGGACGACCTCGTGGCGATCGAGCAGGAGTTGGGCCGCGATGCCGCCTCCAGCGTCAGCACCATCACGGAGATTGCCGAATACCTGCGCGGGGGCGGCGGCAAGCGCATCCGGCCGTCGCTGCTGCTGCTCTCGGCGCACACGCTGGGCTACTCGGGCCAGGGAGCTGTTCGCCTGGGCGCGGTGGTCGAGATGGTGCATACCGCTACGCTGGTTCACGACGATATTATTGACGGCGCCGATGTGCGCCGCGGACGGCCCTCGGCCAACACCACATGGGGCAACGAAAAATGCGTGCTGGCCGGCGACTGGCTCTATATGCAGGCCTTCAAGGTGGCTCTGGAAGAGAAGAGCCTGCGCGTACTGGACCTGCTCATCGGGCTCACGCAGCAGATGGTCGAGGGCGAGCTGCTGCAAATCCAGAAGCTGGGCCGCGCCGTGAGCGAGGCCGAGTATTACGACTTGATCTATCGCAAGACTGCTTGCCTCTTCTCGGTCTCCATGCGCTTGGGCGCGGTGCTGGCCGGGGCTACCGAAGCACAGGAATCGAGCCTGGGCGCTTATGGCAGGACCGTCGGTTTGGCTTTTCAGATTGTCGACGACGTGCTCGATCTGACGGCCACCGAAGAGGTGTTGGGCAAGCCCGTGGCCAGCGACCTGCGCGAGGGCAAGGCTACCCTTTCGGTGATTCACTCCATCGACCACGGCACAGCGGCCGACCGCCAGGCCATTCAGCGCGTGCTGGACGACCGCAGCTTCGAGAATGTGAGCCGCGAACGAATCCAGCAGATTCTGGCGCGGAACGGCTCGATCGAGTACGCGATGAGCGTCGCCGACCGCTACGCCGAGCAGAGCCGCCAGGCGCTTGCGCCCATCGCCGACTCCGAGTTCAAGCGCGCCCTGTTGTGGGTGCCGGATTTTGTGGTGGCGCGGGAGAAGTAATATTCTCCCGACTTGCGAATTCCTCAAGCGCTTTCAACGATGGTCCCCTGGTGGTAGACAATCTTCCAGCCGTCGGCGGTGCCGCGCCAGATGGTGGCCCGCCGGGTAAGCCGCTGGTTGTTCTGGAGTAGCGTGTAGGTGAGCAGATAGGTATCCTCGGACAATCGGCGGCAATGGAAGTCGCGGGTCTCCCAAACGTCGCTGTGCGGGGTCGAGAATCGCTTCTCCAATTCGTTCAGTACGCACTGCCGGGAGTAGCGCCGGCCGGAGGCGCCAGTCTCCCAGTAATCCTCGGCCGTCATTCGCTCGAAGTCGGCCCGCGTGGTTCCGAACTCCGGGCGATGGAAGATCGGCTCGCGGCGGGAGAGTTCGGCGAGAACGCCTTGCAACTCGGGGGTGGTGGTGAGGGCGGGTTCCATGGCAGACAGCATACCGTGGTCTACCACCCTTTTCGCAAGAAGCGCGAAATGGATGGGGCGCCGAGCGCAGTTTGGCCGGTGGGAGAAGGAGCTTACTCGCCTTTCATCATCGCCCGCAGCGCCGCGGCGTAGTGTGGCGGGAGGGGCTTCTTGTTCAACTGGCCGTCGCAGACCACATGCACGGTCTCGCCCTCGGCCAGGAGCGCTGGCTCCTCGCCTTCGGGCGCCTTGCGCAGGATGCGGTAGGCAAATTTAATGACCGATCCGCGCAGCAGCGCGGGCCGGCTCTCGATGAGGATTCGATCGTCGTAGCGGGCCGGGGAACGGTAGCGGCAAGTGGCCTCGACCACCGGCAGGATGCACTGGTGCTCGATCTCCAAGGCGCTATAGGAGAAGCCCAGCGAGCGCAGCAGCTCGACGCGGCCAATCTCAAACCAGACCAGGTAGTTGGCATAGTAGACGATGCCCATCTGGTCGGTTTCGGCGTAGCGCACTCGTACTTCAGTGGTTACGGACATGCGGCGGTCTCTCGGTGTCTGATAATCATTGGATTTCGTACCCGGTTTTCCACGTGGAACGCGATCTTTTCCACATTCTTGCCTGTTTCTTCGGGTTTTGTCGGCTCGAATTCACAGAAAGACGGGTTGAGGGTTGTGGTTCCTCACCCTTGCGCCAGAAGGAAAGCACATGGATAGGGCACCTAGTGTCTTGACTGTATGATTTGGTAATTGCTCCTGGATAAGTGCAGGCGTGGACGCCTGCACGACAGCCGGTCTGGAGACCGGCGCTACACTCCGGCAATTACAAAATCACGCGGTCTTGGTACTAACATAGCTGTCTCACGGCTTCAAGTGCGAGAAAAACGGCAGCTTGGAGACGTCGTTGAAGGTAATGAAGAGAAAAAACACAGCCAGAACCACAAACGCCGCCTGGTAGATGCGCTCCTTCACGTTAATGCCGATGTCGCGGCGGATGATGCTCTCGATCAGCAGGAAGAGAATCATGCCGCCGTCCAGAATGGGGAAGGGGAGCAGATTGAGAATACCCAGATTGAGGCTGATCGTCGCGGCCAGTCCGAATTTCGGGGACCATCCTTTCATCTCGGCCGCATCGCCGGCGACACGAGCGATGCCCACCGGGCCGGAGAGCTGCGAGACCGAGACCTTGTGGGTGAACAGCTTGCCCAGAACACCGAAGATGAGCGTGGAATTCTCCGCGCAGAAGTCCTTCGATTCCACCACCGATTGCGAGAACCCCATTGGCTCATCTTGCGTGGGACCATCGGCGGGCGGCTCGTATAGGAATCCCATGCGCCACTTTGAATCCTGGATCGATGGCCGGACGACAAGGGGCGCAATCACCTGGCCGTTGCGGCTGACGGTCAGCGTGACCGGCTTGCCGCGTCCCGCCTGCAGGTAGGCTATCACTGGCTCCAAGGTATGAAAGGCGTGGCCGTCGATGGCCAGGATAAGGTCGTCGCTGCGCAGTCCGGCTTGCGCGGCCGGCTGATTGGAAGGCGCCGAAGCCACCTTGATGGGGCTTTGCACAAGCTGCAGGAAGAGGCCGGCCTCATTCAGGTCGTACACCGCTCCGTTGCCCTTGCCGGAGAGGCGCAGGGTCAGGGGCAAGCTCTTGCCGCCTCGCTCCACGGTGAGAGGCACGGTTTGGTCGGTGTGCTGGCCGGCGCTTGTCTGAATCTGGAACCAGCTGGGTTGATCCACGGTTGCGAATCTGCTGATGATGTCGCCCGGCTCGATGCCGGCCTGGGCCGCCGCCGAGCCTTCGCCGACCCACTCGACAACAATGGGATGGATCGAAGGAACTTCGTTGATGAAGTTGAAGTAGAACACCATCAGCACAAAGGCCAGGGCGAAGTTGGCGAAGGGGCCG
>JBEKPI010000129.1:0-11345 GCA_049520855.1 Occallatibacter sp.
AACCAAGGAAGCACTGGAAATAGCCATCGCCGAAGCAATCCGGATGATCACTCCAGACAACGCAAAGGCATGGTTCCATCACTGCATTAACAGTCTACAGTAATTCCTAAAATGCTCTAGGCATGACGACAAAGTCATGGACGGTCATCCTTCCGGACTTCATGTAGGAACGGAGGACGTCGATGAAGAGATTCGCCATGCGTTCGGTCTGGAACAGTGATCTTCCGCCCGCTGTGCGCGTGGTTGCAAAGAACGTTCTTGCGCATCCGGTGGCACTCGTCGGGTCTGAAGGTCTGGACGGTTTCGACATCGCAGGGGCTGAAGCCCTCCACTTCTTGTAATCGCTTTCGGCACGACTGAAGTCGTGCCCTGACACTTCTGGACTTGTTATTGAGTTTTTCCGCAGCCTGTGAAGTCGTGCACTGACACTTCTAGCTGTTTCGAAAAAAAGTTTTTGCCGCAGCCTTTAAGGGCACTACGGCTTCGCCGGGGCCTGCTCCAACTCGGCGTTCAGGTGAACCGTGCCGCTGGTGGCGCTGAGGGTTCTGGTCCAATCGGCAAAGCCCTTCTTCCTGACCACAACCTGGTGATTGCCGGGAGCTACGGAGACAGTGGACGGGGTGTCGCCCACAAACGCGCCGTCGATCTCTATGTCGGCCCCGGCAGGGGTGGAGTCGATGGCCATTGAGGTCTGGGCAGTCGCGGCCGGGGGTTCGGACGGCGCAAGCGGCACAGACTTCAGCTTGGCCAACGACTCATTGACCCGCTTTCGCAGGTCGCCCGCATCGTTGGTAAGCGCGCCGCTGTAGGCGGTCTGAATCTGCAATTCGCAGGCTTTTCCGCTTTCCTTGCTATTGAGGACGGCGGAATTGGTGCGCTTCTCCTTGAGATTGCCGCCTATGTTGTACGAGGCCGTCATTTCGGAATTGTCGATGGCCAGGATGCCATACTTCCCCGAGTTCTTGAGGGTATCTTTGAGCGCGCGCCACAGCTCATCGCAGGGCACTTTGTACATATCCCGGTGCGTCGAGGCGAATGCCGGCGCCGCAAGGGCCGCCAATAGAATCAGGATTACAAGCCGCTTCATGAAGAGCACTCCTTTTTCGGCCGCACAAAGACTTATCAAATCCGTCGTCGAACGAGGAACTTTTTTGTTCACAATTCAGAGCCGCCAAAATTCTCTATCAATGGCAATAGAATGATCTAATAAAGCCCTGCTTTTCGCAAGAAGCATCTCATCGCAGAAAAAAACTAGGATGGTCTGCCGCTCGCTTCCAGGGCGGCCTTGGCCTGCTTCGAATATGAATCGCTCAGCGCGGTTGCCGCCCCTGTGCCTGGTAGCTGGCCGGCCTGCCCACGCTCACATACGTGAAGCCGTGCTCGAGCATTCGCTGTGGCTTGTAAAGGTTGCGGCCGTCAATCACGATGGGAAAGCGCAGCATCCGCTTGAGGCGCGCGAGGTCGATCTCGGCAAACTCCTTCCAGTCGGTCAGGATCAACAGTGCGTCGGCATCTGTTGCCGCCTCGTAGAGATCCGCCGCGTAGCGCAGTTTCTCCGAGGGCGGCATCGCGATCCGGGCGCGCTCCATGGCGGCCGGGTCATAGGCAGTAACGGTGGCGCCGGCCTCCAAAAGCCTCTCGATGACGCCGACGGCCGGAGAGTCGCGCATGTCGTCGGTATCTCCCTTGAAGGCAATGCCCAGCACGGCCAGCCGCTTGCCGCGCAGGTTCCATAGCGCCGCGCGCGCCTTCTCGAAGAAGTGATCCTTCTGGTTTTCGTTGATCTTGCGAACCTCCTCGAGCAATTGGAAGTCCACCCCCTGCTGCTCGGCCACCCAGTGGAAGGCGGCGACGTCCTTGGGCAGGCAGGAGCCGCCATAGCCCAGGCCGGCACGCAGAAAGCTGGGACCGATGCGGCTGTCCATCCCCAGGCCGGCGGTGATCTCCTCAATGTCCGCGTCCACGCGCTCGGCCAGATTCGACACGGCATTGATGAAGGAGAGCTTCATCGCCAGGAAGGCATTGGCGGCGTGCTTGATGATCTCAGCGCTTTGCGGCGAAGTGACCAGCAGTTTGGCCGGGCATTGTCTGCTGCAGCTCCCCGGCAATGAATCCGGCAGCTCATAGTAGCTGCCCCCCGTAAGCGGCTCGTAAATACGCCGCATCACTTCGGCGGAGCGCTCGGAGCTTGCGCCCACCACGATGCGGTCGGGATGCAAGAACTGAACGATGCCCGTGCCTTCGCGCAGGAATTCCGGATTGGAGACCACATCGAAGCTCTCCGGAGCCACGCCATGCAGGTGCAAAACGCGCCGTATCCGCTCGCTGGTATGCACCGGCACCGTGCTCTTCTCCACGATCACCTTGTAACCGTCGATGAAGCGGCCTATCTCGGAGACCACGGCTTCAACATACGAGAGGTCGGCGGCGCCGGTATCGCTCTGCGGCGTGCCCACGGCAATGAAGATGGCTTCGCTCTGCTCGACGGCCGCGGCCAGATCGCCGGTAAAGGTCACGCCGCGCCCCCCGTGCTTGGCCAGAAACTCGGGCAAATGGCGCTCGAAGATGGGCACGGCGCCTTCACGCAGGGCCTTCACCTTGGCTTCGTTATTGTCTACGCAGGCGACCCGATGGCCGATCTCGGCAAAACATACAGAGGCAGTGAGTCCAACGTATCCAGACCCGATCACACAGATGGAAACTGGCTTCGACATGCGTTCGCGCTCTTTCCTTTGCGGATTCCCGCAGGCTGGCAGGAGGAAATTCCCAGCCGACGGAGCCTTTAAGCGGCTCTGCGGCCTACAGAGGTCTCTTCCATGACAGGCGGTCCCCGATTGCTCGACCGCCATGTTTGAGAGATGGGGAACGGGCCACATTCCCCCGCAGTCCAGAGTCTACTCATTCTAGGCTAGTCGTTTGAGGGGGGATGGGGCAAGCGGCTTCGCGGCAGAGGGTGCAGTCATTGGCGCCAGGGTCGCGGTGAGCCGAGGCGGCTGTCTGATGGGTTCATGTGAGCCGGAGCGTGGAAGCGGCTGCCGGCAAACAAGTGGCAGTCTCGATTACCCTGGACTCTTAGTTGCATTACTCGCAAGCTGTAACTTGATTACCTGAAAAGCGTACATAAGCGCCCTCCAGTACCGTTGACAGGCCAAGGCATCTCATAGGAGACTCCTTTATAGTCCCCCCGGCCTAAGAGATAGGAAAGGAACCGAAATGTCAGTTCCCAGAATTCTGAGCAAACTCGCTCTCGGAGCGATCTGCCTGGCGCTGCCCTCAGCCGCCGTTGCCAGTTCCATCGTCGTTTTGGACCCCAACTGGGGTACGCCGGACTATGCCTACTACACCTACACGGACATCTATAACAATGTGCAAGCCGATATTCCCGTAAGCCCATACATCGCCACCATGGATGGTGCGCCGGTCTATTTGGTCTGTTACGACTTCAACAGCCCAACCAACATCGGAACGCCGTATTCGGGTACGGTCGAGCCGCTCTCTTATTTCACCGGCGCCGCCTACACCGCGACCATGGAATCCACCTTTCTGCTGAATGAGCTGAATGACGACGGCCTGCTCAATACGCCTTTGGCCACCAGAGGCGCCATTTCGACGGCGATTTGGGAGATTATGAACCCGTCTTCCACCACCAGCTCCGCGCAGTTTCCCACCGACCCGGCGGCGCTTCCATATGAACTGCAGGCGGCGACCGCTGTATCCCAGGGCTGGTGGACTGTCGCGGATGCCAATAACTATCCAACATGGGTGCCTGACGATCCTGCGATCCAGCGGTTTGGCGTCTTCCCTCAGGAACTGCCTCCGGTTCCGACTCCAGAGCCCTCCACTTTGGTGCTGATGGGTTTCGGTCTCTTTGGTCTTGCTCTTGTCGTCGGCAGGCGGAGAGCGTTAACGCTGAAATCCGCCAACCGGCCATCGAACCGCTCCTGACCGCGTCTCTGCGCAACCGCATCTCCGATTCCGCGCAAATGATCAGGGCTTTTTCTGCCCCTGCATGCCGCAGCTTCAACTCTGGCCGAATTTGGGCAGTTTGATAGAATAGGCTCCATCTGCATGGCGTTCCTCGAACAAGAAACATTCACCGCCTGGATCCCCTTCCGCATCGCGCCCAGCTTTTCGGAACGCGTGTGGGGCTACCGCGATCTTCGTCCCTGGTATGACAAGGTCGCCGGCAGTGGCCCACCCATCGGAGAAGCCTGGCTCACCGGGGACCAGTGCGCGGCAATGGGCGGCGCGCGCGCCGGCCAGACGCTGGGCGCGCTCTTTGCCGGGAATTCTGAAGCCCTGCTTGGAAAGGCTGCCGCACGCAGTTTTGACGCTGCCGCACGCAGTGCTTCGCCGCTGTTGATCAAGGTCATCTTTGCCAAAGAAAAACTGAGTGTCCAGGTGCATCCGGACGACCGGATGGCGCAAAAGTACGGCGATCCGCGCGGCAAGACGGAGTGCTGGTACGCGCTGTCGGCCGAGCCGGGCGCGCAGGTGGCCTGCGGCCTCAAGCCGGGCGTCACGCTGGAAGAGGTCAAGGCGGGCATCGAGACGGACACACTGGAAAAAAGCCTGCATGTGCTTGATGTGGCCGCCGGCGAGATGATCTTTGTCGATGCGGGAACAGTTCATGCCATCTGGCCCGGATCGATTCTGCTGGAGACGCAGCAGAACTGCGACCTCACCTATAGGATGTACGACTACGGGCGTGGCCGCGAGCTGCACATTGCCAAGTCTCTGGAAGCCACGCGGCTCACGACCCGCGCAGGCAAGGTTTCTCCGAAGGCGATGGCGGATCGAACCATTCTGATGGATGGCGAGTACTTTCGCATCGAGCGTATCCCGGTGACCGGCAGCAGGACCGGCGCCAGCCTGCCGGGGAACGGCGAAACGGCCCCTGGGCTCCAGTACCTGTTTGTCGCCGCTGGGGCGGCCAGGTTGGCAGGTGCGGGATTCGAGCCGGTGGAACTGCCCATGGGAGCCATTGCGGCCGTTCCCGCGGCTTCGCCGGAGTTTGCCGTGGAAGATGCGGGAGGGCCGGATCTGAGCAGGCTGGACCTGATCCGGATAACGCCCCGCTGGCCCAAAGCGAAGGAAGAATTGATGGGATGACCGAACCGCTCATCGAGACCAAAGCCGAGCCGAGTCCAAAGGTTAACTGGAGAGAGTCGGTTGCGGCCTACATTCAGGCCGAGGCGCTGCCGGTGGACAAGTTCGGGCATCAGCCGCGGATCTACGCGCTGGCAGTGCGCCTGGGCGAGGGGATGGAGTTCGACGACGACATTCTTTTTGCCGCCGCCTGGATGCACGACCTGGGCCTCTTTCTCGGGCATCGGCCCCAGGATCCGGCCGAGCTTGCACGCTGGAACCATGTGCCTTACACCATTGCGCGGACCAGCGGGCTGCTGGCGGGCTGGGGCTTTCCGGCCGGGAAGCTGGAGGCGGTTTCCGAGGCCATCCGCACCCATCAGCCGCGGGATGAGCCCGCGAACATCGAGGCGGTGTTGCTGCGGGATGCGGATATGCTGGAGCAGTTAGGGGCCATCGGAGCCTTCCGCGCGTTGGTGAAGGTGGGCAGGGACACTCGTTTTCCCACCGTTTCTTCGGTGCTGCCGGTCCTGCGCCGGGCCATTGAGCATCTACCTGAAAAATTGAGGCTTGAGAGCGCAAGAAGGCTGGCCGCTCCGCGCGCCGCGCTGCTTGGCTCCCTGGTTGCCGCCATTGAAGACGAAGCGGGCGGTTTGCTTTTTTAGATTTGCATTCAAGTGGAAGCTCAAAAACGGGAAGCCCGCGACCGGAAACGCTCACCGAGTCCTTGCATTTTCGCTCTGTGGATGTACACTCAACCGAAAGGGAATGCCTCGGGGGAGGGTGTCCTGCAACATTGAAGGAGACTCAGTATGCGTTTGAAGCTGTGCATTTGTATCACCCTCGCACTTCTTTTAGTTTGTGCGGCGTACCCCGTTTTTGCGCAAGCCACGCCGGCAGCCACAGGCCCGAAGGCATATTCCCCTTGGGCCGCCGGCGTCGGCTTTTCAGGCTATAACCCGGATTTTGGGCATGGCCACTTGCTCGGCGGCACGCTGTGGGTCGACTATACTCCCAGCAAAGTTCCCCAGATGCTGCGCGGAATCGGCCTGGAGGTCGAAGCTCGCGATCTCAGCTTCGGCCGTTCATCAGAATTCGTGGATCTGCGGCAAGACGTTGCGGGGGGCGGACTCATTTACTCCTGGCGCCGATTCTCCACCGTCCGTCCTTACGCAAAGTTGTTGATGGGGTTCGGCAACGCGGACTACCCAGTGCCGAACATACCGCGTTATCATCAGACCCGCACTATAACCGCCTTGGGCGGCGGTGTGGATTTTCGGGCCTTTCGGCAATTGTGGGTGCGAGCCGATTACGAGTATCAATTCTGGCCGGATTTCTACTTTGAGGGCGGCAAGCCAATCGCACAGCTCAATCCCGCGGGATTTACCGTCGGCGCGTTGTATCACTTCAGCCGTCCTCATTTCCGCTAGGCCGAGGCCGCGTCCGGCGCTCATCGGCGCAAGGCGCGGGCTTGTCGGCGGACGATCGTCAATTCCTTCAGGAGACCCCAAACTTGGCCGTGTCCGTCGAAATGCAGAATGACATTGCAACTCGGCCCGTTCTCGGCGTTCATGTTGCAGTCAGCAGCTACGATGAGCTGGTGCGACGCAGTCTCCTCTGGGCCGAACAGCGAAAATCCCGCGCGCTTTGTTTCGCCAATGTCCACGTGATCATGGAAGCGGTCGACAATCCCGCTTTCCTGCGCGGGCTGAATTCCGCCGGAATGATCCTCCCCGACGGAATGCCGCTCGTCTGGGCGCTGCGCGCGCTTGGGGCGAGCAAGGCCCAGCGGGTCTGCGGCCCTGACGCCACCGCCATCATGCTGGCGGCGGCCGAGAAAGCCGGGGTACCGGTCGGCTTCTACGGCGGAAGCCCTTCCGTCCTCGATTCTTTGGTCGCCGCGGTGCGCCTCCGTCATCCGAATCTCAAGGTGGTTTTTGTTGAAAGCCCGCCTTTCCGTTCCCTCACCCCCGAAGAGGATCTGGCCGCCGTCGATCGAATCGCTTCTTCCGGCGCGCGTTTGCTCTTTGTCGGACTCGGCTGCCCGAAGCAGGAGAACTGGATCGTGGAGCATCTGGGCGCCGTTCCCGCCGTGATGTTTGCCGTTGGGGCGGCCTTCGACTTCCTTGCCGGCAGCAAGCCCAGGGCGCCGCAATGGATGCGGCGCTCCGGGCTCGAATGGGTATTCCGCTTAGCATCGGAGCCGCGGCGTTTGGCCATGCGTTACCTCAAGCACAACCCCCGTTTCGTCTTCATGTTCCTTCGTCAGCTCTTCGCCGGCCCCGCCTGAGCAGCCCTTCGCCGCCTTCCAAACCATGAGGGAATTCCCTCCTTCGTAAGTATGGCTGCTTTGTTTAAGATGGAAGCAGACGATTCGCCTGGACGGAAATGCCGTCTGGGGCGGTCGCACACAAGAAGACCGCTGCCCGCCGAGGCGAGCGGGCCACGATGAGGATTGCGCACGATGCCGAAGGCTTTGATCACCGGCGTGACGGGTCAGGATGGCGCCTATCTAGCGGAGTTCCTGCTCGAGAAGGGCTATGAGGTGCACGGCATCAAGCGCCGTTCCTCGCTCTTCAATACCCAGCGCATCGACCACCTGTACGAAGATCCCCATTCCGATCATCCCCGGCTGGTGCTGCACTATGGCGACATGACCGATACGTCGAGCCTGGTGAATATCGTCCAGAAGATTCAGCCCGACGAGATTTACAACCTGGCCGCGCAGAGCCACGTGATGGTCTCGTTCGAGGAGCCGGAGTATACGGCCAACGCCGACGCGCTGGGCACCCTGCGCATTCTGGAGGCGATCCGCTTGCTGGGGCTTGCCAAGACGACCCGCTTCTATCAGGCCTCGACCTCGGAGATGTTCGGCCTGGTGCAGGAGATTCCGCAGTCCGAAACCACGCCCTTCTATCCGCGTTCGCCCTATGGCGTGGCCAAAGTCTACGGCTACTGGATCACGGTCAACTATCGCGAGTCCTACGGGATGTACGCTTGCAACGGCATTCTCTTCAACCACGAGTCGCCCATCCGCGGCGAAACATTTGTGACCCGCAAGATTACCCGCGCGCTCACCCGCATCAAGGTCGGCCTGCAGGATTGCCTGTACCTGGGCAACATGGACTCGCTGCGCGACTGGGGCCATGCGCGGGATTATGTCGAGATGCAGTGGCTCATGCTGCAACAGGAGACGGCGCGAGACTACGTGATCGCCACCGGCGAGCAGCACAGCGTGCGCGAGTTTGTCGACATTGCCGCGGCCGAGCTGGGCATGACTCTGGAATGGCGCGGCAAAGGCGTCGAGGAACATGCCGTCGACGAGCGCGGCCAGACGGTCGTGCGCGTCGATCCCCGCTACTTCCGCCCTGCCGAAGTCGAGACCCTGCTCGGCAATCCCGCCAAGGCGAAGCGCGAGCTGGGCTGGACCCCGCGCACCACCTTCCGGGAGTTGGTCACCGAGATGGTGGCCGAAGATCTGAAGCTGGCCAAGCGCGATCTTCTGGTGCAGAAGCACGGCTATGAGGCGGCCGCGGGCTTCCACGAGCATTGAGATGGGCCGGCGCGCCGACTCCCAGCTTCCAGCACTCAAGGAGAAACCATGAAGAAAGACGGCCGAATCTACGTAGCTGGGCACCTCGGCCTGGCCGGCTCCGCTCTGGTGCGCAGCCTGGAGCGCCATGGTTTCGGCAACTTCGTTTTCCGCGCCCAGGCCGAACTGGATTTGCAGAACGCGCCGGCTACCGATGCCTTCTTTGCCGCCGAGCATCCCGATTACGTCTTTCTGGCCGCGGCCAAGGTGGGCGGCATTCACGCCAACAATACCTATCCGGCCGATTTCATTCGCGACAATCTTCAGATTCAAACCAACGTGATCGACGCCGCCTGGCGCAACGGCGTCAAGCGGCTCCTCTTTCTCGGCTCCAGTTGCATCTATCCCCGCGACTGCCCTCAGCCTATCCACGAGGAGTCTCTGCTGACCGGGCCGCTGGAAGCCACCAACCGCTCCTATGCGCTGGCCAAGATCGCCGGCATCGAGATGTGCTGGTCTTACAATCGCCAATACGGAACGCGCTACCTGGCCGCGATGCCCACCAACATGTACGGTCCCGGCGACAACTACAACCTCGAAACCTCGCATGTGCTGCCAGCCTTGATCCGCAAGGTCTACGAGGCCAAGCATGCCGGGCGGAGCGAAGTGGTTGTGTGGGGCTCGGGAAAGCCGCTGCGCGAGTTCCTCTACAGCGACGATTTTGCCGACGCTTGCGTTCATCTGATGACCCTCGACGACCAGAGCTACGGGACGCTGCTGAGCGAGGACTTTCCGCCGCTGATCAATGTGGGATACGGCAGCGACGTGACCATCCGCGAACTGGCGGAGACGGTCTGCCGGGTGCTCGGTTTTGACGGCAGTCTGGTCTTCGATGCCTCCAAACCCGATGGAACGCCGCGCAAGCTGATGGATTCCGGCCGGCTGCGCGCCCTGGGCTGGCAGCCCAAGGTCGATCTGGAGACCGGAATTCGCCGCGCCTTTGAAGCCGCGAAACCCATCCTCGACCGCAACATTGCCCTGGCCGGGTAGCTTGGTTTTCTCAGTGCTTTGAAGAGCCAGGGCCTTGCAGGCTCCTCCCTCGCGAAGAATTGTGCCGCGTTCCCGTACCGAAAACCGCGCAGTTGAGCGACAATCAATAACGAGATGAGCTTTCGATTCGCAATCCCTCAAGAACTTCGCGGCGCCGTGGACCAGGCCGCCGCCGACTGGAGCGCCAACCACAAAGTTGCCCGCTTCTGGCAGAAAGATCCCAGCCTGTGGACCTCCGACGGCGAGGAGAAATGGATGGGCTGGCTCGACATCGTCGAGCGCCAGCAGCAAGACCTGTCCACCTACGCCGAGTTGGGCGCGGAGGTGGAGACGGCCGACTTCCAGACAATTCTGCTGCTCGGCATGGGCGGCTCGAGCCTCTGCCCTGAGGTGCTGGCGCTCACCTTCGGTCAGCGGCCCGGGTTTCCAGAGCTGCGCATCGTCGATTCCACCGATCCGGAGCAGGTCTGGACCGCCCGCAACGAGGTCAATCTGGCCGACACGCTGGTGGTCGTGGCCAGCAAGTCCGGCTCGACGCTCGAGCCGAATATCCTCAAACAGTATTTTTTCAACGAGATGAAGGAAGCCGTTGGACCGGAATTGGCGGGCGGCCATTTTGTCGCCATTACCGATCCCGGTTCGAAGATGGAGCAGGTGGCCAAAGAGGACGGCTTCCGCTACATCTTCTATGGCGATCCCACCATTGGTGGGCGCTTCTCCGCGCTCTCGCCCTTTGGCGTTGTGGCGGCCACGCTGGCCGGACTGAACGCTGAAAAGCTGCTCAACGAAGCAGCCAAAGCCGTCGCCTCCGCCAAGCTCGAACCCGCAGAGAATCCGGCGGTGCGGCTCGGCTTGCTGCTTGGCACGGCAGCCAACGCCGGACGCGACAAGCTGACCATCTTCACCTCGCCCGAGATCGCCGACCTGGGCGCTTGGATGGAGCAGTTGGTAGCGGAATCGACCGGCAAGCTGGGCAAAGGCATCACCCCCGTGGACCGCGAGGCTATCGGCCCTCCCGAGGTCTACGGCAACGACCGCATCTTCGCCTACATCCGCTACACCGGCGCGGTCGACACCGAGGCGGATGCTGCTCTCGGCGCCAAGATCGCGGCGCTGTCGGCTGCCGGCCATCCGGTCATTGACATTGAGATTGCCGGCCTCTACGAGATATTCGGACAATTCTTTGCCTGGGAGGTAGCTACCGCCGTGGCCGGCTCGGTGATGGGCATCAATCCTTTCAACCAGCCGGATGTCGAGTCGGCAAAGATCGAGACTCGCGACCTCATGGACGCCTACGAACAGACCGGCAAGCTGCCGCAGCGCGATCCAGTTCTTGAAGACGCGGGCATCAAGGTCTACGCCACCAGCGCCTACGCCGCCGAACTCAAAAAGACAGCGCCGGCTGCAACCCTGACCGGCTATCTGCGCGCCCATCTGGGCCAGATTCACGCCGGCGATTATTTTGCCGCGCTGGCTTACCTGCCCATGTTCCCCGAGCACGAGGCGGCCATCCAGGGGCTGCGGCACAAGGTGCGAGACGCCAAGCGCGTGGCCACCTGCCTGGGCTTCGGGCCGCGTTTCCTCCACTCCACCGGACAGGACTACAAGGGCGGGCCCAACACCGGCGTCTTCCTGGAGATCACCGCGGATCATGCGGTCGATGTCGAGATTCCGG
>JBEKPI010000130.1:0-14849 GCA_049520855.1 Occallatibacter sp.
GAGAACCAGGCTGCCAAGCCGTCCAGCTATAGCTCGCTCACTCACTCGCTGACTCGCAGCCTTAGAATCGTTTCAGTGACCGGCAGTGCCAGTTCCAGCTTCGTCAGCGCCTTGTCTTGGCCATCGTTCCTCGCCTCTTCTGGGCGCTGCTCTCCATCGTCGGCTGTAGCTGGCGTCCTGCCTCAGTTGCGTGCAATTCTCAGGATTACTCCTCATAAACGCCGCAGTATCTGGGGTTGATGTTGCGGCTGGCTGGCCGCCAACCCGGAAGCCGGCCCGCCCTGAGTGTTCTTGCGGACACCGCCGCCGGCAACACTTGACTTTCGCTTGGCCCGCCCCTACTATTTCTATATGCAAGGTCAGCCCTGTTGTCGCCGCTGTACATCGCTTCGCGCGCAGAGGTGACCTGGGTCTAAAGTTCAGATCGAAATCCATGGTTCCCCGAATGCCCGCGATGCAGCCTTAGCTGTCGCGGGTTTTCTGTTTGCCAAGAGGAAATATGACTCCAGCAGTGCAAGAGAAAGAGACAAAAGCCCAGAAGTCCGAGCGTCTCAAGCGCGAAAAGAACCCCTGGGAAGCCTTCGACGAGGTGCGCGCCTTTGCGCGGGAGGGCCGCGCCAGCGTGCTGCCCGAGTGGGCCAACTTCTACTTCAAGTGGTGGGGCGTCTACACCCAGGGCGACGGCGTGGGCGCGACCGGCGGCAAGGGCGGCGAGGGCCTGGCCTCCGACTACTTCATGCTGCGCATCGGCATTCCCAACGGCATCGTCTCCGCCTCGCAGCTTCGCGTCATCGGCGGGCTGACGCGCAAGTACGCGCGCAATCTGGCCGACATTACCGTTCGCCAGGCCATTCAGCTTCACTGGCTCACCATCGAATCGCTGCCCGAGATTGTGGCGGCGCTGGACGCCGCCGGACTCTCGCCCAAGGGCGCATGCGGCGATGTGGTGCGCAACGTAACCGGCTGCCCGCTGGCCGGCGTGGCCGCCGATGAGCTGGTCGATGCCTCTCCGCTGGCCGACAAGATCACCGAACTGCTCAAGGGGAATCCGGAATTCTATAACCTGCCGCGCAAATTCAAGATTTCGGTCACCGGCTGCCCCTCGTGGTGCTCGCATCCGGAGATCAACGACATCGGCCTCACCGCGACCGAACACAACGGCCAGACCGGCTACTCGCTGCGCGTCGGCGGGGGCCTCTCAAAGGAGCCGCATCTTGCCGTTCGCCTCGACGCCTTCGTTCTTCCCGATCAGGTGCTGGGCGTGGTCCGCGCCGTGGCGGAGATCTTCCGCGAGCAGCAGGGCCTGCGCGAAAACCGCAATGAAGCCCGCCTCAAGTACCTCTTCCTCAAGGAAGGCTGGACCCCGGAGAGCTTTCTCGCCGAGCTGCAATCGCGGCTCACATTCAAGCTGCTGCCGGGCGCGCCCGAGCAGGTTCCCGACGACATCTTCCGCGACCACGCGGGCATTCATCCGCAACGCCAGCCGGGCCTGAGCTATGTGGGAGCATCGGTGCTGCGCGGCCGGCTCAGCGGCGAGCAGTTGGAAGCCGCGGCCGACCTGGCCGAGCGCTTTGGCAGCGGGGCGCTGCGCACCACCGTCTCGCAAAACCTGCTTTTCATCGACATTCCCAACCAGAAAGCCGCGGAATTGGCGCGGGAGCTGGGCCAGCTCGGCCTGCATGTGGACGGCTCGTCGTTCTGGCGCGGCGCTGTCGCCTGTACCGGGACCGAATTCTGCAAGCTGGCGATTACCGAGACCAAGGGCTTCACCCGCTGGATCGTGGATGAGCTGGAAGAGCGGCTGCCCCAGTTTGACCAGCAGCTCAGGCTGCACGTCACCGGCTGCCCCAACAGTTGCGGCCAGCACTGGATCGCCGACATCGGCATGGAAGGCAAGAAGATCAAGCACGAGGGAAAGCTGACCGACGCTTTCTACTTCTGCCTCGGCGGAGCGGTAGGCCAGCACGCCGCCATCGCACGGCCGGTCGGTTATCGCTGCCCCGCGCCGCTGGTGCCGGAGTCGATCGAGCGGCTGCTGCGCCACTACCTCGCCACACGGCTGCCAGAGGAGAACCTGCGGGCCTGGTTTTTGCGCCACACCAACGACGAACTCCGCGCCCATCTCGCCGGCGAAGTGGTTGCGGCCGTCGAGCGCGACCTGCCGACAAGCCCTGTGCCGCATGGCGTGGCCGAATGAGGAGCTGACCATGAGCCTGTTGCCGGTATTTCTCAAACTCGAAGGGCGGCGCGGCCTGCTGGTGGGCGCGGGGACAGTTGCGCTGGAGAAGATCGGCAGCCTGCTCAAGACCGGCGTGCGGCTTCGCGTTGTCGCGCCCGATGCCGCATTTGAAATTCGCCAGCTCGCGAGCGAAGGCAGGCTCGAATGGATTCAGCGCCGGTTCGAGATCTCCGACCTCGATGGCAACTTCGTGGTCATCGCCGCAACCGATTCAGCCGAGGTCAATGCGGCCGTCTACCAGGGCGCCGTCGAGCGCGGCATCCTGGCCAACAGCGTGGACGACCCTCCCCACTGCGATTTTTATTTCGGTTCGGTGGTCAGCCGCGGCGCGTTGCAGATCGCCATCTCGACGGCCGGCGAAAGCCCCGCCGTTGCCCAGCGGTTGCGCCGCGAGATCGACGAGCAATTGCCCGCGGACCTTGGCCCCTGGCTCGAAGAGCTGGGAATCCTGCGCCGCGAAGTCCTCGCAACGCATCCGGCTGGCGAGGCTCGCAGATTGCTGCTGCATCGACTGGCGCAGCAGCCCATCTGCGCCTCCGAGCACTGCCCCTCGCGCCAGATGGCTCAAGCCGATCAAACCGAATCTACACAAACATCTGTCATCCTGAGCGACCGAAGCGCAGCGAAGGGAGTCGAAGGACCTGCTTTTCGTTCTTCCGCATCCAAAGGAACGGTCTATCTAGTCGGAGCCGGTCCCGGAGACCCCGACCTGCTCACCGTCAAGGCATTGCGCCTGCTTCAATCCGCCGATGTCATACTGCATGACGATCTTGTCCCGGAGGCGATTTTGCGGCTAGCGCCGGAGCGCGCTGAAATCGTCAACGTGGGCAAGCGTTGCGGCGCGAAAAGCATCACCCAGGAAGAGATCGGCGCGCTGATGGTCCTGCGCGCCCAACAGCGCCGTACCGTGGTCCGTCTCAAAAGCGGCGACCCGCTCATCTTCAGCCGCGCAGCCGAAGAGATCGCCGCCCTCACCGAAGCCGGCGTGCGCTTCGAAATCGTTCCGGGGGTTTCGGCCGCCTTCGCCGCGGCCGCGGCCATCGGCTGCTCGCTCACCAGCCGCAACAGCGCATCCAATGTGATCTTCTCCACAGGCCATCACGCGCAGTCTCACAATCGCGCACCGCTGCCAGAGCGGGAAGACGCGACGCGCGTCGTTTATATGCCGGGGCGCGACCTGCGCCTGCTGGCGCAACAGTGGCTCGACGAGGGGCTGCCGACGGACTTCCCCTGCGCCGTCGTCTCGCGCGCCGCGCAGCCTGGGCAGGAGATCCTGCATACGACGCTTGGCAAGCTCGGCGATGCCGCGCCGGCTCTCGCTCCCAGTCTGCTGATCGCCGGTTGGGCTCTCAGAGAGTCCTCTGGCGTCTTCCGTCTGGAGGAAGATGGTGTTTTAGTCACGGCCTGAGATACAAGACCTGCTTGTGGCGCACAAGATGCCGTCAGCCGCATTGATTCCCTGAGCGGCTACTCGGCTGGCTCCGGCGTCGTCGCGACCGGCGGAGTCTCCGCTGTTCCAGGCTCGTCCAGCCACAGCCACACAATCCACCACACCAATGCGGCCAGATAAACCACCTCGTTGGCGTTCATCAGCTTGCTCAGCAGGCCCAGGATGCGATCGTACTCCGCCCTGGTTGTGGGATGAACTGTCTTTACGATGAACTGCACCAATCCCTCCAATGCCAGCATGGCCAATCCCGCCGTGGAGAGTCCGATAACAATCATCTGCGTGTGGCTCCGCCAGCCGGCCTTGAATCTCCGGCCAAACAGCACCACCAGCAGCCCCAATTCAACCATTAGCAGGTTCACCAGGGCATCGCCCTTCTGGGCCATCAGTTGCATGAGGTGCAGCTTGCCCAGCGTGGTGCCCCAATCCAACTCCTTGGCGGCGGGCCACGGCCCCCACCAATACAGCATGCCGCCGGCCACCGCCAGCAGCCCTGCGCCATTCACGATCCATAGGGAGCGCTCTGCTGCGCCAAAGGCTCGCCGCGCGATCTCCACCAGTACCAGCATGCTGGCGATCATCCCCAGGTTGGCCAGCGTCAGCATTGTTTCTTGTAATGGGAGCATCGCCAACCGGCCCGACAGCAGCATCTCGGCCATCAGCCGCAGGGCAAACAGGGCAGCGCCGGCGGTAAACCACGGATAGCGCCGCGCGCGGTCGCGGCCCAGCAGCACCACCAGCAAGATCAGTTGCCCCGCGAAGGTCAGCGTCCAAAGAATCTGGCGCGCGGAAAAATCGAAATTGAAGTGCATTTGAACCCTGTCCGGGCCGCGTATGGGATTGCTTCGCAGGCCCTTATCCAGTCTAACCGCACTGGCCGGACTGCCCGACGGCGACGATGAAAGGGGAGGGAGAGGGCGGGCGAGAAAGAGGCCGGGAAAAAGAGGCTGGATGGATCAATTATTACCCCTTCACTTCTTCACCGCTTCACTTTTTCACTACTTCACTTTTTCACTTTTTTATGGTGCGCCCGGAGAGATTCGAACTCCCGACCTAACGCTCCGGAGGCGTTCGCTCTATCCAGCTGAGCTACGGGCGCGCATCTCCAGCATACAGCACTTTGGATTGCGGCGGCACATTCCCCAGCCGCTCTTCGCCACCCGGCTGCAAGGCCGCGTCCTACTCCCTACTCCCTATTCCCTGCTCCCTGCTCTTCCGCAGTTCCTCCATCACCGACTGGATCAGCGCCTTGGCGCCCTCCATGCCGCCCAGCACCGCCTGCAAATCCAGCGCCGGCTTGGCCGGGTTGCGGCTGGAGGCGCAGTAGACTCCATGCTGGCCGACCAGAATCAGCGAATCGGTCAGCAAATCCAGCGCCACCGCCAGCCTGCCCCGCTCCACGCCCATCATGAACTCAAACTGCTCCAGTTCGGCCCGCTTCTCGTCAAAAATGCTCATCTGCCTAGCCTATCTGAAGGGAACAGCTGCGACCTGTACAGTCTCCGGAAAAACTGATTTCGAGAGGCAAGAAGTGTCAGGGCACGACTTCAGTCGTGCCGTAAGTGCCACAAAATCAATGCGGGCTTTAGCCCCTGTGATATTTATTTTCAGCTATTTACAATACCGCAGCGGCTAAAGCCGGAATCTAATTAGGCCATTTGCGGCACGACTGAAGTCGTGCCCTGACGCTTATCAGCTAACAGAAGATAATTCTGCAAGAGGCTCCGTAGCCAACCATTACTCCTCGTGCGGCTCTTCATCGAGGTTGTCCAGGGCGGCGAGGGCTTCGTCCGGCACGTCCCACTGGCGCAGAATCTTGTAGATCACGCCCGTAGAGAATCCCGCCGCCACCAGCCGCCGCATGATCCGCGCGGTCTCCTTTTCGTTCTCCGGCTTGCGCAGCCGCTTGCGTTCCAGGTGCTCGCGGGCCAGTGCCTCTTCGTTGGTTTGGGCGTAGCGGGCTTCGAGCGTTTCTGCGATGAGTTCGGAGCCGACACCCTTCTGGCGCAGATCCTGGCGGACCCTGCGGACGCCGAGTTTTTCATTCTCCTGGCGCAGGCGGGCATAGGTCTCGGCGAAGGCCGCGTCGTCCAGGTAGCCATGTTCGCGCAGCCGGGCCATAGCAGCCGCGATGGCGGCCTCGCCCCGTTCGCCCGCCTCGGCGCGGGTCTTCATCAGCCGCCGCAGCTCGGCTTCGGAGCGCATGGCCCTCCCCAACGTCTTGACGGCGTAGTCGTAGAGGCCGGCCTCATTCAGGAAGGTCCGGGGCTTGGCGGATTTGCGGGCAAAGGGCATACGCGATCGATCGGGAACCAGCAAACAGTATAGCGATTCGACTCACGCCATCGCCTCGCGGCTCATCGGCTCCAGACGCAACTGGTTCGTACCGCGGTCCACATCGATGCGGACATGAGAGCCGTGCAGCACCTCGCCATTGAGTATCTTGATCGCCAGTGGATCCTGGATCATGCGCTGCAAAGCCCTCTTCAGCGGACGCGCCCCATACGCCGCATCCGACCCAGCGGCCAGAATCAGTTGCCGCGCCGGCTCGGTCAGCTCCAACGAAATCTGACGGTCTTCGAGCATCTTGCTCACCTCGTTCAACCGAAGGTCCAGAATCTGGCTCAACTGCGCCTGACCCAGCGGGCGGAAGATCACCATGTCGTCCACGCGGTTCAAAAACTCCGGCCTGAAATGCTCGCGCAGCACGCGCATCACCGACTCGCGGGCCATGTCGAAGTCGTGCTCCGTCTTGAGCGTGTCCGGTTTCGACAAATCTGGAATCAGCAGATGCGCGCCCAGGTTCGAGGTCATAATCAGCACGGTGTTCTTGAAATCGACGGTCCGGCCCTTGGCGTCGGTCAATCGGCCGTCGTCCATCACCTGCAAGAGAATGTTGAAGACATCCGGATGCGCCTTCTCGATCTCGTCGAACAAAACGACCGCATACGGCCTGCGCCGGATCGCCTCTGTCAACTGCCCGCCCTCGTCGTAGCCCACATAGCCCGGCGGCGCGCCGATCAGCCGTGCCACGGCGTGCTTCTCCATGTACTCGCTCATGTCGATGCGCACCATGGCCTGCTCGTCGTCGAACATGAACTCGGCCAGCGCCCGCGCCGTCTCCGTTTTGCCCACGCCCGTCGGACCGAGAAAGATGAAGCTGCCGATGGGCCGCCGCGGATCGCTCAACCCCGCGCGCGACCGCCGAATCGCATTGGCCACGATGGTCAGCGCCGCGTCTTGCCCGACGACCCGCTCGCGCAGCCGCGTCTCCATCTCGACGAGTTTCTTCACCTCGCCCTCAAGCATCCGCGAGACGGGAATCCCCGTCCACTTGCTCACGATACCGGCGATGTCTTCCTCATCGACCTCGTCCTTCAACATGCGCGCCACGCCGGCATTGCCTTCCTGCGCGGCGCTTAATCGCTTCATTTCGGCTTCGAGTTTCGGCAATTCGCCATACTGAATCTGCGCGGCGCGTTCCAACATTCCCTTGCGCGTCTGCTCTTCGGCTTCAAAGCGCAAATCCTCAATCCGTTTTTTCACATCGGTAATGCGACTGCTCGCTTCGCGCTCCTTCGTCCATCTCGCCGAAAGCGCGGTGATCTTCTCAGTCAGCGCGCCCACTTCCTGTTCCACCGCTTCGCGGCGCTCGCGGCTATTCCTGTCTGTCTCGCGCTTCAACGCCTCGCGCTCAATCTCAAGCGAAGTCCTCTCCCGCTCAAGCTGATCGATGAGAGTTGGCTTCGACCCCTTCTGAATTGCCAGCGATGCCGCTGCCTCATCCACAAGGTCGATGGCCTTGTCAGGCAGGAACCGATCGCTGATGTATCGATGCGAGAGTGTGGCTGCCGCCACAATTGCAGAATCCTTGATGCGCACATCGTGGTGCGTTTCGTAGCGGTCCTTCAAGCCGCGCAGAATGGCGATCGTGTCTTCGACGTTCGGCTCGCCGACGTAGACAATCTGAAAGCGCCGCTCCAGCGCCGCGTCCTTCTCGATGTATTTGCGATACTCGTTCAGCGTCGTCGCCCCGATGGCCCGCAGTTCGCCGCGCGCCAGAGCCGGCTTGAGCATGTTGCTGGCGTCGATGGCCCCCTCGGCCGCGCCCGCGCCCACCAGCGTGTGCAGCTCGTCGATGAAGAGAACGATCTCGCCGTTCGATTCCTCGATCTCTTTGAGCACCGCCTTGAGCCGGTCCTCGAACTCGCCGCGAAACTTGGCGCCGGCCAGCATCGAGCCCAGGTCCAGCGAGATCACACGCTTGTCCTTGAGGCTCTCCGGCACGTCGCCGGAGACGATGCGCCGCGCCAGCCCCTCGACGATCGCCGTCTTGCCCACGCCCGGCTCGCCAATCAGCACTGGGTTATTTTTGGTGCGCCGGCTCAGCACCTGGATCACGCGGCGAATCTCCTCGTCGCGGCCGATCACCGGGTCCAGCTTGCCGCGCCGGGCCAGTTCGGTGAGGTCTTTGGCGTATTTTTCCAGCGCCTGAAACTTGCCTTCGGGATTTTGGTCGGTCACGCGCTGCGTCCCGCGCACGGCGGTCAGCGCCTTGAGAATCGCCTCATGCGTCGCGCCCAGCGCCACCAGCGCCTCGCCCGCCGGATCGCCCTTCAGGCGCGCCGCGCCCAGCAGCAAATGCTCCGTGGACACATACTCGTCCTTGAAGTTTGCGGCCTCGCGAAAGGCCTGTTCCAGGCCCTTATTGAGCGCCTGGCTCAGGCCCGGCTGGCTCGCCGAGCCGGCCACGCGCGGCAGCTTTTCCTCGATCCGATGCAGCTCATGCTCCAGCCGTTCGGTGGGAACGCCGATCTTGTCGAGCACAGAGGGAATCACGCCCTCGCGGTCTTCGATGAGCGCCAGCAGCAGATGCGCCGGCTGCACCTCGGGGTTGCCGAGCTCCGTTGCCCGCGCCTGCGCCTGCGCCACCGCCTCTTGCGATTTGACCGTCAGTTTTTCCCAGCGAATAGCCATTCTTTCAGCTCCTAGCTGCTAGCTTCTAGCCTTTAGCTTGTTCTTGCCAACCCACTGGATTCCGGCCGGCAACGAACAGATTCCTCTTCTTTGCAACTCCTTCACAATAAAACAGCGCCGGAAGAGCAGCCTTTTGCTGCCTCCCGGCGCGGTCAAGCTCAACCCTTTGCCATCGGCAAAAAAGCTAAGAGCTAACAGCTAAAAGCTGCTCTTATGCCGCTATGCTGATCTGAATCTGCTTCGGCTGGGCCTCGGGCTTCTTCTTCAGCTCCAGCTTGAGCACACCCGCATTGTAGCTGGCCGCGACGGACTCCGTATCGACAGTCGAGGGCAGCGTGAAGGCGCGATAGAAGCTGCCATAGCGCCGCTCGATGCGGTGGAAGTTCTGCTCCTTCTCCTCGGCCTCGAACTTGCGCTCGCCCTTGACCGTCAGCGTGTGGTTTTCGACGCGCACGTCGAGGTCTTTTTGGTCGATGCCCGGAACTTCCAGCTTGAGCACGACCTTCTGCGGATCTTCGTAGATGTCGACCGCCGGCACAAAGCTGGCCGCCGCCAACGGATCGTCCTCGCCGCTCATATTGTGGAAGAGCGAGTTGATGCGGTTCTGCAGGGATACAACTTCCCGGTAAGGATCCCAACGAGTGATTGCCATGATGCGTCCTCCTGATGGATTGAAATTGCGGGCCTGAAACCTTAGTCCAAGCCGCTCAACAAATCTGATATAACTATAGCACAATCGATTCATAAAATATGCGCGTTGTGCGCTCATATTTTTTATGATCTATTATTTCCTTATTATTCAATAAGTTGAGACAATTGCAAAATTCCTCGGTGATTGCAAGAAGCGTCAGGGCACGACTTTAGTCGTGCCGCTAGTTCAGCAAGAAGAGGTTGGGCTTTAGCCCCTGCGTCTCTTTGTTTTCAGTTGTTTGCAATTCCGCAGCGGCTAAAGCCGGAATCGGAGTGGGCCTTTTGCGGCACGACTAAAGTCGTGCCCTGACGCTTCTCGGCTAACTGAAGACACTTTTGCATGTGGCACAGTTATTACAAGCTATGCCCTTTCAAGGCATCAGCGATTGGAAATATTCTCCATCCACGGTTTCTTGGACTATACTGAGCGCATCCGGGAAAAAACGAGCTGTGATTCCTGGCAAGGAGAGCGTATGTCTTTGCGTAAATTGGTCTTTGTATTGATGCTTGTTCTTCCGCTTGGCCTCTGCAAGGCCCAATCCGCGCCCGCCAAGCCGATCGAGCCCACGGCCATCGGCGTGGTCTATCATCTCGACCCGACTAGCCAGGAATTGAAGCCGCTTCCAGATGAACAGTGGAGAAAGGGAACAAGCGGCAACACCAGTCCGTGGCACCCGAATCCAGATTATCTGTTGCTCGTTATATCTGGAGCCAGCTCTTCCTTCCGAATAAGAGTTGATGAAAGGGCTGAATTTGTATTCAAAACCGGAAGTCCGGAGCAAGTCAGTCTTTACCGCCTCGGACAGAAAGATAGTAAGCGGCAGCTCGCATATGCAAAGCCGAATAACAGAGGAGGTATACGGGAGCCCGTCAAAGGCCTACCCGTTGAAGTGTCAACATACGGGGAGCGATCTTATAAACTGGTCCCCGCATCCCCGCTCACCCCCGGCGAGTACGCGATCATCATTGCCGATGAGGTCTACACCTTCGGCGTCGATTAGCAGATCAAAGCCCGGAATCCGCAGGTGGCCCGCAGAGGACGACTCGACCTGGGCGACGGCCCAATCCGCGCCTATTCAAGCGCAACAAACCAACCCGGCCTATAATGAAGCATGGCGACTGTCCATCAGTCCGCACCGGCTGACCTTTCCGGCGCGCCTCCGGCTCCCGCTGGAACGGCGCAGCCCGATGTGCGCGGCCTTGCCCAGCAAGTGCTTGAAAAGCCGGTCACGGCAAAGCACGCGATTGACCAGCAGGCCATCGACCGCCGCATTGAGGCATTGCTCAAGCAGGTCCACGCCAACCGCCCCAGCGACGACATCTCTCTGATTCGCAAGGCTTGGGAGTTCTGCGTCCGGCATCATGAGGGGCAGATGCGGGCCTCGGGCGAGCCTTACATCGTTCACCCGCTGGAGGTGGGCGAGGTGCTGGCGGAGATGAAGATGGACTCGACCGCCATCGCCGCCGGCCTGCTGCACGATTCGGTCGAAGACACGCCCGCCACCAATGAGGAGATCGAGGCCGAGTTCGGCGCTCCGGTGGCCCACATCGTCGAGGGCGTCACCAATATCGACAAGATCGAGTTCGCCAATCGCGAAGACCGCCAGGCTGAAAACGTTCGCAAGATGCTGCTGGCCATGGTCTCGGACGTGCGCGTGGTGCTGATCAAGCTGGCCGATCGCCTGCACAACATGCGGACTCTGGAGCATCTGAAGCCGGAGCGGCAGGAGGCCATCGCGCGGGAGACGCTGGACATCTACGCGCCTCTGGCTCACCGGCTGGGCATGGGCAAGGTGCGCGGCGAGCTGGAGGACCTGGCCTTCCGCTACACCGACCCGATCAGCTACGAGCAGGTCACGGCGGCCGTCGAATCGCGCCGCAGCGCAACTGCGCGAAAACAACATCGAGGCCCGGGTCGAGTGGCGCATCAAGCGCATCTACTCGATCTACCAGAAGCAGCAGCGCTCCAAGGTTGGTTTCGATCAGGTTTACGATCTGCTGGCCATTCGCGTCATCACCCAGGACGTGGCCGCCTGCTACGCCGTCTTCGGGCTCATCCACACCCTTTGGCATCCCGTGCCGGGCAGGATCAAGGACTTCATTGCCATGCCCCGCGCCAACCGCTACCAGTCGCTGCACACCACGGTGATGAGCCCCGGCGGGCATCAATTCGAGGTGCAGATCCGCACCGAGGAGATGCACCGCATCGCCGAGGAGGGCATTGCCGCCCACTGGAAGTACAAGGCCGGCGGAGGCGTGGTCACAGCCCGCGACGAGGAGCGGTTGAACTGGATCAGGCAGTTGGTCGACTGGCAAAAGGAGATGACCGACCCCAACGAGTTCCTCTCCAGCCTGAAGATGGACCTGTACCCCGACGAGACCTACACCTTCACGCCCAAGGGGAAGGTGGTGGTGGTGCCGGCCGACGGCACGCCCGTGGATTTTGCTTATACCATCCACACCGAGGTGGGCAACACCTGCGTCGGCGCCAAGGTCAACGGCCGCATGGCGCCGCTGCGCACCAAGCTGCGCACCGGCGACATCGTGGAAATCATCACGCAAAAGGATCACAAGCCCAGCCGCGACTGGCTGACCTTTGTCAAGAGTCCCCGGGCCCGCAACAAGATCAAGCACTGGCTCAACGAAGACCGGCGGCGCCGCGCCGTCGATATTGGCCGCAAGCTGCTGGAGCGCGAGGCCCGCAAGTTCAAGGTGCCGATGGCCCAGATCGGCGACCAGGACCTGGGCCGCATCGCCAACGAATATGGAGTGGCCACCGCCGCCGATCTGCTGGCCACGCTGGGCCAGGGCAAGCACACCGCCCGCCAGGTGCTCAACAAGCTCTCGCCCGGCTGCGCCAATCAGGCGGACGCCGAGGCCGCGCCGGAGATCAAGCCCGCCACCGCCGAGGCAGCCATGTCGGACGCGGTGCGCAAGCTGCACCTGACGGGATCGGATTCGCTCCAGGTCGAGGGCCAGAACGACATGCTGGTCTATCGCGCGCGATGTTGCAATCCGATTCGCGGCGAAGAGATTGTCGGCTATGTCACCCGCGGCAAGGGGGTCGCCGTTCACGCCCGCAGTTGCCCCAACGTGCAGAATCTGCTCTATGAGAGCGACCGCCGCATCAATGTCGAGTGGTCGCGCCAGGGCGATCAGGCGGGCAAGCCGCAGCGCTACCCGGTCAAAATCACCGTCTCCTGCGACGACCGCGCCGGCATGTTGAAGGAACTGATCGCCGTCCTCTCCGACGACAACTCCAACATCAGCGGCGTCGATATTCGCAAGGACGAGAACGGCGAGGCCGTCGTCGAACTGGTCGCCGAAGCCGAGGATGTCCGCCATCTCAACCGCATGGTCCTCAATTTGCGGAGAGTCCCCGGCGTGCGCGCCGTGCAGAGAACGCAGAAGCTGTAGCGATTGCCGCTGCCAAAACGAGGCCAGCCGATAGATCAAACCATCGCGCGTAGCCGGCACTCCGATTCCGCGCAAATTCTCCCTTTTCAGCCCGATGCAAGATGTGATCTAAACCGCTCAGACTCTTGCCGGTAGCGGTGGGATGCTGAAGTGTGCGAATTGGCTTGCGCCTCCAAGCGGAGGGCCAATTTGCCTCCGCCTGTCAGCGGCCGATGCGGGGCCGAACCGTTTTGGAAAGGAGGCCGTTTCGATGACCGGACCCAAGAAAGAACCGTTTGATTCAGCCGGATTTCTGGCAACCGAAGGGCCTGGACGCACCATCCTCCGCCACGCGCCAAGGCAGGCTTTCTTTGCCCAGGGAGGCCCCGCCGACTCTGTGTTTTATCTGCAAACTGGCAGGGCAAAGCTCACCGTCATCTCCAAGAGGGGCAAAGAAGCGACGGTTACGATGCTTGCCTCCGGGGATTTCTTTGGCGAGGAGTCGATGGCCGAAGTGGGCGCGCTTCGAACCGCCTCGGCTCTTGCGGTCTCCGTCTGTGTCTCGCTCAAAATCGAGCGCGCCATGATGCTGCGCGTGCTGCATGAAGAACATCAATTCTCCGACTTCTTCATGAAGTTCATCCTGACGCGAGGCATCCGAACCCAGGCGGATCTCGTCGATCAGCTCTTCAACTCCAGCGAAAGACGCCTGGCGCGGACACTCTTGCTGATGGCCGAATTTGGGCAGCCGGGCGATCCGGAGCCGCTCATCCCGCCGGTAACCCAGGAGACTCTTGCGGAAATGATCGGCACCACCCGGTCGCGCGTCAGCTTCTTCATGAATCGCTTCAGAAAGCTCGGCTACATCGATTACAACGGCCGCATTCGGGTTTATGCGTCGCTGCTCAACATGGTTCTCCACGACGAACTGCCGGAAGAGAACTCGTCGAGGCCCAAACTCCTCGATCCCCCGCCCAGCCCTGCGCGAACCGCTAAGCGAGCCATGCTGCTGTGAACCGGCGAACCTGCTCGCCCGCAAAGCCGGGCGCCACCCGCACTACCGATAAGGAGATCGCATGTCGTTCGGAATCTATGCTGCTGGATTCGCAATCTTGATCGGCGGGCTGGCCTATGCCGCGCACCTGGCACATTTGCCTTCGCAATGGATTGCCGTGGGCGCGGTCATCATGATCGGCATTGGGATTCTGTCGGCTGTCAAGGCGACGCGCCAGAAAGACTCTGCCGACTAAATCGCTCATCCGGCCCTGAACTCGCTCCCGTCGTGGGAGTTTTTCCCTCCTGCTCGTCCTCAGGGTCAACCTTCCCAGTTGAACCGCGTCAAACAGAGTGCTTCCGGCAGATTGCTTGCGCTTGGCGCTTGCATCGCCGGGTGCTTGGCTTTTCCAATCGCTGCTTCATCTGGCCTCTGGCTTTGTTGCGCTCTGCCGCGGGGATGAAAGGATTGGAGCCGGGGCTGGAGTCTTCCCCGCCTTCAGTTAGGTTTTGCGCGTTTTCGGCGAAACGGCGCGCTGCTCCCTCATGAAGCTGAGCTGCCAATGATCGCGGCTCTCGCGTCTAAATCCAAGATGGAGTGGTTGCGAACGGTTCCATGCCGTTATGATTTCGGTAGGAATCTCAACGTTCTTGTTTGTTTCGGGGTTTGCTCCGAAGGAAGGTCCAGGAAACCACTATGCGTTCTATCAGTTCCCTCCCTCTCTATGCATTGGCCGGCGCATTGCTCTGCTCGACGGCCTTGCTGTGTACTCCAGCGTCGATGGCCCAGGGATTGGCGCCCGCGGTGCGGATTGTCGATCGGATCGACGAAAGCCAGCTTGTGACGCTCAGAGGCAATAGGCACCCGGCGGCCAACGCCGCCAACGATCGCGGCCGCGTGAGCCCGGACCTTCGCATGACCGATCTGATTCTGGTGTTGAGCCGCAGTCCCGAGCAGCAGGCGGCCTTCGAGAAGTTCGTCGCCGCCCAGTACGATCCGGCATCGCCCGACTTCCACCGCTGGCTCTCGCCGCCGGCAGTCGGCCAGAAATTCGGACCCTCCGAGACCGACATAGCGACCATCTCCAACTGGCTGACGGGGCATGG
>JBEKPI010000131.1:0-11204 GCA_049520855.1 Occallatibacter sp.
AGTCGGTCCAGATGTAGCTGGTGCCGCTGCCGTCGGAACGGTGGACCACAATGATCTTCTGGTCGGGCAGATTGACGCCCGGATTGTCCTTGGCGATGCGCGCGTCGTTCCACATGGAAATCTTGCCCAGGAAGATGTCAGCCAGCACATCGCCGCTGAACTTGAGGTCGCTGACGCCAGGAACATTGAAGGCCGGCACATCCGCGCCCAGCACGGTGGGGATGTGGATCAGCTTGGTCTTGGAAGCGGCAAGCTGTTCGTCCGTGGCCGGCCCGTCAGTGGCGCCAAAGTCCACCAGTCCCGCGGTGACCTGGCGGATGCCGCCGCCGGAGCCGATCGACTGGTAGTTGATCTCGACGCCGGGATGCGCCGCGCTGTACTCGCTGAACCATTTGGAGTAGATCGGATAGGGGAAGGTCGCGCCCGCCCCGGTCAACTTCTGGGCTTGCGCCGAACTCAAAGCCAAAACCAACAAACAAACGCCAACCAACGTTCTCTTCACTGAAAATCTCCTTTGCGGATAACCTGCCGTCTACGATTGTCGGCTTCAATTGTTACGGGAGTTTGAATTGTGGGTGGATTTGCGGTTTTCTTCCAACTGCCCGGCTCCTCTATACTGACTCTTCGCAGGTTTCCCCTTCTGGAGGCTCTTGGATGCGTTTTACCTACCGTTTCTGTGCCGCGCTGCTGGCGGCCTCTCTCTGCTTCGCGCCTGCCCTGTTAAGCGCCGAAGACGATGCGCCTGCCGACAAGCCCGCCGACAAGGCAGCCGACAAGACCGTCGAAAAGGCTCCGCCGGCCGAGGTCACTACGCAGGGCACGGTCGATGCCGGGGGCCAGCACATCGCCTATACAGCCATTGCCGGAACGCTTACCGTAGGCTCGACCGACGTACAGGACGCGCAATTGGGCCTGGACGGAAAGCCCCAGGCCGCCAGCCAGCTCGCGCTCGACGAACCCAAAGACCCAAAGGATACAACTCCAGTTGCGCGTATCTTTTACGTGGCATATTTCAAGACCGGCGCTAAGGCTGAGGATCGCCCTGTCACCTTCTTCTTTAACGGCGGTCCGGGCAGTTCCACCGTCTGGCTGCACATGGGTTCGCTGGGGCCCAAGCATGTGGTCACCAGCGGCGACCAGCACTTGCCTGCCGCGCCTTACAAACTGGTTGACAATGCCTATTCGCTGCTCGACACCAGCGACCTGGTCTTCATCGACATGCCCGGTACCGGCTTCGGACGCCTGGTCGGCAAGGACGCGGGCAAGGCCTTCTGGGGCGTGGACGAGGACGCCAACGCCTTCGCCCGCTTCATTCAGCGATTCATCTCCAAGTACAACCGCTGGAACTCGCCCAAATACATTTTTGGCGAGAGCTACGGCACCACGCGCTCGGCAGTTCTGGCCGACATTTTGGAGAACCAGAAGAGCATCGACCTGAATGGCGTGATTCTGCTCTCGCAGATCTTCAACTTCACCACCGACATCGACAGCCCCAGCGGCAACCCCGGCGTTGACCTGCCATACGTGCTGGCTCTGCCCACCTACGCGGCCACGGCCTGGTATCACAAGAAGCTGCCTCAGCAGCCTGATGCACCCCAACCGAATCTGGAGCCGTTCTTGAAGGAAGTCGAAGATTTCGCCATGGGCCCCTACTCCCATGCGCTGGCTCTGGGCACCGATCTGAGCGCGGAAGAAAAACAGCAGGCGGCTGAAAAGCTGCACGCGTACACCGGCCTGCCCGTGGCTTACCTGCTCAAAGCCAATCTGCGGGTGAGCGGCGGAGAGTTTGAGAAGACACTGCAGGACGACCAGAACCTGACCACCGGCCGGCTCGATACGCGCTTCTCCGGGCCCAACCTCGACTCGCTGAGCGAAGGCGCGGAGTACGACCCGCAAAGCTCGGCCATCTCTTCGGCCTATGTCTCCCTCTTCAACGACTATGTGCGCCGCGATCTGAAGTATGGCGAGGGGCAGACCTACCTTGCCGAAGCGCTCTTCGGCGACGCGCAGTGGGACTTGAAGCACAATAACAACCCGATCAGCTTGAACGTGGCCAATGATCTGGCCGAAGCCATGAAGACCAATCCGCGGCTGAAGATCATGGTCAACGGCGGCTACTACGACCTGGCCACGCCCTTCTTCGCCGCCCAGTACGAAGAGAAGCACCTGCCCATCCCGCAGTCGCTGGCCAAAAACATCGAATACGCCTGGTACGAGTCGGGACATATGGTCTATGTGCGCGACGAGTGCCTCAAGCAGCTCCACGACCGCGTCGCGGCGTTTATCAAGAACACGCAGGCGGACGGCAAGTAAAGGGCCTGATAACTCGGAGAGCGCCTGCTACAGGAGATCGGTTGCCCAATTCATCGTTGGATGAAGATCCTCTACCTGGGCAAAGGCCTTGTCGTTGGTTACAAGAGTCGCGCCCAGCGCAATCGCGTGGGCGGCAATCTGCATATCCATATTCTCCAGCGTCTTCCCCGAGGAATCGAGGCTGGCTCGGAGCGCTCCGTATGCCTTGGCCTCTTCGCTGCCCCACGGCAATATCTTCACTGCCGCCAAAAACCACTCCATCCGCTCCCTGAGCACGACCGCCTCCGGCCTCTTGGCCAGACCAAAGCGAATCTCCGCCTCGGTAATCGCCGAGAGGCAGACAACCTCATTCTCCTCCAGATTCAACATTCGTGCGCGAGCGGCTTTGGAGTGGCCTTTGGCGATATAACTCACCATATTGGTATCGAGCATATAAAGAGAACTCATAACTCAGGCCGCTCTTGCGGAAGTCCCTGGGCGCGATCGGCGGGAGAAAGAAAATCTTCCGGCACCCCCACCGCATCGAGCGCGGCGAAGATTTCCTCCAGGTTTGTCGGCGCTTGCGAGAGGATCAAATCGCCATTCCTCGGGTCGCGACGGATGTAGACTTCGCTCTTGGTAAAGCGAAACTGCGCCGGGATGCGGACAGCCTGACTCCGGCCGCTCATAAAGACCTTTGCCTTTTCAAGAACTGGCATCTTCCACCTCTGCTATATATCGTGCTATGTATCACATTGGAAGTCAAGCAGATTTCACACGAGTATGCCTGCTCCACAGCCAGCCGGCTAACTCGCGGGCCTGAAGTCGAGCCCTTTCAAATAGATGAGCGCCGACCGGCCTCCGGGGTAAAAGTTCTCCTGGCGGCCCTCGCAGGAGTAGCCGTGCCCCTCGTAGAGCCGGATCGCGGCGGTGTTTGCGGCGTCCACATGCAGCCAGATCAAAGCAGCGTTCGCGGCGCGCGAGGAGTCCTCGACGCGCGCGAGCAGCTCTCGGCCGACGCCCTGGCCGCGTGATTCAGGGGAAACCTCGATGGTTTGAATGTAAGCCGTGATTCTCTTCTTTCGCTCTCTCCACTCGGCGATGGCAAAGCCTGCCATTTGCCCATCGTTCTCCGCGATCCACGTGGCCGTGTTGGAGCTCCTGACCAACTGTTGCATATATCCGCGGCCAAAGCGGTCGGCGGGCTCGAAGCAAAGCTCTTCGATTGCGTAGAGCTGGACAAAATCCCGCGAATCGTAGGGCCGATAGAGCACAGCCCCACTGTACGGCAGTCCTCAAGCAAAAAGCCATCCTCGCAATGAGAATGGCTTTTTGCCGAGCAATCCCTGGAGCCGGCGGTTAAACTTTTGCTTCCAAGTCGGCGATCACGTCAAAAAAGCGTTGGTCCAACCGCCGATTTGTCGCGATGGCTTCCTTGATGGTGATGTCGGTGATGTCCAGGCCCTTGAGGACGGCGATGCGGCCCCACTTCTGATCGTGAACCATATCAATGGCGTGCAGGCCGTAGCGCTGGCCGAGGGCCCGGTCGTATGCCGTGGGAACGCCGCCGCGCTGGGTGTGGCCGAGGTTGACCGAGCGAGTCTCGAAGCCGGTTTTCTGCTCGATCAACTTGGAGAGAGCCTCGCCGATGCCGGAGAGGCGCGCGTGTCCGAAGGAGTCGGTCTTGGCGTCGCCCAGAACCTGGCCCACCTCGGGCAAGTGGCAGCCTTCCGCAACCACCACCACGCCGTAGTGCTTGCCGTGGTCGTAGTTGTACTTAAGCAGCGCGCAGACATGGTCGATGTCGATCTCCTTTTCGGGGACGAGGATGACGTGCGCCCCGCCGGCGACGCCGGAGGCGTAGGCGATCCAGCCGGCGTCGCGGCCCATCACTTCGACCACGATCACGCGATTGTGCGAGTCGGCGGTGGTGTGGATGCGGTCGATGGCCTCGGTGGCGATCATCACGGCGGTGTCGAAGCCGAACGTCTGGTCCGTCCCGTTGATGTCGTTGTCGATGGTCTTGGGAACGCCCACGCTGGGAACGCCGTGCTCGCTCAGGAAGAGCGTGACCGACTGGGTGTCGTCGCCGCCCAGGGCGATCAGCGCGTCAATCTTGTTGGCCTTCAGAACCTCCTGCACCTTGTCGATGCCGCCTGGAATCTTCTTCACATTGGTGCGCGAAGAGTGCAGGATGGTGCCGCCCTTCAACTGAATGCCGTCGATGGCCTCCAGCGTCAGCGGAATGAACTGGTTCTCCAGCACGCCCTTCCAGCCGTTGAGAAAGCCGATGAACTCATCTCCATAGTGGTTGATGCCCTTGCGCACAGCCGCATAGATCACAGCATTCAGTCCGGGGCAGTCGCCGCCGCCGGTCAACAAAGCAACTCGCATCCTAAAAATCTCCTCATCGCAAATTTGCGCGGCTGCCTGAGCCGGGCCGGGAGCATGTCCCTGTACAGTACGTTCAGAACGGGAAAACTAGCGTTCTCGACGCCTTAGCCAGTTTACCCTACGGCTGTAAAGACAAATCGTGACGAGGCTCACGTTAGCGGGCAAGGTTGTCGGTCCACAGGCGATCGATTGAGCGGAAACTGGTATGCAGCAGGGAGGGCCGGCGCCTTGCGGCGGCGAGTTCTTGAGCTAGAATGGCGGGTAGTCTTCCTCTTCACAGGTGCAGCGGTTACGGGATCGGCGAGATCCTGGGGCCGTAGGGCGGCCTCAGGACCGGCCGATGTGAGGAGGTGAGGGCAGAGTGCCCAGAAAAGAGCCTTCATGGCTCCAGGTGGCCATCAGAATCGTGCTCGATTGGCGATTCCTGCTGGCCTTGGCAATTCTGATCCGAGTGTTGCTCAACAGGTAATGCTCACTACCCCGAAGGTTGCACGACCTTCGGGCTTTACCTATCTGTTTCCAGTCTGCCCCAAACCGCGAAGCTTGTCAAAAACATTGCCACGAAGATGCGCTTGCCAAGATTTTGAAATAAAGGCACGGAATGATTGAATAGGGTATGCCCGGAACTGGAGCGCTTGTATTGCTGGCCTTTGCCAGCCTTGTCGTGGTGGTGCTGCTGGTCCTGCTGCAGTTGACCCGGCTGGGATTCCTGGTCCGCTCGACCATCCCCGACCGGCCGCGGCGGCGCATGTTCATCGCCTCGGTCTCCTTTTTGGTGACGTTTATAGGGGTGCGGGTTCTCGTCCGCCTGATTGTGCATGAGAACGACGAGGGACCGTTCCAGTGGGTCGTGGTGCATGGGCGGCACATTCATCATCTGGTCTGGGGGATTCTCATCCTGCTGCTGGTCGGCTACGGCTGGCTCATGGACCTGGGACGCTCCCACTCGCCGCTCTCGATCTTCTTCAGCCGCCTCATGTCGGTCAGCTACGGAGTGGGCGCGGCGCTGACTCTGGACGAGTTCGCGATCTGGCTGGACCTGGATCCGGACGCATACTGGGCGCGCAACGGACGGCTCAGCATCGACGCCATCATTCTATTCGGCAGCCTGCTGGCCGTGGGCGCCTGGGGCGCGCCATTCTTTCGCGGGCTGCACCTCTTGTGGGACAAGCGCGCTCTGTACAGCAAGGAACTGGGCCGGGGCCTGACCTTCCCTATTCGCCGCGTGCGGTTGCTTCGTCCGCGTAAAGTGCGTCGATCAGGGCCGCATAGCGCTCCGTAATGACACGCCGCTTGAGCTTCATCGAGGGAGTCAGTTCGCCCGACTCCTGCGTCCATTCCTCCGCCACGACGCGGAAGCGCTTGAGGCTCTCAAAGCTGGCCAGACTGCCGTTCACCTCGCGCACAATCTCGGCGTAGCGCGCAACAACGCGGCTATCGGCCACCAGTTCGGCGCGGTCTCTTGCCGCAATGCCGAGGGGACGCGCCCACTCCTCCAGCGCCGCGAAGTTGGGCGAGAGGATCGCCGAGACGAACTTGTGCCTATCGCCGACCAGCGCGGCCTGCGCTACCAATAAATTGGACTTGAGCTTGTTTTCAATCGGCTGAGGCGCCACCAGCTTGCCGCCGGAGGTCTTCAGCAGCTCCTTCTTGCGGTCCGTGATGAAGAGAAATCCAGCCGCATCGAAGTGGGCGATGTCGCCGGTGCGGAACCAGCCCTCCGCATCGAAACACTCCGCGTTGGCGGCCGGCTTGTGCCAGTAGCCGGGAAAGACCGACGGCCCGCGGGCCAGCAACTCTCCGTCCCCGGCCAGCTTCAGCTTGATATTGGCGAGCGGCAAGCCCACGGAGCCCATTCGGTGGGAGAGAGGCGTGTTGAGCGCGATGACCGGCGAGGTCTCGGTCAGCCCGTAACCCTCCCAGAGAGCGATGCCCACCGACGCGAACCATTTTGCGGTATCGATGCCCAGCGGCGCGCCGCCGACAACGAAGACTCTCACCCGGCCGCCGAAGGCCTCGCGCACCTTGGAATAGACCAGTTTGCTGGCCAGCTTCCACAGGACCGACGAGGGCTGACGGCCGTCATAAACGGTATCGGTGTGACCGGCGCCCATGCGCACAGCCCAGGCAAGCAAACGGCTCTTGACAAGGGAAAGCGCCGCGCGGCGCTCCACCTCCTGGCGAATCTTCTCGAAGACGCGCGGAACGCCCACGATGACCGTGGGCCTGATCTCGCGCATGGCCTTGGGCAGCTTGTCGAACTGCGGGCAATAGGCCACCTGCGCCCCGTAGGAATACATCACGTAATCCAGCGCACGGGCGGTGATGTGCGAAAGCGGCAAAAAGGAGATGCAGGCGTCGGTCGGATTGAAGCCGAAGTCCGCGGCGGCGAGATTCTGGTTGGCGGCAATGTTGCCGTGCGTCAGCATCACGCCTTTGGGCTCGCCCGTGGTTCCGGAAGTGTAAATCAGCGTGGCCAGGTCGGTGGGCTCGACCGAGCGAACCAGCGCGTCAAAGACCGGATCTCGCTCAGCGCCGCAGGCATCGGCCCCGGCCATCAACTCGCTGAAGGCCACCGCGCCTTCGGGAGCCGAGGCCGAGTCCATCATGAGGATGCGCTTAAGCGGAGTCTGGATTCGAACGGCGTTCAGCTTGTCGAACTGCTGGCGCGTCGAGACGACGGCAATCCGGCAATCGGCGTCAGCTACCAGCACGGCAATCTGTTCGCCGGTCAGCGTGGGGTAGATGGGCACGCTCACAGCGCCGATGGCCAGCGCGGCAAAGTCGGTGACGGCCCACTCCCAGCGGTTTTCGCCGATGAGCGCGATGCGGTCGCCCTTTTTCGCGCCCCAGCTGAGAAAAGCCTGTGAGAGCGCGCGAACCCTCTGGTAGATCTGGTCGGAGGAAATGGGCTGCCACTGGCCGAATTCGTCCTGCCAGAGTACGGCGCGGGGATTTGCGGCCGCGGCGACGCGGCGGAACAGGTCGTTGATGGTGGCGAGCGGAGTATTCTCTGTCATTGTGGGTCGAATCTTCGCGGCGGCGGGGTCTAAGCCGCGTTTATTCCGAGAGTGTAACAGCGCGGACGCATCATGGTCCTCGGAAATCTTTTCGCTGACAAATCCTTCCTGGCTGGTTGCCGGATTTGCATACTTATGCACTTGTGATGTATATTTATACGGATGCGGCCGCTCCACGCCGAGCAACGCTGTTGATTCTGTCAGGAAGCGCTAGATGAAGACACTGCGGCACAATGCGATTCGCGAACTGGTGGGCCACGCGCTGGTTGCCAGCCAGGACGAGTTGCGCCGCAAGCTGCGGCGGCGAGGCTTTGCCGTGACCCAGGCCACGCTCTCGCGCGACATTCACGAGTTGCGCCTCTCCAAAGGCCCCGGCGGCTACACTTTATCTAATGGAGCCGCCTCGGCCGTCGAGGACAACAGTCCGCCCTCGGTCGAAGAGATGATGGAAAGTTTTGGCATGCGCGTGAAGCAGGCCATGAACCAGGTGGTCGTGGGTACGGTGATGGGCGGAGCACAGCCCTTCGCGGCAGCCCTCGACTATGAAGCGTGGCCCGAGGTTGTGGGCACCGTCGCCGGCGACGACACGGTGCTGGTAATCTGCCCCGATATTCGCCGGGCAAGCGAAGTGGAAGCTCGATTGAGGATAATGCTTGAGTCATGATCGAAACAGTGCAAACAGCGGTAGTGGGAGTTACCGGGTACGCGGGCGCGGAGTTGGCCAGGCTGCTGGTGCGGCATCCGCGCCTCAAGGGCAAGCCGCCGGTTTTCGCGGGGCGCGTTGACGAAAAGGACGCGGCGCGGGGCGGCGTGCCGCTGGGCGAGATTCATCCTGAACTGGCCGACAGCAGCGGTACTGGCGCGCTCAGGCAGGAGCCATTTTCGTGGGAACTGCTCGAAAAGCGCGGCGTCGAAGTTCTCTTTCTCGCCACGCCGCACGAGCAATCGCGGGAGTGGGCGCCGGAGGCGCTTGCGCGCGGTCTGCGCGTCATCGATCTGAGCGGGGCATGGAGACTGACGGAAGCGGCCAACCGCGCTGTCTATGCCTTCGAGGACAACGACGCCGCTCTGGCAGCGTCAACCCAGGCGCAGGCCGTCTACGGAATGCCGGAGTTGCATCGCGCGCGGATAGCCGGTGCGCGCCTCATCGCCAATCCTGGCTGCTACGCAACCTCGATCATTCTGCCTCTGCGCCCTCTGGTGGCTGCGGGATTGGTCGATCTGACGCGCGGCATCGTCGCCGACGCCAAGAGCGGCGTGAGCGGAGCGGGCAAGGCGCCCACGGCCAAGACGCACTACATGTACGCGGCCGACAATCTCTCGGCGTATGGGGCCTTCACCCATCGCCATACAGGCGAATTGCTGGAGCAGATCGGCCTCGACGCCGGCGAAATCATCTTTACGCCGCACTTGCTGCCGATTCCGCGCGGCATTCTGTCCACGATTTACGTCCATTTCCGCGAGCCGCGGACCAGGGCCGGCATCGCGCATGCCTATCGCGAGTTTTTTGCCGGCAGCCCCATGGTGAGGATTTACGATAAGATTCTGCCGCAGATTCAATATTCGGTCCGCACCTGCTATGCGGATATCGGCTTCCAGCTTGCCGCCGACGGCCGCCGCGCGGTGATCGTCAGTTGCCTGGATAATTTGCTGAAGGGCGCATCCGGCCAGGCCGTGCAGAATCTGAACGTCATGCTTGGCTGGCCTGAGGCCGAAGGCCTGGAATGAAAATCGCCTCGGAGGGCTGTGAATGAAGTACGTCGTCAAATTGGGTGGTGCGGGCCTTGAGACTCCGTCGCTTCTGGAGGGCTGTACGCGCGCCATCGCCGAGCTGGTGCGCGATGGCCATCAGGTGGCCGTGGTTCACGGCGGCGGCGTGCAGTTGACGCGCATGTTGAAGGCGCTGGGCAAGCAAAGCGAGTTCGTCAACGGCCTGCGCGTCACCGACGCCGAGACCCGCGACGTGGCGCTGATGGTGCTGGCCGGCAAAGTGAACAAGGGGCTGGTGGCTGGTCTGGGGGCGCTGGGCGTTCCGGCGATGGGCCTGTCAGGCGGCGACGGCTTGATCTTCCGCGCCCGCAAAAAGCGCACCGCGCCCGATCTCGGCTTTGTGGGCGAGATCGTCTCAAGCGACCCGCGCTGGCTGGAGGCGATTTGGAAGTTGAACGGCGTACCCGTTCTCTCGTCGATGGCTCTCGGTTTCGACGGCGAATACTACAACGTCAACGCCGACGAGATGGCCGCGGCCTGCGCTGTCGCCTGCCGCGCCGATGCCCTGGTCTTCTTGACCGATGTGCCCGGCGTCAAAGACGCATCGGGCGAGGTGCTCCGATGGCTGTCTATCGATCAGATCGCCGCGATGGCCAAGAGCGCCGTCATCTCCGGCGGCATGTTGCCTAAGTTGAGCGCCTGCCGCGAGGCTCTTTTGAATGGCGTAAAGCGCGTAAGAATTTTACCTGCGGAAGCTGCCGGCTCGTTGCCCGACCTTTGCAGTTCCCGCGTAGCACACGGCACCGAAGTGATGGTGGCCTAGAGTCCGAAGGAGAAAGAAATGACCAAGCTCGAAGAAATGACCAAACTGGAACAGATTCAAGCTGCCGAGGCGCGTTTGCTCATCCATACCTACGATCGCTTTCCCGTCTTGTTTGTCGCGGGCGAGGGCGTGCATCTGATCGACGACCAAGGCAATCGCTATCTCGACCTGCTGAGCGGCATCGGCGTCAATGCGCTCGGCTACGGCAATAAGGTGATTGAAGAGGCCATTGCCAAGCAGAGCCGCACACTGATCAACGCCTCCAATTACTACTTCAACGACAAGATGGCGGATCTGGCCGAGCGCGTCACCAGAATCACCGGCATGGACCGCGTCTACTTTGGCAACTCGGGCTGCGAAGCCGTCGAGGCCGCTCTCAAGCTGGCCCGCGCGCACGCCGGAGTTCTGCGCGACGAAGGCAAACAGATTGGAACGAAGTTTCTGGCTCTCGAACAGAGCTTTCATGGCCGCACCTTCGGCGCTATCTCGGCCACTTACAAGGAGAAGTACCGGCTGCCCTTTGAGCCCGTCGTTCCCGGCTTCGAGTTTGTAAAGTTCAACGACATCGAAGATCTGCGCGCGAAATTCTCCAATGAGGTTTGTGGCATTTTGCTTGAAGCGATTCAGGGCGAAGGCGGCGTGCGTCCGCTCTCGCAGGAGTTCTTCGCCGAGGCGCGAGCGCTGGCGGATTCGACCGGGGCCTTGATCATCGTCGATGAGATTCAGGCCGGCCTGGGCCGCACCGGAAAGTGGTGCGCCTATCAGCACTTCGGCATCAAGCCCGACATCACCACGCTGGCCAAGCCTTTGGCCGGCGGCATTCCCATGGGCGCGACGCTCTGCACCAACGAAGTTGCCCGCGCCTTCCATGCGGGAATGCACGGCACTACCTTCGGCGGAGGTCCGCTGGCCTGTGCCGTCGCCATTGCGGTCATCGACCACATCGAAAAGGAGAACCTTCTCGC
>JBEKPI010000132.1:0-11192 GCA_049520855.1 Occallatibacter sp.
GCCATCCACCCGAAGCGCGCGAATCTTGAGTTCGGTCTCGCCCGCAGCCGCGCCAGCCGGATCGCCAACCTTCGAGTAGGCCACCTTTTGCGTCGCGCCCAGCAACACTGTGTGCGCCTTGCGCGGGGCCGCGTGAGCCGCCGGAAGAGCGGCCAGCGTCGCCGCCAGAACCACAACCCAAAACCTTGCGCCCTCGCTCATCGTGCCCGCTCCTAGATCCCCGCAGCCGGGTGCCGGGTGCCCCATCCATCGCGCTTTTTGCGATGGGTGGGAAGCCGCGAACCCCATCCGGCAGCCTGTTCCCTGTTCCCTACTCCCTATTCCCTGCTTCTTCCACCGCACGCGCCACGCGGAAGGCTGTGCCCTCGTTCAGATGCGCGGCGAGCACCTGCATTCCTACCGGCAAGCCGGCCTTGGTCGCGCCGCAGGGCACGGTCACGCCGCAGATGCCCGCCAGACTTGCCGTGACTGTGTAGATGTCGGCAAGATACATGGCCAGCGGGTCGCCGGTCTTTTCGCCCAGTTTGAAGGCGGCCGTGGGCGCGGTGGGAGTGACAATCGCATCCACCTCGGCGAAGGCGCGCAGATACTCCTCGGCCAGAATGCGCCGCACCTGCTGCGCCTTGAGGTAGTAGGCGTCGTAGTAGCCCGCGCTGAGCGCATAGGTGCCCAGCAGGATGCGCCGCTTGACCTCCGCGCCGAAGCCCTCGTCGCGGGAGTGCCGGTACATATCCGCTAGTGTCGCCGAATCCCGAGAGCGCGGCCCGTAGCGCACGCCGTCAAAGCGCGCCAGGTTGGCGCTGGCCTCGGCTGTGGCGATCAGATAGTAGACGGGCACGGCGTACTTGGTGTGCGGCAGCGAGACCTGCTTGATGGCGCAGCCGGCCGCTTCGAGCGCGGCAATGCCCGCTTCGATGGCCGTGCGCACCTCGGAGTCGAGGCCCTCGGCAAAATATTCGGCTGGAACGCCGATGCGGAGGCCCGCGGGCGGCTTGTCGCTCTCGGCGGCATAGTCGAGAACAGGAGCCGGGGAACTGGTCGCGTCCTTGGGATCGTGGCCAGCGATCACGCTGAGCAGCGTCGCGGCGTCGCGCACATTGGCGGCAAACGGCCCCACGCGGTCAAGCGACGAGGCATAGGCGATCAGCCCATAGCGCGAGACGCGCCCGTAGGTGGGCAGCACGCCCACCACGCCGCAAAAGCTGGCCGGCTGGCGAATCGAGCCGCCGGTATCGGAGCCTAGCGTGGCCGCGGCCATGTTCGCCGCGACAGCCGCTGCCGAGCCGCCGCTCGAACCGCCCGGAACCCGCTCCGTATCGACCGGGTTGCGCACCGGGCCGTAGGCGGAATTTTCGTTGGACGATCCCATGGCGAACTCGTCGCAGTTGATCTTGCCGAGGAGCACCGCGCCTGCCGCTTCGAGCTTTGATACCGCAGTGGCGTCGTAGGGAGGGCAATAGCCCTCTAGAATCTTCGACCCCGCCGTGGCCGGAGCGCCCTTCATCACCAGCACGTCCTTGATGCCCACCGGGATGCCGGCCAGCGGGGGAAGAGGATCGCCCTTGGCGGCGAGATCGTCGATGCGGGCAGCTTGCGCCTGCGCGCGCTCTTTGGTGAGGCTCAGGTAGACGTTGAGGCGCGGATTCACCTGCGCGATGCGGTCGTAATAGCTGGCGGCAAGATCGGCGGCCTTGGTCGTGCCCGCAACAATCCCGGCGCGCAACTCGGCCAGAGTTTTGGGATGCTCCACAAAGTTTTCGGCTGGTTTGGCTTCGCTTTCCAAGTGAATCTTCCTCGTTTCCCGGCCTCGTTGCGGCCTCTTTGCAGCCCGATTCATCTACCGCTCAATCACCTTGGGAACCTTGAAGAAGACCCCGTCGGTCTCCGGCGCCTGCGACATCACTTCGGCCCGATCGAGCGAGGGCCGCAGCACGTCGTCGCGCAGCACGCCCTGACCCGCAGCATCAAGCAAATCGCTCACCTGGGCCAGCGGCGTCACGCCCAAGGTGTCGAGTTCGTTCAACTCGGCCACATAGTCGAGGATGGCGTTCAGGTCGTCCAACATGCGCGGAGTCTCCTCCGGCTTGAGTTCGAGGTGGGCCAGTTCGGCCACGCGCTCGACATCTTCCACGGTCACTTTGGCGGTCATTTTCTGCTCTTTCCCATCTCCGGTGCTTGGAACGGTAGCGGTACTTGCGTTCCGGCGATTTCCCCGAAAGTAGAGTATAGCCCGTCGCGGTTTGCGCCCGGCCTGCGCCGCTCAGTCCACTGTGAGCGTGAGGGTGATGGCGTGCGTTACGCCGTTGGAGCTCACCGTAACAGGAATCGAGTAGGTTCCCGCCGGAGATATGCCGGGACCGGTGCGCGGGCCAGGCAGCGACACGCCGACGCTCGATTGGGTGCAACTGGAGACGCCGGCGGCGAGCATCGCCAGCAGGGCAACCAGCGTGAGCGCCTTACGCCGCCGCCGGAGGGCCAGCGGCATGAGCGCCAGACCGCACGCTAGCGGAAGAGCGGGCCACGCAACTGGGCGAGCGTTGCGCGCCGAGACCTGCGTCAGCCCGGTGGCAATCTCCACTAATTCGTTGCCGACGGTATTAGCGGGAATGCCCTCGCTGGCGGGGTTGAAGGTACACGCCGTGTTCGGGGGCAGCGTGCCGCACTGGAGCGTGAAGACGCCCTGCGACCCCAGCAGGGGAGTAATCAATAGCTTGTAGTCGGCGGTCTGACCGTTGGCGATGGTCTGGTTGGGCACTCCAGAGGGCTCAACGGCGAAGTCGAAGCCCATGCCCGAGAGGGGCACAAAGTCGCCTGTCGGCAGCGCGGTGCTGCTTACGGTCAGGCTTCCGCTCTGCGGGCCGGCGCTCGCCGGAGCAAACTCGACGCCCACCGTGCAACTGGCCCCCGCCGCAAGCGTCGAGGCGCAGGCGTTGTTCACCAGCCGGAAGCCCGCCGTAGCCGCGAGGCTAAGGTTTGTCAGGCTGGTTGCGCCGATGGGGTTGGTCAGCGTGACCGTGACCGGGCTGCTGAGCAAGCCCACGCCGGTTTGCGAGAAGTCGATCAGGGTGGGCAGCGCCTGTACCGTCCCCGGCACTCCGACTGTCCCGCTGAGAGGCACGCTGGCCGATGCCCCGAGGGACGGCGATGCGATGGTCAGCGTGCCCGTGTACGGCCCGTTGAGCGAGGGCGCAAAGATCACCCCGGTCGAGCAGCTTGCCCCGGCGGTCAAGCTGGCGGGGCAGGTGTTCTGCACCAGGCTGAAGGGCGGTGTGGCTGTGAGGGTGAGCGCGGTGGCCGTCGAGCCGCCGGTGTTGGTCAGCGTCACCGTCTGCGCGGGGCTGGATTGCCCAGGAGAGACGATGGGGAAAACAAGCTGCGCCGGATTCACATTCAGTCCGGCCGGATTCTGGCCCATGCCGCTGAGCTGCACAGTGACCGGCGCGACGCCAGAGCTGTCGGAAACCACCAACTGCGCATTGGCGCCGCCCGCCGCCGTCGGAGTAAAGACAACCTGCACCGTGCAGCTCGCGCCAGCAGCCAACGTGGGGCAGGTGGTTGCGCTGCAAGTGTTGGGGCTACACGAGAAGCCGCTGCCCGTCGATGGCGTGATCGCGAAACCCACGCCGGCCAGCGGCGCGCCGCCCGTGTTCTTCACCGTCAACGTCTGCGGCGCGCTGGCCTGGCCAACCGTCTGCACCGCAAAGGCCAGGCTGGCCGGAGTGACGCCAATCGCCGGCGGCGTCAGGCCCGTGCCACTCAGAGTGACCGTCTCCGGCTGGGTCCGCGTAATGTCGGTGACCGTCAATGTGCCGCTCTGAGGGCCCGCCGCCGTAGGGACGAATTGCACGGTGATCACGCAAGGGGGCGCGTTCGCACCAAGAACGCTGCCGCAAGAGTTCGTCTGCTGGAAGGGTCCGCTCGCTGAGATCGCAATCGAAGTCAGCGGTACGCCCCCCGAATTGGTTAGCGTCACCGTCTGCGCTGCCGAGAGCTGCCCAATTACCGTTCCGGTGAAGCTCAGCGATGTGGGCGTAAGGCCGTCGGTCGGCGGAGCCAGCCCGCTCCCGCTCAGCGCCACCGACTGCGTTCCCTCCACGTCGGTAAAGGTCAGCGTTCCTGTCGCCGCTCCCGCTTGCACCGGCGAAAAGGCGACGGTCAGATTGCAGGAGTTCTGCGCCGGCACCGAACTGCCGCACGAATTGCTCGCCAAGGAAAAGGCTCCGCTGACGGAGTTGGTAAAGGCGACCGCCGGCGAGCCGCTGTTGCTGGCCGTCACCTGCACAGCCGTAGCCGTTGTCCCCACCTCCCAGCCGCCAAAGTTGATGGCGGCCGGGCTTAGGCTGAGCGCGCCCGAGGGTGTGCCGGTCCCGCTGAGAGCAACCGTCAGTTGGCCGCCGGTCACGTTGGTGTTGATGGTCAAAAGGCCTGTCCGGATGCCAGCCTGCGTGGGTGTAAATGTCACCTGAATCGCGCAACTGCCTCCGGCTGCCACAGACGTGTTCTGGCAGTTGTCGGTCTCGCTGAAGTCCCCGCTCGCTGCGATGGAGGCTGTCGTCATCGCCAGCCCTCCCGTGTTCTTCACGGTCACCGTTTGTGCGCTGCTAGAGCTTCCGTAGACCTGGCTCGCAAAGGTCAGCGAAGCTGGCGTCGCGGTGGCCGTCGTCATGTCCTCGGCTGCTGTCCACAACGGAGTTATCCAGATGCCGCGGCCGTAAGTAGCTGCGACAAGATCATGCACAGCGGCGGATGCGGGCGCAGCGCTGACCTGAATCACGGGCGACTCCGGCAATCCGCTGCCGAAGGCCGACCAGCATCCCGAAGACGCGTTGGCGCAGTTGGCTATCTGCCGTGTCGAAAAGACTCCGGCATCGGTGGCAACGTAAACCGTGTTGGCATCCTGCGGGTCCACCACCAGGCTGTTGGCCGCAGCCGCGGGCAGGTTGGCTGTCAACGCGATCCAGTGCGCCCCGCCGTCGGTTGAGCGATAGGCCGGCTGCACGGCGTCCAGCACGCTCGGAATTCCCGCCACAGTTATGTACACCGTGTTTCCGGTCGGGTCGTGGGGGTCGATGAAGATGCTGGATATGTCCAGCCCGTAGTAATTCAGCGCATTCGTGTCGTTGGTCACCGGATTCAGCGTCAGGTCCGTCCAGGTTCCCGTCGTGCCGCTGGCGGTATTGAAGACCGCCGACAAAACGTGGCCGGGCAGGTTCGCGCCCCCATTCGCCGAGCCGTACATGCCCACATAGACCACCTCGCCGCCGCTGGGCAGCGCCGGGGAAATCGCCAGCGGCTGCGCGGCCATCGAGCGGATCAGCGCGTCGCCGCTGCAATTCGTGTCACCGCTTCCGTCGAGCATGGGGCTGATCGCGTTCGCATCGCTCCAGCCCACGCCGCTGGCTGGCCCGCGCCACACTCGGCAGGTCCCGATCAGCAACTGCGAATTGGCCAGAGGGTCCACCAGAAACGGCGCGGGCCCGGTCATGGTCAGCCCATCCTTGACCACGTCCGCGCCTCCATCGGTCGTGTAATTGATCACCGGCGAAAACCCGCCCAGCGTGCTGCCCGACGGCGGCGTGCCCCGATAGATCGAAACTCCCGCCCCATTGTTCACGTACCAGTTCATCGCGGTCACCGGATCGATCGCGACCGGCCCGCCCTCGCCGCCCAGGATTTCAGGCCAGTCCGCCGTCGGTCCGGCGCCGCTGTTCACTCCGGCTGTTCCGTTAACTCCCAGCCCGGCCATCATCGTGTAAGGCGTATTGCCGACCTGCGAGATGCTCCTCACCTCGGCCAGCGAACCCAGGCTTCCATTCAGATTCTGAAAATGCGAGGCATCGCTGGCCGAGCACGCCGCGCCTGTCTCGCCGATAGCATCGGTCGAGCGCCACAGCCCGCTGTCGTTGCCTACAAGAATCTCCAGCGGATTGCTCGTGCTCCCATTCCAGGCCAGCGCATGTTGATATTCGCCCACCTGCGCGCTCATGCAGGTCGTCGAGTTGGTGGTGTTGCGCCACGTGCAGCCCTGCGCCAAAGGGCACATGCTCTTCCACAGATCGTTGGCCCCGGCCAGCAACATCGTCTCCTGCCCCGAGGGAACGGCAGCCAGCGTCAGGTTGTAGTCGCCATTTGCGATCGTGGCCGGACCCAGCCATGTATTCGTCTCCAGAGCCGCAGTGCTCCACTGCTGGCCAAAGGCCATCGTCAAATTGGTGCAAGCGCCCGCGCTTGCCGCGCACACGTCCTGCCAGATTCCCTGGTCCTGATTGTCGAGATCCACTGTCCAGGCAAAGGTGTCGCCGGTCTGCGGATTCACCGCCAGTGAGCCGCGAAAGATAGGGCAAGCGGGCGACCCAGGCTTGCCGCCATTGGAGGGGCAAAGCCCCGCCGAAGCCGCCAGGCCCGCGCCAGGCTGCGCCGCCAACCGCGTCCAGGTGATGCCGTCCGCCGACTGATAGTAGCCGTGGTAGCGCACCGCCGCCACAAACAGTTGCCGCACCGGGTTCCAAACCACCGAGGTGGCCGCATTTCCGTCGGGAAGCGTAAGGTTGTCGCTGGGCCCCTGCACGTCCTCCCCTGCGCCGTCGGTGATCGTCGCCAGCGACCAGGTGGCGCCACTGTCGGAAGAGTAGTAGAGCCCCTCGTAGCTCCTGCCTGGCTGGACCACATTCACCAGCGTGCCTTCCCAGGCCTGCGAGACTGCGGCCACCACCCGCTGCTGGTTCACCGTGCTCCACGCAAAGCCCGCAAATCCCTCCCCGGCAAAGTTGTAGGCCAGATCCGCGGTCGACGGAATCAGGCACCACGTCGCTCCACCGTTGGCCGAGCGCAAAATCCCGGCGCCATAGTAAGAATCGGCCGCATCGTTCGGGTCGCCGGTGCCGGCCAGGATCACGCCCGTCCCGCCCGGCTGCACAGTCAGCGCACCAATGCTGATCGAGGCCAACGCCGCGCCGCTCACGAATGCCGGGTTGCAGAGCGGCGCCGGTTCGTCGGTGAGGGGCAAAAAACTGATGTTGGCGAGGCCTGAGGTGTCCACATTCTGCGACCGCCAGACCCCGCCGCCGGTCGAGCCTGCGTAAAGAGTGTTGCCGGTCGCATCGGAGGGGTCCAGCGCCAGCGCCGTGATGCGCCCCGTGACCAGGCCGTAGCTCTGCGACTCGACGGCCGTCGGACCCAGCGGCTGCCAGGCTCCGTTTCCCTGCGCCTGCGTGAAGATAGTGGTCGCGGCAAAAACCGCCGCAACCGCCATCGAGGCCAGCCCCTTGCCGCCCCACCAAGCTAAGCGCGCGCTTCCGCTCCGCGTGGGGACACGCTTCCCTGCCCCGCCATCACCGGCAGGTTCACCGCGAAGCCGCTGAAGAAATCGAATGTTCACACGCGTCCGCTACACGTTTCCGGATTGTCACTCCGGGCTTCTGCTCCGGAACAGGATTCCCGTATCCCCTCTCGCTTGTATCGGCGTCATCCGAGGGGGACTTCATCGAAATCCATGGGACTGGAACGTGCGAAACACGCAGCCTGTGGGTTTGAAATTTGATTTGGATTATAGACCAGAAACGGGACTTTTGTATTCTTGGCGATTGTATGAGCGGGAATCTTCCATCAAAGATTGAGTGCCCCACTTCTCGAATGAGCTTCAAGTTCAAGCATGAACGCCCTGAAAATTACGTCTAGATTTTTGTGCTAATTCTGTGAAGGTGCGGTCAGTGGCAATTTTGTTTGCTTCGAAGAAACTGGCGTGTAGCCGACCATTGTCCCTCATTTGGCGTAGACTCTTTTATATGTCTCAGGTGGGTCGATCAAAATGCACACAATCGTTTCGCGGTCCGCGCTGATCCTAACCTTCTCCTTCGCATCGTTTACGATTACCAGCGAGAGCGCGGCTCAGCAATTGAAACCGTGTAAATCCAGTGGGGACTCCGATTACATCCGTCTTTCCACTCCCGTCGTGAAGGCTTGGGAACAAATCCCCGTCGGCAGCCCGGTATATGCTCTTGACCATGCTACAGGAACCAAGGATTGGCTAAAGCTGGCGTTAATCCAACGGGTTGATGCCCAGACTGGGATATGGAACATCCTGATGGAGCCTGGCTACTCGGTCTTTAGAATTTATCCGTACCAATCTAAAGACAGCCCGCAGCCGTGTGTTTATCAGGGAATCGTCTTGAAGGTGAATGGCGTTTTGACTGTTGACGACCTGCTCGCGGCTATCCGAAACCGCACTACGACAACGAAGATCGATTCGTACGACATTTTTGGTGGCGATGGTGTAGGAGTTCAAAGATACTCGCGAACCGCGACGAAAGCAGTCACTAGGCCCTAGCCATCACCATGAAAATGACAAATTGACGCGGACGAGCTTAGTCGCCGTGCCGAAGACGAGCTGGGAAGAATTTGTGCTGGTTGTGTGCTATAGACCCGGACATCCTGCCTATCCTGGATATTTAGCCCATTGTAGAATCTGAAACTTGCGCGTTTTCAATACGTCCAATTGTCGGTGCCCAGCCCTCGCCGTGTTATTGTCTCTACGGATATGACGAGATACCACGAACCCTGTGCGAGCGGAAAGCGAGCGTTTGGCCGCACCGCAGGTGCTTACCAGCTTCCCCACGCCCGGCTGATGTAGTCCGCCAGAGTCATCGAAATCAGAACCAGAAACGTAAAAATGCCCGCAAAGACGGTCAGCTTGGTCAGCTTCGTCGAGTACTTCACGCCCATGAAAAACAGCACCACCAGCGAGGCTTTGGTGGTGGCGATGGCCAGCGCGATGACCGGATTCCACGGGCCCAAATCGATAAACGACGCCCATACCGTCGCCGCCGTGCCGGCGAGCAGCGCAAAGAGAATGGCCACGTAGACCATCGGCCCCACGATGTGGTGCGCGTGTTCGTTTTGTCCGCTCATGCGATAAACCCTCGACGAGTCCCTAGTCCCTAAGTCCCTATTCCTGTTCCCTGTTCCCTATTCCCTGCTTCTCAATGCCTGCTGATCAGATACAGCAGTGCGAAGAGATAGATCCAGACAATGTCGACAAAATGCCAGTAGAGGCCGAAGTTCTCGACAAACGTGACGTGCCCTGAGGTGTAAGCCCCGGCCCTGGCGCGGACGATCATGAACGCCAGAATCGCGATGCCGATGATCATGTGCAGCGCGTGCATGCCGGTCATCGCAAAGTAAAGTGAAAAATAAAGCTCGGTGTGGCGCGCCATATCGGGCATCAGCGCCTTGTCGTGGTACTCCTTGTAAATTTCGGGATCGGACGCGGGATCGACAAACGACTGCAAACTGTAGTGAAAGCCGGGAACGTGATGCTTCTCGATCTTCTCCCCGTACTCGATGGTCTTGATCCCCAAAAAGGCCAGGCCTAATAGGAAGGTGAGACTCAGGCAGAGCACCAGCCCGCGCCTGCGCCGCGTCTCCGCGCACCACACGCCCATCGCCATGGTGAAGCTCGACAGGATCAGCACCAGCGTGTTCGTCGTGCCCCAAATGACATTCAGCTGGTGCGATCCGGCAACGAAGGCCGGGTAGTACCAGTTGCGGTAGATCAGATATGCGGTGAACAGGCCGCCGAAGAACATCACTTCCGTCAGCAGGAAAAGCCACATCGCAAAGTTGGTGGTGTCGGCCTGCTGCTCGGTTGAGTTGAAGTGATGGCGCAGGTAGGCCGGATGCTCTCCATGCGCAATGTCAGCACTATAAGCATTGTCAGCGGTTTCTTCGCCGTTGTGGGCAATCGCGTGGCTATCCGGCAATGGGCGCCTCCTTCTCTTTCCCGGCCTGGCTCTGGCGCTCCAGCCACTCGTAGTCGTAGGCTTCGTGGTCCATGATCGGTGTCACGACAAAATTCTCCGTCAGCGGCGGCGACTGCGTCTGCCATTCCAGCCCCGTTGCCTGCCAGGGATTGTTGCCGGCGATCTCGCCGTACTTCAGCGACCAGACAAGATAGAGCACCGGCAGCAGATAGCCCACGCCCAGAATGGTTGCGCCCGCCGTCGAGAAGACGTTCAGAACCTGGAACTCGGGCGGATAGGATGCGTACCGCCGCGGCATGCCCAGTACGCCAAGAATGAACTGCGGAAAGAATGTAAGGTTGAAGCCGACGAAGGTAATCACCGCTGCCATCTGAGAAATTTTTTCCGGGTACATGCGCCCGGTCATCTTGGGCCACCAGAAGTGAACGCCGGAGAGAAACGCCATCAACATCCCGCCCACCATGACGAAATGGAAATGCGCCACGATGAAGTAGGTTTCGGTCAAGTGAATGTCGGTGCCCGATGCGCCCAGGAAGACTCCGGTCATGCCGCCGATGGTAAACAGGCCCATGAAGCCGAAGGCGTAGAGCATCGGCGTTTCAAAGGTGATCGAACCCTTGTAGAGCGTGAAAGTCCAGTTGAAAATCTTGATGGCCGAGGGCACGGCGACCAGCATGGTGAGCAGCGAGAAGACCAGCACGGCGTAGTTCGAGATGCCCATGATGAACATGTGGTGCGCCCACACGAAGAAGCCGAAGACCGCGATGGCCACCGAGGAAAACGCCACCGCCGTGTAGCCGAAGACGCGCTTGCGGCTGAAGGTCGAGATGACTTCGGAGATCACGCCCATGCCCGGCAGAATCATGATGTAAACCGCGGGGTGCGAGTAGAACCAGAACAAGTGCTGAAACAGCAGCGGGTCGCCGCCCTTGGTGGGGTCGAAGACGCCGATGCCGATGGTGCGCTCCAGAGCCACCAGAACGATGGCGATGGCCACCACCGGGGTGCCCAGTACCATCAGGATGCTGGCCGCATAATGCGCCCACACAAACAGCGGCAGCCGGAACCATGTCATGCCGGGGCAGCGCATCTTGTGGATGGTCACGATGAAGTTCAGCCCCGTAAAGATGGAACTGAAGCCGGCGATGAAGACTGCCAGGCCGGTGGTCAGCACATTGGTATTCACATAGTGCGTGGAGAGCGGCGTGGTGAAGGTCCAGCCCGTATCGACGCCGCCCGTCGCCATGGTGTAGATGGCCAGCAGGCCGCCCGCGATGTAGAGATACCAACTGAGCAGGTTGATCTTGGGCAGCGCCAGATCCTTGGCCCCGATCATCATCGGGATCAGAAAGTTGCCCAGCGTGGCCGGCACCGACGGCACCAGGAAGAAGAAAATCATGATGACGCCGTGCATGGTGAACACCTTGTTGTAGG
>JBEKPI010000133.1:0-11160 GCA_049520855.1 Occallatibacter sp.
GCCTTGATCGTAGGCGAAGAGCAACTTACGGCGCAAATCATCCCCAAGGGGTTTCCCCATATCCGTGTTCGCCGCAGAGTCTCGCCAACGACAGTCTACATTATTTACTAAAATTCTCTAGACAGACTGGGTTGGCGGGAATGAATTAGCCCTGTAAGAGCGATGCCGCTGCTTCCGCTTGCGGTTTTCCGCAATGCCAGAGTAATTTCTGGCCACTAGAGTTTCCCTGTTTCCGAGGTCAATCGAGGTTGTACGGCTGTGAATCGAGCAACCCATCGAGGAGTTCTGTGAGGATTCCTCAAGGCTTCCCAAAGGAGTAACGAAGATGATGACCAGGACTACGCGCCCGTTGGCGCTTTATCTGTTTGCAATCGCGCTTTTGACGCCGTTTGGCTGCAAGAGCGCCGACAGCGAGGGCGCGGCTCAGAGCGGCGCGGGGATTTCGGAACCATTGACGATGCTGCCTGAGTACCAGGCGCGGGCTCCGCGGAAATGCGCAGCCGTAACGAAACCGCCGACGGCCGCGCAGGCGACGGTAATGGTGCAGTGCACGATGGACGGGCTTTCGGCGACGGGGCTGGGCTTGATTCAAGACGTGAAGCTGGAGATGGGCTCGTCGAGGCCGTTCGTCTATTGGACCGATGCCGGGCTGGATGGATGCGAAGGTGTATCCGCTGCGGGGCAGTTATACGGGTTACTTTTGCCGCCTGATCAGCAATATGGAGCCGGCGGGGCAAAGCTGCATCAAGAGTGTCGTGCCGGTGGCGCAGGGGTGGTGCTGGAAGACCTCTTTCGGCGACTGGAGGTGCAAGTTGCAAGGGGGCGCTCCCAAGATGGAGAGCGGGGCGGCGCCAACGAGTTTCTAGCGCGGCTCGCTCAGAAGCAGGGATTCAGTCGAGCAGGTCGAATACTTGGCGGATGCGGCCGGGGAGCGCGTGCGGTTCGCCGGGGAGCTTGGAACTGAGTTCGAGGACGGTGGCGCGGCGCGTGATGCTAGCCCAGTTGTAAAGTTCGCCGATGATGTTCTGCCGCAGCGCTGCATTGTCTGTTGCAGCGGCCGCCCACATTTTCCCATCGGCTTAGGCACCCAACTATTGGTTTTAAATAAACCACTTAGCGGTCGCACCTAGCTCCGAAACATTCATTGCAAGGGTGGGTGCGGGAGGGTCGTGTCTCCCGCACCGGTCAAGAATACGAAGGTTCTAGTTGACGGTGGCCGCCCACTCCTGGCTGGTGGCGCCGCTGCAGGTGTTTACGTCAGCGGCCTTTCCAGAGGTCGTCCCGCTGGCAGTTAGGCAAAGGGCTGTGTTGTTGCCGGGATGGAAGACCCAGTAGCTGCCCGATGCCACTGCCTCCCAGGCCTGCGCCGTGGTCCCTGCGCATGGATCAAGAACCACCTTCGAACCGCTGGCAGTTCCCGAAGCCGTCAAGCAATACGCGCCCTCCGTGGCGAAGTTGTAGTAGCCGGCCGGCACGACGCCGCTAGTGCTTGCTGTCCAGTTCTGCGCGCCGGTGCCGTTCGCGGTATAGACCTGAATCGTGTTTCCGGTTGCGGTGCTTGAGCTTGCGTCATCCAGGCGCAGCCCGGTGGCGTTCTGCGGGGTAAACGTGTAAGTGGTGCCGCTGGCGAGGCTCCCGCCGCCGCTGGTGGCCGCAACCGGGACAACGCCCAGAACAACCACATTGCGGTTACTGGGCAGGGTAATGCTCTTCAGGGTCTTCGCGCTGTTGATGGCAAACGAGTAACCGTAGAGATCGAAGGTTCCTGTACTCTCGCCGCCGCTGCTGGTGTTGCGATAGGTCATCGCCTTGGCGATCGATTCTCCAGAGTAGCTTTGCGGCGTGTCCCAGTCGCTGAGGCTTTGGGTTATCGTTGTTGTCGTGCCGTCAGTGTAAGTGACGGTGAAGGTCTGAGAGGTCTGGTTGCCGTTCACGGCCGTGGCCAGAATGTTCAGTGTGCTATACGAGCCGGAGGGCAGTGTTATAGTCTCGTTGCTGTAGGCATCCGCAGAGTTAGCTGCCGCGAACGTAAACGTTGAACCGTTCCACGATAGCGAGGTACCGAGTTCAGTGGACGAGTACGCATAGCCGTCATTGTCCAATCCGCCCGTCGTAAACGACGTGCCGTTGGTGTAAATGCCGTACACGTTGTAACCGCCGCTGCTTGTGGAGCCGCCGGACAAGGCGTTGATCATGCCCAGTCCGTTCGGGCTTCCCCAGCCGGTGCACAGATCGTAGCCGGTAACCGCGTTGTACGATTTTCCGCTGCCGTCGCCATTGTTCCCGCTGGTAATGTCGTGGAAGTCGGTATCGTAGCTTGACCCTGTGCCGATGGCATAGAGGGTCGGATTGAGAAATCCGATGGGGGACTTGCCGTTGCTGGCTCCCTGTTGATTGGCCAGCGCCGTGAAGCCAGCCCAGCGAGGCGTGGACAGACTGGTTCCTCCAACGCCCTCATTGCACGTTCCGCTGGAGCACCAGTAACTGTCGGTGTTCGCATCCGCGGATACGTCCGGGACATTACGCAGCGTGGTTGAGCCGCCGTTGGAGGAGTTGATCACACCGGAAAGCTGCTGGTAGCTGGGAATGGCGAATCCGTCGGTGCTGATGCCGCCGCCGCTGCCGATCCAGCAGGTTTCCGACGCGTAGGAACCTCCCGCGCCATTGGTGGTGAGGTCCGTGCCGCCGACTCCGATGACGTAGGGATCATCCGCCGGGTAGTAAGCCGGCGTGGTTGAGCTATACGCGCCGCTGTCGTCGGTGGCCACGAACATGCTTTGCCCCTGCGCCGCGAACTCCTGGAAGATAGGCTCGTCAGAGGTAGGATCGGCCGGCAGCCAGCCGATAGATGCACTCAACTGCTTGGCAACATTTGCCGAAGCCATGGCATTGAAGGTGTCAACATCGCCACTTCCGAAGTATTCCACGATTTTGGCGCCGGGGGCCATGGAGTACGCCTGCTCAATGTCGATGGCCGGTTCGCCGTCATTACAGCTATTGCAAGTGTTTACGGTGCCATCGGTCGAGTAGTTGGTTACCTGGCTGGAGTTGAACGACTGGCCAATCGAACTGAAGTAGAGCTCGACGTCGCTCAGGTTATAGTCCAATCCATACAGACCGACTGTCTGCCCCGCGCCGGTAAGCGCCGTGCCGCCGTAGTAGGCCGCCCGGATATCGCTGCCGAGGAAGGTGCCTCCCGGACCCGATCCGGTTGTAAAGGTATGCACATCCTCCGGCTTGCTAAACCGCAGCATAGGCTGCGGCGGCGAAAAGTCGTCCAGGCCCGAGATGTGCCAAAGCTGCACACCCAGGTCAGCCGTCGGTTCCCGATCGGGCGCATAGAAGGTCCGGTCTTCGGTCGGGTGCTTGTAGGTACCCATGGTGACATGGAAGGTACGATTTATATCGGCCACTGAGGCCTCGACATCCACGACCATGCGATTTGCAGGTTCGGTTCCCCTGATGGTCATGCCATTCGCTTCAGCGAACGCAACCACGGCGTCGTAATCTGCCGCAGTCGGTCCAAATCTTTCGGTAAACTCTTGCACCGAAAGGAACTGATGGTAAACGGGACTTTCTGGATCGTAGACCTGTGCCAGAAACTCATCCAGTCCCGCCTGGTCGCTTAGCGGAAGCATCAGGGCTAGTTTCAGTTGTTGTGTCCCAGGAAGCAGGCCGATGCGCGGCGCCTGCCCGTTCACAACCACTTGGCGGACATGATGTGTTGATAGTAAGCGCTGTTGCGCTCCTGCCGGGGGAGTTAACATCAGAGCCATGGCCATACACAAGGCCATCGCCAGTTTTCGGGAGCCCGAAGGTCCAGAAATTGTCCACATTCTCTTCACCGAGGTTCTCCTTTTTCTGCTTTTTGAAGATTAATTTCAAAAGACCATAGTTTGGTTGGCGCGCGTAACCCACTTGCTCCACAACTTGGGACCGGAAAGAAGCTTGATGCAGACTCCACCGACAACTGATCGAGCCTGAAAACCAACATCGCGGGCCGAAACTGTGTCGTACCAATTGAGCGCTTTCTTCCACTGTGTTGCCTCCCTGTATGGGCAGGGAGCTAAAGCAATGAATTGTTGAACGGAACCATAGTACCTTGTTGATCGGGAAGTGGCGTATTCGGCTCTCCCAAAAGCGCCATAACGATGAGAGCGTAGACGTGATGCCGTTCATTCGACTGGTACGCACGAAGAATCCTCCACGCGCTTAACAAATCCGAATGCGCCGCATCCAACTCAGAAAAAACAATTCCCGGAAGATGGTGTGAGGCCAACTTTCCGGGATTTGTTGCGTTAGCCTCACCGTTGATGGTGTGAGCTCAGCCACCTAAACGCTGCATGAAGGGGGACTTTCCATGTCCCCCTCCGGCAACGGCCTGGTTTTAATTGCTTGTCACGAACAAGACGTTTCTAGAATCGTCTGACAGGAAGCCCACGTAAACACCGTTGCCAAACGCCGCTGCTCCAGGTCCCACCGCACCCATCTGATTACCGGGATAGTGCGCCAGGTTCGGCCAGGTAGATCCGTCGGTCGAGGAGGCCACATACAACGAATTGGTACTGTCATTCGCCTCGTAGATGTAGTAGAGAGTGTTGTTGTAGACCGCCAGCGCAGGCGAACTGCTCCCGCCCATCGATTGATTGGGTATCAGTTGCGAGCTAAAGGTCGTCCCGTTTGTCGACGATGCAATCCACAAATCGTTGTTCGAGTTATTTGCCCTGTAGGCGATATAGAGCTTACCGTTGAATACCGCCATCGCGGGCGAACTATTCCCTCCCATCGATTGACCGGATATCGCTTGCGAGCTAAAGCTCGTCCCGTTTGTCGACGATGCAATCCACAAATCATTGCTCGAGTCATTCGCCCTGAAGGCGACATACAGCTCACCATTGAATACCGTCATCGCGGGCGCGCTGCCAATTTGGACATTGGATATCGGCCATGCGGCGGGCCAGGTGGTCCCGTTGGAGGACGACGTTACAAACAAAGTGTGGCTGGAATCATTCGCCTGGAAGGCTGCATAGAGGCTCCCGTTGTACACCGCCAATGCAGGCGCGCTGCCAATTAGAATATTCGAGTACCCTGTCGCCGTGGGAAAGTTCGTCCCGCTAGAGGATGAGGCGACGAAGAATGTGTGGCTTGAATTATTCGCCTGGAAAGCCACGTAGAGATCTCCATTGAACGAAGCGAGCGCCGGCTGCGTCCCCATCACGTCATTCGGTTGTTCGATCGCCGGCGATGTGAAGAGGTACTGCGGAAGTCCGTTGCTGTTCCCAGAGTAACCCGCGGCGACGATGTTGGCCTGGACAGCGTTTTCAGTCGCATCCGATGGGTAACCCGAAGTCATGGCCCCTTCGAAGAAGGACCCGATGCTCCAGTTGCTGTTATCTCCGCCGGTTCCGAGAACGATACCGCCTTCAAGCGACATGGGAGTGTATCCGCAGCAAGGAAGAGCTCCGTTGTACTGAGTGTTGAGGCCGCCACTTTGCGCGTTCCCACTTTTCACCGCGAAGGTGGTTTGCCCGTTGTTCTTGAGGGTGGCGGTTACGAAGTCACTGGTTTGGCGCGCAGTCGAACTGCTCCAGCCATAAATGCCGTTTTCCAGGTCCGCGCCGGCCCAGGGACCGGTGGTTCCAAAGTTGACCGCATTCATGTGGCCGTTACCGTTGTCGTCGGAATTCGTTTCGGCATTCCCGTAGTCGAAGCAGCACCCGGTGTTCGTGTGGGTTCCGCTGGCCACCATGTACACACCCTCCGGCGACCCTCCGGTGGCGATGCGGGACGTGGCATTGTCCCGGTAGCCGACGCCGGCCGACACCTCCACTCCATAGACCGCATTGCCACCGGCGACGATGGGCAGCGCGTTCGCCGCCGCGCCGATATCCGCGGTCGCTACGGCTCCGCCGGGTCCCTCGATGGTCAGATCGTTATGGGAGGACGACTGATCGTAGATGATCGTAATGATGCATGTCGTCCCCGCGCAGAACGAATTCTGCGTGCCGGCGTTCGCATAACCGCCCGTGGTCAGAGTATCGATGTCGGTGGTCGCACCGTCCGATGCGCGCTTGACCTGGTAGAGCCTCCCGTTGTACTGGCCGAACAGAGCCCGCACCGTGCTATGCGCGGCGACGCATGGCGTGCCGCCAGAAGCATAGATGTCACAAGTCTTCGACGCCTGGCCAGACGCGCTCGCGGCCACTGCCAGCACCGCGAGGCAAACGGCGATCATACTCTGCCAGTTGCGATGGCGCATAGGACATCCCTTGAGATTCATTTTCATTTTCATTTTTTACGATTCCGTTTCCGGGGATTCGGACGAGGCGTCTTCCGGGGATTGGAACGAGGCGTCGGGACCGTTTAATCCCCTGTTTAATATCCTCACAACCATAGGATCTTCTTGATACGGCGGTCAACGTTATATCAGTAAGTTTTCCAGTAAGCTCTCCGGTAAAGACAGGAGGTAAATAGTCTATTTCTTGTTGCATTTAGCCGTAGGGCAAGCATTAAGCCATCCATCCGGTAAGTTGCGCCTCTTAACTCTCCAAAGAACGCCATAACAATGAGAGAGAGAGGACGTTTCGCCGTTCATTCGGCCAGTACGCATGGTGAATCTCCCACGCGCTTCCAATATTCTAATTGCGGGAAGCGGCAACAACGCGATCTTCCGCAACATCGCCGCAAACCGGTTCTCGTCAGGCGCCCCTCCGCCAACATCAGCCAGTAGTGTCGAGTGTCATTGCGCGCTTCGCTTGCGTTCGGAACGAGCCGTGAGTCACCAGCTACAGATTCCTCCATCAAGGCACTAAGGTTAGAATCCATTGCTGATCGACGGTGCCGTTACTCGTCCACAATTGTGGGTTTGTCCCCGACGTGTTGGCTCCACCGTCCAACACTAGTCCGCTTTGGACGCTGGCGATGCTGTATCCAGAGCCAGAACTATTGAATATCCATTGTTGATCGACGGTGCCATTACTCGTCCACATTTGCGGGTGCGTCCCCGACGCGTTGGCCCCACCGTCCAACACTAGACCGCTTTGGACGCTGGCGATGCCGGTTCCGCTGCCTGACGCATACAGGATCCATCGTTGATCGACGGTGCCGTTACTCGTCCACAGTTGAACCAGCGTGCCCTGCTTGTTGGCTCCGCCGTCAAGGGCAAGTCCGCTCTGAACGCTGGTAATTTCAAATATGCCTGCAGGGCCTTGCATCTCCATGGCTGCGTTTAAGCAATCCAGCGCGGAAGCCTGCCGCGTCGCATCGCCAGAATCAAACGGCCCTTCCCAATAAACGCCGAATTCATAGCTGGAGCCTTGGTCGTTTTTCCAGATGCTGTTGGCATTGGTGTCCACAAAGGTCTTATATTTCGAACTGGAAACCGCCGTGCTCAATTTATAAAGATTGCGAATGAAGATGCCTTTGAACTGCGGCTGATCCGGTCCTGAAATCGACGGCTCGTGCAGAACACCGGAGGATGTCACAAGATTTGTCATGGCCGCGCTGGCGATCGCTTGCGCTTTGGGCAGCAATGTGGAATCTTGATCGGCTTTGTAAAGCTCGACCAATCCCCCCAAGATGACTCCCTGGTTGTAGGTCCATGTTGTTTGGCCATTATTCGTACAAGCACTCGGATTGGCCGCATTCAGGCCGTCATTGATCAGATTCTGGGAGTTAATCATGCCGGAAGCGCTGAACCATTGCCACTCTTTCTGAGCCCACGCAAGATACTGCGCCTTATTCGTCGCATTGGTGGTACGATTCGCCAAGCCGGCCGCCAGTTCGAGAAAAATCTCATTTGTGATGGCGTTTTTATAGGCGGAAGTAGTTAAATTCTTGCTCCACCACACGCCGCCGCCGCAGGTGGTCGTATTCCATTGTCCAGCCATGTCGGCGAAGATGGTTTGCGCCATCGTAAGGTAGGCCGCGTTATTGGTGAGATCGTATGCGTCCATCCATGCGAGCGCCCACCAGCCCTCGTCATCGTTGGCGCTGGTGATGAAGTTGGTGCTGCCGTTGGCCTTGTTCGCGTTAGCGAATGTGTTGGAAACCGCGCTGAGATACTGGGTGGTGTTCGTCGCTCGAGAGTAATCCACCAGCACGGTAATGGCATTGGCTGCGTTCCACCAGCCGGTGGGCGATTCGTAGAGCCCGGAACTCTGGACGTACCAGTTTTGCATCTGCTGCACACCGTCTGCCGCCTGTTGGGGATAGCTGGGAGTTGATGTCGCGGCGCTCGCGGGGCTTCCAATACCAAAGGTAGATAGGGCGAACACGCAAAACCCAATGAACAGAGCACTCCGTGCGGGGCGTCTTGTTGACATCCGTTTTCTCCTTATCGATTGCCGAAGATTTTCAGCTTGAGATTCATTTTCATTTTTGGCGCTTCCGTTTCCGGGAATTGAAACGAAGCGTCGGGGCCGTTTAATCCCCCGTTCACAATCCTAACAACTATAGGAGCTTCTTGATACGGCAGTCAACGTTATATTCGTAAGTTTTCCAGTAAACATTCCTGTAAAGACAGGAGGTAAATGGTCTATTTCTTGTTGCATTAAGCCGTAGGGCAAGCATTAAGCCATCCATCCGGTAAGTGGCGCCTCTTACTCTCCCAGAGCGCCATAACAATGAGAGAGAGTGGACGTTACTCCGTTCATTGTTGAACTGCCGAACGGCTAAACGAGCCTTGAGCTGTATACGAACGTGTCAGCTAACCGCCAAAGTTTTCTCGCCGTCGCGAGATTAACCGATAGCTACTGGCTGCCATGAGGCTCTTGGGATTGCCACAGTCGGGAAAAAAGGGAAACGTCGCGCAAGGAAAGCAGGCGAGAAACGGGGAATATCGTTCGGATCTCCAATGGATGGTTTGGAGTACAACCCTTTTCTGGGCATAGGGCAGTGCTGCAATTCGCACAGCGCGGGCAGAGTTCGCTTGGCCACCCGGACTGGGCTTTCAGTACGAGACTGTATGGCAGCGCCGTGCTTCTTTCAAGAGAGATTCTAGCGCGGCTCGATTAGAAGCTGGGATTCAGTCAAGCAGGTCGAAGGCCTGGCGGATGCGGCCGGTGAGGGCGGCTGGCTCGCCGGGGAGCTTGGAGCTGAGTTCGAGGACGGTTGCTGGGGGCACGGCGAGCGCGGTGAGGGCCGCGACCGTGGCCGGCCAGTCGATGGTGCCGTCGCCGGGGAAGAGATGCTCGTCTTTGAGGCCGTGGTTGTCGTGGGCATGGACCTGGACGATGCGCGCGCCGAGCGTGGCGATGGCTTCGAGGACGCCGACGGTCATGTGGGCGTGGCCGAGGTCGAGACAGACGCCGATGGAATCGAAGTGACCGATGGAGAGGATTTCGACCAGATGCTCGGGGGTGGTGGGGTCGCTGGTGAGGTTCTCGACCAGCAGGCGCACGCCCAGCGGACGGGCAAAGGCGCCGAGGTGTTCAAGAGCGGTGAGGGCGAACTCGATGGAGCGCGGCGACCATTCATCGTCGCGTTCGCCAAGATGGACGACGAGGTTGCGGAAGGGGATGTGCTCGGCGGTTTCGAGGGCGCGCTTGATCTCGTCCATGGCGGCGATGCGGCGGGATTTTTCCGGATGCAGCAGGTTGACGGAGGGGGCGCCGGCGCGGCCCATTTCGCGGTCGGGGAAGAGCGGGGCGTGCATCGACCAGGCTTGAAGCGGGTTGGAACGGAACCAGACGGCCAGTTCGGCGACATGTTCGCGGCTGGCGTAGTCGAAGTGCTGGCGGGCGGCGAAGATCTCGACCGCTTGCGCGCCGGAGCGAGCAGCCAGCTCCAGCAGGCCTGGATGGAGGCGCTGGTTGAGGTAGAGGTGCGTCGAAAGGACTCGCAGCTTGGCCAAGATTTCTCCCGCGCCGGGTTGCCAGGAAGAGCGCGCCGGGCGCTGATTCTATTCTCGCATTGATGTGGGACGCTGGCTCATGGACGGGGTCCGATTGGGGTTCATGGCTTCCCACCCTTTCCGCGATGGATCATAACGCAGGTTCTTCGACTTCGGCGCGCTTCGCTCAGAAGATGGTGCCAGGAAATCCTGAAGCCGGTCGAGGTTTTCGGCCAATGCCGTCATCGCGCCACCGCCTGAATCCAGGCCAGCCTGCCTGCATCGAAACTGATTATGTGGACAATCGTTTTACTCACCTTCTCCAACATCTTCATGACCTTCGCCTGGTACGGCCACCTGAAATTCCGCCAGGAGGCGCTGTGGAAGGTGATCCTGGTCAGTTGGGGCATTGCCCTGTTCGAATACTGCTTCCAGGTTCCGGCCAACCGCATCGGCGCGGCGCGCTTCTCGCCCGTGCAGCTCAAGGTGATCCAGGAGATTATCACGCTGACGGTCTTCGCCGTCTTCGCGCTCTTTTACTTTGGCGAACATCTGCGGTGGAACCACGCCGCCGCGGGAGCGTGTCTGGTGGCGGCGGCCTTCTTCGTCTTCCACTCCTGGTAAACGAATGCGGGTTGAGGTTCGTAGTCTCCCACCCATTCCGCAGAAAGAAGCGGAATGGATGGGGCACGGGGCATTTTTCCCGCCCTTGCGGCAGGAAAAACCGCAAGGACGGGGCGCCAACCTTTTCTTCAGTGAGGGGTATCGAACGAAAAACCGGTTGGCTTAGACGCAAGAAAGGGCATCCCGCATGGCGGGGTGCCCTTTTTCAATGGGGTTGGGTTCGTGTGCTGAGTGCGGGGTCTACTTGAAGGAGGCGATCGCGCTGGCTTCGTCGTCCTTGATGTCGAAGACGGTATAAAGCTTGGTGAGCTGGAGCAGATCGTGGACCTTCTTGGTCAGGTTGAGCAGCTTGATCTCCGCGCCCTGGTTTTTGGCCGTGGTGTAGGCGCTGACCAGTTCTCCGAGGCCGGAGCTATCGATATAGTTCACGTCGCCCAGATTCAGCAGGATATTCTTGGTCCCCTTGCTGATGAGGTCGCGAATGGCATCGCGCAACTGCACACTGCCTTCGCCCAAAGTGATCCGCCCGTTGAGGTCAAGAACGGTGACGCCGTCCACTTCACGGGAAGCAATAGTAAGTGCCACGGGAATTCCTCCTTGTTGATAATACGGTTATAGCACTTTAGCAGACAGAGGCTGGAAAGTCCCACTGTGGCCGGACCGTGCAGCAGGGATTGGTTTCCCTCTCTGGACCGACACTGGCT
>JBEKPI010000134.1:0-11010 GCA_049520855.1 Occallatibacter sp.
TGCGCTACGATCCAAGTTCGAGCGGCGTACCTCAATGCTCGGCGACGATAACAACGGGCTGCAATACCTGGGGCCCCGGCGACCCCACGGTTCAGGAGGACCAAGCGCTCCGGGCGCACACCAGCAATCTCTTCCCCGGCGTCACTATCGGCGGCCCGCTTGCCGATCTATTTCCAAAGATCTACGGTATTCCGGATGCCGCTTACCAGAGGCTCAAGGAGCGCATCTCCGTGTTTGCGGGATACAATCCGGAATTCGATGCTTACGAAGAAAGCCTGAACTATGGTCCGAATGGCGGGATCGTACCGTTTAGCCAGAACACCCATACCGATTATGCCTATGGCCGCATTGATGCCGAGGTGACGGAGAAGGTTCGCGTCTTCGGCTCCTGGCTCACGCAGGATCAGAAGCAGAACGGTGAGTCGCTGCCAGCCGGCGATTCGGCTCAGGGCTACTTCAATGTTGTCACAGGATGCTCTGGAAGCGGCGCCTCTATCGCCTGTACCCCCGGTGCCAATTTCATTCCTCCTTCGACCTTTTCGCACACCTTTGGCTTCGCGGCCCCCAATATGACAATGAACATCGGCGGGGATGTAACTCTCACCCAGAGCTTGGTTTCTACAACGCGTTTAGGCTATTACTTTGAGAACTACCACGACTTCGGTTACCCAACCAACGGTGTTGTCTCTCAGTGGGAGACCAACGGCACAAGCACCACAGACACCAATGGAAATTGCCTCGGTCCAGTCGCGGGCTGTACGGGCGCTACAACAGGAAATTCGGCCCCTACATTGGCCGAGGGTAATGGCTTCGTATCCGGACCGTTATCCCAAAACTTTACCCACTTCAACTCCAACAAGGCTACCCAGTTCGACCAGGATATCGCCTGGTTTAAGACCGGCTGGTACGGTACCCATAACCTGAAGTTCGGCTACCAGTTGCACCGCAATGTCAATCTCATCAGCCAAGGCTACAACGAGCCGGATATCCAGGTTTACCCCGGCGTCTCGGGCCCCTACAGCCCCATCGATCCCAATGTAGGCGTGAAGAATTGCGCGGCTGTCGAGGCTACGACCGGCTATTCCAAATGCGTGGGCACATACGGCGTCATCAACATCAATGATTACGGAACCACCGGCACCGCGACCGCGCTGAATCATGGCTTCTTTGTTCAGGATGCCTGGACGATCGGACATGGCGTTACCGTCAATGCCGGCCTGCGCGTCGAGCGCGAGTATCTGCCGGCTGAGAACCAGCCCATCACCCAGAAGATCACCCGGCCCATCAACTTTGGTTGGGGACAAAAGATTGCTCCGCGCATTGGCGCTGCCTGGGATGTCTTCAAGGATGGCAAGATGAAGGTCTTCGGCGGCTACGGCGAGTACTACGACCAGATGAAGCTGAACCTGGCGATTGGCTCCTATGGTGGCGAGATTTGGGAGGAATGCTGGATGGCCTTGATGCAAAACTCCCTGACAGGCATTACCCCCGCATTCAACAGTACCGGCAGCTATTGTATCGGCTCCGGCACCAGCCCCGTGGTCAACTGGGCTGGCGGAACGGCCCCCTCGTCCTCGGACGTGACCTTCCTCGAAGGCCAAAACAACCGCGCCAACCCGACTACCTGCTCCACATGCAGCGTCACCGAAGAAGGGACGGCTCCAGGCTTGAAGCCGTACGCGCAGCACGACTCGAGCTTTGGCGTGGATTACCAGTTCAAGCCGGAAGTGGCCTTCGAGGCGCGGTGGGATCGAAGGCGGCTGGATCATGCCATCGAAGACTCGGCGATCTTCAACCCCGCAGTAGGCGAAACCTTCGTGATCGTCAATCCCGGCCAAGGTGTCAACAGCACCTTCAACGGCTTCTGGAACTTCCTCTACGGCACACCGCCAGACTGCACGACCAACACCTGCCCGGCGAACCAGAAGGTCATTCCCGCCGCCCGCAGCTATGACGGTTTGGAATTCCGGGTAACCAAGGCGGTCGACCACAACTGGATGGGCATGTTCTCTTACACCTACAGCAGATTCCGGGGTAACTACGCCGGCCTGACCAGCTCCGACCTCGGCGACGGCGGCGGTGGTCGGAACGCTCCCAACAATAGCCGCGCCTTTGACGAGCCGATGTTCTCCTGGAACGCCAACGGCACTTCTTCAAGCGGCCTGCTGGCCACCGACCGGCCCAATGCGCTCAAGGGCTACGTCTACTACAACTTGACGTGGTTCAAAAAGTTGACCACCGACTTCGGTGTCTTTCAGTCGGCTTATAGTGGTACGCCCCTCAGCAGCGAGCAAGACATAGGCTACTCTTACGCGGGCCAGCCCGCTTTCCCGGTCGACATCGTCAATCGCGGCAAGTGGATTGACGTGTCCCAGAATCAAACTACAGGCGTGATCACCACGAGCATGCCGTATACCAAGCGCACCCCTTGGTACACCGACACAGACTTCAACATCAAGCAGGGTGTGAAGTTGGGCGAGTCGAAGTCCCTCAGCTTCGACGCAACCTTTACCAACGTGCTCAACGAACATAAGGTAGTCGCATTCTGGCAGAACATCGACTCCGACTACACGGGGAACAATTACCTTAACCCGGGTGGGAACGCGATTTTCAACGGCCTCAACTTCTATTCGGCGGCCTTGAGCAAGTACGACTACACTGCGGCGATGAACAACAATGCCGCCGGCACCCTGAACGGCACGGGCACCGGCCCGATCACAGTCAACAGTTGGTACGGCAAGCCCTACGAATATCAGCAGTCGCGGAACATTCGTCTTGGCCTCCACCTCACCTTCTAAACCTTCGGCCCAAAAGCCGAAACAACACTACGAAGGGCGCCCATTTTGGGTGCCCTTCGTGCTTTTCTGTGAAAGATGGGGAGCGACCGGCAGTGGGCCGGTCAGGACTTCTTGCTTTTCTTTGGGGCGGATTTCTTTGCCGGGGATTTCTTGACCGCAGCCGTTTTCGCCGGCGCCTTCTTTGCCGCCGACTTTGTCGCTGTGGCGGCCTTCTTCAACGGAGTCTTTTTTGCGGCGGTTTTCCTAGCTGGGACTTTGGCGCGCGCGGCCAGCGTCTTTGCCGCCAGCGCGGCCTTCAGCTCGGCGTCGAACTCGGCCGGGGTGAGCGGGCGCGCGGACTTGCGCAGCCTCTCGATGTCGTAGAAGGCGCGCCGCTCGACCAGGAAGACATGCACCACAAAGTCCACGTAGTCGAGCAGAATCCAATCGCCTTTGCGGCGGCCCTCGACAGAGTTGGGGAAAACCCCGAACTCCTTCTTGAGCCGGTGCTCGATCTCGTCGGCGATGGCAATGGCCTGGCGGTCGTTCGTGGCCGAGGTGACCAGAAAGAAGTCCGACAGGCCCGAGTCAATCGGGTCCAGTTCCAGAATGCGGGTCTCCTGGCCCTTTTTGTCTTCACAGACCGCCGCGGCGGCCTGAACGAGAATGCGGGTTTCCTGCTTGGTCTCGGTCGTCATTCGTTGCGATAGCTCTCCGAGCTACATCGTATCCCGTCAATCCGGCAGGGGCAAGTCAGCGATAGAGTCCGTGGGCGCAAATGTAATCTAAAACGGCACTCGGCAGCAGCTCCCGTCCCGGCGTCCCATCCCCAGCTCCCGCGCGCGCTTGTTCCCGATTCCGCATCTGGTCTCGAATCTCCGACGCGCTGATCTCGATCTCCAGTCCCGGAAGCAGGTAGAAAGGCGCTCTGTCCCCCGTCACGTTGCGAAGCAGGAAGGAGTGAATCTCAACATCCAGCCCCGTCCTGACCGGAGCCTGCACTGCCTCAATCGACAACCCCTCCGGCAGCGCGGTCTTCCAGTCATGCAACCGCTGGCCCGGACGGGATGCGACAATCAGCGGCGCGGCAAAGGGAATCTCGGCGGCGCGATGCCAGCCTTTCAGTCCGGCAAATGCGTCGGCGCCCATCAGGCAAAAGAGATCGCTCTCGGGCGGCAGCTCGGCGCGCAGAGCGAGCAGCGTCTCCAGCGTATAGTTGGGGGCGCCAGATGCCGTTGGCGCATCCGCCAGCGAAACGGCAAACCCCGGCTCCGAGGCTATCGCCAGCCGGGTCATAGCGAGCCGGTGGATGAACGCGGCTGTCGAACCCTTCGGCTTAAGTGGCTGCGCGCCCACCGGCGCAAAGAGAACCGCATCGAGGTCGAGAGCCGTCTGAGCAGCCCGCGCCACGGCCAGATGGCCCAAGTGGGGCGGGTCAAAACTGCCGCCGAAGAAGGCTACGCGCCGTCCCCGAGAGGTTTGCAGGTCCATGGCTCCATGGTACCGTGTGGCGGGTTCTCTGGTAGCATCGGAATCAGATGATGCGCTACCTGATTGCAATCCTGGCCCTTGCCGGCGTGGCGGTTTCCACGCTTGCTCTTCGCGTTCATTTCTCCACCGGCACCGAGCCCTGCTCAATCAACGAGAGGTGGGACTGCGGAGTCGTGAATCACAGCCCATTTGCCGAGGTCGCGCACATTCCCGTGGCGGTCATCGGCATTGCCGGCTATCTGGCCCTGGCCGGTCTGGCCTTGGCACGGCAGCGCTTCCTCCTTTTCCTGGCCGTCCTTGTCGGACTCGCCTTTGCCCTCCGGCTGACTTTTGTCGAGGAACTTGTCTTGGAGGTATGGTGTCTTTATTGCGTTATCTCGCAGACCATCATCGCTCTGATCGCGCTGCTCAGCCTGGGATGGCTGACCGCAGAGTATATCGCCCTGAAGCGAGCAAGCCGGCCAGCCTGAGCAATGCCTTTGGCTTCCTCTCCCGTTGATCCAGCTGCTCGCCCAACCCTGCTAAAATTGACCTACCCCAATGCTCAAGCAGGGATATGCGCGCTGGATGTATCGATGGGAGACGCGGCTGACCACGCGCGACGAGAATCGCGTGGTGCGCCCGCTGGAATGGGGCTTCGAGTGGATTGAGCCGTTTCTTCACGATCACGGCCTTACCGAGGCGCTGCCGAACCCTGAGGCGAAAGGCGACTCCGCATGCGCCGAAGCCGCCATGATTCTCATCAACCAGGTCCTCGTCCGCCGCAGCGACACCTTCTTCGGCTACGAGCGGCCTACAGACTTCCGGCTTGAAGAACGGCATCCAGAACTGTTTCCGACGAACGTGCGGCCCGAAACCCTTGCTCAGGAGGCCGCGATCCGTCAAAGAGCGGTTGACGGAAAGATTCCGCCGGCCCAATTTCTGCGCTTCACTTCGCCGGAGCGGACGCCTTACCCGGAAAACGACCTGGTGAACGCACGCTGGTACCCGGCGCCGGCGCACAAGGATCCCAAGCGGCCCAGGCAGGCCATCATTGTCATGCCGCAGTGGAACGCCGACGCCTTCAGTCACAACTCGCTCTGCACCATCTTCAACAAGATGGGCATCTCGGCGCTGCGGCTTTCCAAACCCTACCACGACATTCGCCGGCCCGTCGAACTGGAGCGTTCGGACTTCGCCGTCAGCGCCAATATCGGCCGCACACTCTCGGCCTGCCGCCAGGCGGTGGTTGACATCCGCTGCTGCCTCGACTGGCTGGAGGAGCAGGGCTATGAGCACTTCGGCGTGCTGGGAACCAGCCTGGGCTCCTGCTATGCCTTCCTGGCCAGCGCGCACGACGCGCGATTGCGCGTGAACGCCTTCAACCATGCGTCGACGGCCTTCGGCGATGTGGTCTGGGCTGGCCAAAGCACCCGCCACGTCAAGCAGGCGCTGGAAGAGGCCGGCCTCTCGCAGCAGCGCATCCGGGCATTGTGGGCAGCCGTCAGCCCTTGCAGCTATTACGACAAGATCATGCGTCCAGAGGTTTGCGGACCCAGCAAGAAAGTCCTGATGGTCTACGCCGACTACGACCTGACCTTCCCCAGGGAGTACTCTCTGCAGGTGGTCGAGGCCTTCCGCCGCATCGGCCTCAACTTCGAGCCGCGCGTCCTGCCTTGCGGTCACTACACCACCGGCGAAACGCCATACAAGTTCATCGACGGCTGGTACATGGGCTGGTTCGTCTACCGGGCCTTCAAAGCGCTGCGCGACGAGAAGGCAGCTGGCCGAAACGCGGCTTCCGCCGAACCGTCAGTCATCCATTTGGCGAAGCCGGATGAGGAAACCGTCTCACGCTAACGCACTCCGTTAAGGTCCAGCCGCAGCAGCTTGGCAGGGTCCAAATACGCCCCCTGCCAGCGGACAGCCCAGTGCAGATGCGGCCCGGTGACGCGGCCGGTCGCGCCGCTCAAGCCCAGCCGTTCGCCCGTAGCCACGCGCTGGCCCTCCTTCACGTCGATCCGGCTCAGGTGGATCGACACCGTGAACAACCCCAGTCCGTGGTCGATCACCACGCAATTTCCTTCGTAGTAGAGCTCCCGGGCCAGCACAACCACTCCGCTATTCCCGGCCCGCACCGGCGTTCCTGTCTTGGCGCGAAAGTCCATCCCCTTGTGAATGCTGGACAATTTGCCGTTGAAGAGGCGGCGCGTACCGAAGCTGTCGGTCGGCTGTGCAGTCACCGGCGCGCGAAAGTTGCCTGTCCACAGAGGCTCGGGAGCGCTCACCCCAAAGACCTTTTCCTTGAGATGCCGGTCTGCTTCGATCTGCTTGAGCTCCCCTGGGCCCGGCTCGACGAACTTCGGCGCCACGGTCAGGGAACTGGTGAGGTAGTGCGCGGGATGAATCTCGACCGAGCGGCTCAGGTCGAGCACACCGCCTTCGGCAAGCCGCACACTAATCCGCACAGTAGAGGGGCCCTCGGCACCTTCCACATCGACTCCGGTTAGCGCAAACCACCTGCGATCATCGCGTCCGCGAAAGAACTCCAGCTTTCGCCCCATCCACTCGCCGTCAATGCCCGCCGCGTCCGCCGCTTCCACGCGGATCAACTCCGGCGAGCCAGCCTCAACCACCGCCGGTGTTACGGTGACGGCAGCGGCCTGCTTATGAGCTGGGGCGCTCCACGCCGCAATTGCACAAGCAAGATAGGTCGCGCATAGCAAGGCCAGCTTTACCCGAGGGAGTCGCATCCACGATAGGATAGCGGAGAAGCCCGGCTGCCCAACCCCCGCTTGCGGATATTTGTAACCCGTCTGCCGCTTCGGCCATCCAACATACCTATGGCTTCCCCAACTCGCATCCCAGTTAACTGTGCGCGCCTGGTGTTGCCGATCGGCGTATCGGTAACTGCGTTAGCCCTCTTCGCGTCTGGCCAGTCATCGCAGAGCCCTATTCAAGCCCCCTCATCCACTCTCAGCCAGCCCGTCCTCGTTGAGCTGTTCACCTCGGAGGGTTGTTCCGACTGTCCCCCCGCCGACGCGCTGCTGGCGCAGTTGGACGCTTCGCAGTTCGTTCCCGGCGCACAGGCGATTGTACTGAGCGAGCACGTCACGTACTGGAACCATCTTGGTTGGCGCGATCCCTTCTCGCTAGATGCGATGACTGTACGGCAACAGCAATACGAGGCCCATTTTGGACTCACTTCCAGCTATACGCCTCAAATGGTGGTTGATGGCGCAGAGCAGTTCGTGGGCAACGACTCCTCCAAGCTCAGCATAGCCGTAGCTCACGCCGCCGCAACACAGAAACCGAAGATTGCCATCGAGGATGCGCACTGGGGGGACGGCTCCGTCAGCTTTTCGGTGCGCGGCGACGCCCTCGCCAGCGCGACACTCGTCGCAGTCCTGGCACAGAACGCTACTCGCTCTGAGGTCGCCCACGGAGAAAACGCCGGCCGCACCCTGCATCATGTCGCCGTTGTGCGGGTCATCAAGGAGTTTGGCTCGAAGGCTGCCGACGGAAGACCGCTCCGGCTCGCTGGCGCGATTTCTTCCAGATCGGACAAGACTGACGGCCCGCTCAGGCTGGTTGTCTTTCTCACTGACCGCAAAACCGGCCACGTGATTGCCGTCGCGGAGCAGATACTGAGCCCATGAATGTCCACACCGAATGTGTTACAGCATTTTCGATTCTGCTGTTTACAGAAACCATGCAGCCAAGTGGCTTTTCCCTCAAGAAAAAGCCACCTTCCATGCTGCCCTGATGTCAAGATGTGAATCGAAAATGCTCTAGCGCGGATGCGCGGCCAGCCATTTAGCCACCCGCTCCCGCACCTCTTCCAGCTCGTCGGTCGTGATGTGGATGCCGACCATCTGCCGGTTGGCGGCGTACTTCTCCTGGTCCGATCCTTTTACTGCCGCCGCCAAATCGAGCCAGTAGTAAGCCTCCACATAGCTCTGGGGAACGCCTTGCCCGATAGAGTACAGCACGCCGAGAGTACCCTGCGCGCTCGCGTCTCCCTGATCGGCCGCCTTGCGATACCAAGCCGCCGCCAGCGACATGTCGCGAGCGAAGCCCTTCCCTCCGTCGCGATAGAGCGCAGCCAGGTGCATCTCGCCGCCCACATTGCCCTTGTCGGCCGCTCTTCTGTACCACTCTGCGGCCAGATTCAAGTCCCGCTCAACGCCGCTTCCAGAAGCATAGCTCTCGCCCACCAGCACCTGCGAAGCCGCATCGCCGCTTTTGGCCTTGGCAAGCAGAGCCGCGTCGATGCCTGCCGTCTGCGCACAAACCGGTAGCAGCACAGCCCCAAAGATCATTGTTAGGGCGACTTGGTTGTAGTGGCTTCTCATAGCGGCCTTAGTCAATTATCAAGCACGATAGCAGGTTCCGGCCCTCCAAAGCTGAACAGCATCAACGGGCGCCGCGAAGATCGACAGATGCCCGCATCCGCGTCCCAGCCATGAAGCCAGCCGATTCCTTCCGCCTGTCAAAGCCGCCGGCAAAGGCGCTAGAATTCTTGTATGACCGACCGCATCTCTCTGACCCTTGCCCAAGCCGACCCCGATGTAGCAGCCGCCCTCGACCAGGAGACCCTCCGCCAGCACGAGGGCCTAGAGATGATCGCCAGCGAAAACTTTGTCTCCGAAGCCGTTTTGGAGGCCGCCGGCTCGATCTTCACCAACAAGTATGCCGAGGGTTACCCCGGAAGGCGCTACTACGGCGGCTGCGAGTTTGCCGACGTGGTTGAGAATCTGGCGCGCGACCGCGCCAAGCAGCTCTTCGGCGGCGAACATGTCAACGTGCAGCCGCACTCCGGCTCACAGGCCAACGCCTCGGCCTACGCGGCAGTCTTGCAGGCGGGCGACACCATTTTGGGCCTCGATCTGGCGCACGGCGGCCACCTGACCCACGGGCACAAGCTCAGCTTTTCCGGCAAGCTCTATCGGCCCACCTTCTACACCGTGCGGCGCGATACCGAGACGATCGATTACGACGAGTTGGAGGCCATCGCCGAGCGCGAAAAGCCCAAGGCCATCATCGGCGGCGGCAGCGCCTACCCGCGCTTCTGGGACTTTGCCCGCATGAGGCAAATCGCCGACAAGGTGGGAGCGGTATATATCTTCGACATGGCGCACATCGCCGGACTTGTGGCGGGTGGAGTGCATCCCTCGCCCGTACCCCACGCGCACATCACTACCACCACCACGCACAAGACTCTGCGCGGTCCCCGCGCGGGTCTGATTCTCTGCGGGCAGGCGCTGGCCGCGGCCGTGGACAAGGCGGTCTTCCCCGGCCAGCAGGGCGGTCCGCTGATGCACATCGTGGCCGCCAAGGCGGTTGCGTTCGGCGAGGCGCTGCGGCCGGAGTTCAAAACCTACTCTGCGCAAATTGTTGCTAACGCGAAGGCACTGGCGGCGGCTCTCAAGGAGGCTGGCTTCCGCATCGTCTCCGGCGGCACCGATAACCACTTGATGTTAGTCGACGTCTTCGAGAAAGGCATCCTCGGCTCCGAGGCCGAACTGGCGCTGGGCAAGGCCGGCATCACGGTCAACAAGAATACAATCCCTTACGACGCCAATCCGCCGCTCAAGGCCTCGGGCATTCGCATCGGCACTCCCGCCTTGACTACCCGCGGCATGAAGGAGCCGGAGATGCTGCAAATTGCAGTCTGGATCACAAAAGCCCTGGAGCAGCGCGGCGACGACGCGGCCTTGGAAAAGATTCGCGCCGAAGTAGCTGAGCTGGCCAACCGCTTTCCGCTCTATGCCTGGAGGCGCGCCGGCTAATGGTGGTACTCCGGCGACAACGATCCGTCAGGCTGTGCAAGACGGGGTTTGTGAGTTATCCTTGACTTATGGCTATTGACTCCATTCTTGCCCAAATCGACGCAGAGATTGCAAAGCTCACGCAGGTTCGCTCCCTGCTGGCCGCCACCGGCAAAATCGCCGCCAAACTAACTGAGCGCAAAACCAAGAAGGCCAAGAAAGCTGCCAAGGCCGCGCCAACCGCGAAGGCAGCCAAAGCCCCCAAGGTTGCTAAGACGAAGAAGCGCCGCTCGTTGAGCCCCGAGGCGCGCCAGCGGATTGCCGATGCCCAGCGCAAGCGTTGGGCTGCGCAAAAGGCCAAGAAGGCATAGAAGCACTCGTCGCCGCGATGGAGTGTCATCCATCATCGCAGGGCGCGACTGATCGTTCGCTTTGATCCGTATCCGGCTATAGCCCCGCGATGACAAGCATGCGCGGCTCGGTCATCTCTTCGATGGCTGAGCGGATGCCTTCTCGCCCCAGGCCAGAGTCTTTGACGCCGCCGAAGGGCATGGGGTCCAGGCGCCAGCTTGGCGTGTCTCCCACGATCAAAGCGCCAACTTCGAGCTCGCGATAGGCGGTCAGGATGCGGCCGGCATCGCGCGTGAGCAGGCCGGCTTGCAGGCCGTACTTCGAATGGTTCACATCGGCCAGCGCCTGCTCGAAGTCGTCGTAAGGCTCGATGGCCACCACCGGACCGAAGGCCTCTTCGTCACGTAACTTCATCCCCGGCTTGGTGCCGGTCAGGATGGCCGGCGTCACCACGGAGCCGTGGCGCTCGCCACCGGCCACCAGCTTGGCGCCGCCCTCGACGGCTTCCTTTATCCACGACTCTATGCGCTCTGCATCGGCGAGCCGAATGATTGGGCCCACCTCTGTGGCCTCCGCGGCCGGATCGCCTGTCGCCAGCTTGGCGCTCGCCTCGACCACCTTCCACAAGTAGGTCTGAAAGA
>JBEKPI010000135.1:0-10685 GCA_049520855.1 Occallatibacter sp.
CGAATGTTTATTTGATTGCATGGAATTCCGGGGAGATTGGTTAAGCTAAGAACATTCAAACAGGAATACAACAAGAGCGGAAATCGGAAGAGGATTTCCAAATTCATTCGGACTACTTTTACGGGTTCGCAGGCATGGGGAGAGACCGAGAGCATCTTCAGAGCGCGAATGGACGTTTTGACCTTTGCGATGTGCCGCAGGAAATGACGGAAGCGGCTTGAGGCGAGATGGCCTGTGCGGGATGGAGACCTCAGAGGAATCTTCGAGTTGAGATGGAGCAGCGAGGGGCTGCGCAAGAGGGCTTCCCCTGAGGAGGAGAAGCCGCTTTTTGATCCGGCCCATCCATGGTTCAATGTTTCCCACCCATTCGCCGGAAAAAAGCGAATGGATGGGGCACGGGATCTCATTGTATTTGGGCCGGATCAATACGAATCGCGGCGCCCGAACAACCGATTCGGCAGATGGAGGGGCGGTTCCCGCGGGGAATTGCCTTTTCTCTCTTTCTACGGAGAGACCTGCAAGGCCGTGGAATGGTGGGACGGGATTGGCGGAGAGATGGTGTTGGCAAGAACGAGGCAGGCGGTTGCAGGCGGACCGCGCGGAACAGGGGCCCAGCAAAAGACGGTCAGCCGCGGATCAGCGAAGTTGAAGGCGGCTGCGGACAAGAAGCTGGAAGAGAACAGCGAGGCAATTGCGAAGTCACTCTACGAAAATCTGATCAGAGGCAACGCCACGAGCGCAAAGCTGCTGTTTGCGCTGGCGGAAGGGCAGATCGATTGCGAGGACGAAGCGATGGTGCAGCACTTTTACAGCCTGGCAGAGGAACTGGGCAAGGAGCCAGAGTGGAAGGGCGATTTGAGCGAAGAAGAGGCGGAGAGTTGCGCGGGAGTTGTTGAGACGGCAGGCGGGTGGGCCTGAGGACAAGACTTTGCGGGGATGGCGGCAGAGAGGGCAGGCGGCCTCTTTGCGGTCATCCCACGAAGAAAGAAGAGAGACGGATGAAGCTCATGAATCACGAATGGTTGCGCGCCGGCAGACGGATGGGACTGTTCTGGCTAACGATGGGCCTGATGGGCTTGGGCATTGAAGCTCAGGCGCAGTCGGTCAGCACGACGACGGTTCAGGGGACAGTGTATCTGGCGAACGGCCAGCCGGGGACAGGGACGCTGGTGTTGAGCTGGCCATCGTTTACGACGGCGAGCGGCCAACTGGTGGCGGCCGACAGCACGACGGCAGCGATTGCGCCGGATGGATTTTTGAGCGTGAATCTGGCCCCGAACCTGGGGGCGACGCCGGCAGGGCAGTACTACACGGCGGTCTACTACATGAGCGACGGCTCGACGAACACCCAGTACTGGGTGGTGCCGGCGGGGGCGGAGGCGACTCTGGCCCAGGTGCAGGCGCAACTGATGCCGGCGGCGCAGGCCGTGCAGGCGGTGAGCAAGGCGTATGTGGATGAGGCGATCACGGGGTTAGCGGGAAGCCTGCTGACGGCATCGGGGGGGACGATGACGGGACCGCTGACTTTGTGCTGCGATCCGGCGCAGCCTTTGCAGGCGGCCGACAAGCACTATGTGGATGAGAACTTCGCGCTGGCGGTGCCACTGGCGGGCGGGAGCATGACGGGAGCGTTGGCAACGCCGGCCGTGAACGGAGTGGAGTCGCCGGTGGCGGGCAGTTCGCAGACGACGCTGCAAGCGGCGATGAACGCGGCGGGGACGAATGGAGCGATGGAGATTCCGCCGACTTATGCGGGGACGGATGGGTTTAACAATCCGAACGGCGTGTATGTGACGGATTTGCGGCAGGGCAGTTCGCAGCAGTTTGAGCGCAGCGTGAAGGAGTTCGGCGCGGTGTGCGATGGGAGCACGGACGATACGAACGCGCTGCAGGCTGCGCTGACATACGCGCAGACGCACGGAGTCGCGTTGACGATTCCGCAGGGGAGATGCAAGACGCAGACGCTGGTGTGGCATGGGGAGTCGATTGGCGGGATGGGCAAGCAGGTGTCGGCGCTGGTGGGTTTTCCCGGCCAGGATGTGCTGCTGACGATGACCGACAGCATGAACCTGCTGTCTTACACGCGGATACACGATCTGACGATTTATGTCGATCAGAGCCAGGATGTTTCCTGTTCGGCGGCGGAAGGACTTGCTCCGGCGGGAGGCTGCGCGGTGAACCGGCCGCTGGAGAGCAACTCGATTTTTTCGCCGGGCGGGAATGGCCTGACCGGGACAGCGGGAACGGGAGCGGCGTGGGCGGTGGGCAATTGCGCAATTGCAATGCCGGCGACGACCGGAGCGGGGGGAAATGGCCTGAAGGTGGCGGAGATCGAGAACCTGGAGATTGCGGCGACGGGCGTGGATCCGATGTCTGCGCTGTATCCAGGGGCGCACTCGACGCACACCTGCGGGCTGTATCTGGGACAGTGGCCGCAGTGGAGCGAGTTTAGGAATATCGATATTCGCGGGCTGAATACAGGCATCGCTATCCCCGCTCTGTTTGGAACGACACCGGCAGGACTGAATGCGGACTCGAACCGGTGGCAGAACATCACGATCCAGGCGACGCACGGGTTTACGGCAGCGGCAGGCTCGAACAATGTGATGGATAACGTGGTGGCGCTGGCGGGAAACTCGGCCGCGACGGGCGAGCCTCCGACCGGGCTGGTGCTGGACTTTGCGGGAGCGCAACAGGGCTGGACGGTGCGGAATTCGGTGGTGCTGCCGGCGTGGGACGCAGTGCAGCCGGCGCTGACGGTGACGGCATCCGGCGGGGCGGTGACCGCAGTGACCGTGGGTTCGCAAGCGGGACTGGGATTCGATCCGTATGGGACGCAGGTTCCTTTGGCCTTCAGCGGAAGCTGCATGGCGCAGGCTACGGCCAACGTGACGAGCGGCGGGACGATCGGCGCCATCACGGTGACGCAGGGCGGAGTGGGCTGTTCGGGAACGACGACGGCGAGCGTGAACGTGGCGGGAACATGGGATACATCCGCGCCGGTGAATCTGATCTCCGGGCAGAATATGACGTTCTATGGCGGTAATCTGCTGAAGGGCAATGGCGGGTACACGGTATGGAACGCGGTAGGCTCGGAGAGCTATGGAACGCAACTGGCCGGGGGCGGCGGAAGATTGCCCGGCGGAGGAACATACGCGGCGCTGGTGACGAATAACCCGGTGGGAAGCGCATACGAGGTGAATCAGTTCCCTGGCGCAGACTTCGGGGCGAAGTTACAGGCGTGCCTGGGCGCGATGAGCGCTGTTTATGGCGGAACGTGCGATGCGCGGAATTTCACGGGAACACTGTCGATGGGATCGAACCTGACGATTTCGACGGCGAATGCGACGGTGCTGCTGCCTTGCGCGACGATTTCGACGGGGAACCAGTTGATTGTGACGGCGGGAACGAGGAATGTGACACTGCGCGGGTGCGCATTGCGCGGAGCAAGCGCCGCGAGCGGGAGCCAGGGCGGCACGGTGTTTCTGTACTCCGGGACCGAGGCGATGGTACAGGTGGGAGATCCGACCTACGCAGCGGATACGATGGGCTTTCACCTGGACAACGTGGTGATCAACACCACGGCTTCAATCAGCGCGGCAGCGCAGGGGCTCATCGCTTACCGTACGCAGGAGATGGATCTGGAGAGCCTGTATTTTCTGGGTAACTCGACCCAGACAGGCATGACGCTGGATGGGACCGGCAACTACACAGGGGGAACGTTCTTCGACAACGCCTTTAATGGATTCCAGATGGCAGTGAACGCGATCGGGCACCAGATATCGAATCCGGCCACGACCGACTGGATGAACGCGAGCACGTTTGTGCGATTGCACATCGACTGCCCGACGAGTGGGGGAAGCCCGATCAGCGGTACTTATGGAATCAACTTGCAGCAGGGGGATGGAAACACGTTCACCGGCGGAGACGTGGAGGGATGCTCGACGGCATTGCATCTGGGGGCGAACGCGCAGAACAACACGGTGGTTGGGTTGCGCAATGAAAACTCGACTAACCAGGTCGTGGCGGATGCGGGCAGTTCGTATAACAACTGGATGACCGGCGGAACGATGTTTACCGGAGCGTTGACGGACAACGGAACGCGGAACAGCTTTCTGGATACGTTTCATCGCAGTTTCAACGGCTTGAATGGGGATTGGTACGGGAGCCAGAAAGACGCAACGGTAACGAACCACTTTCGGCTGGGAATCGGGACGGGAAACGAGCGCGGACTGCTGAACCGCTATCAGACGGATTATGGCTACCGTTGGACGATGGGCCTGAGCGACGCGACGGCCGGCGAGCAGTTCTATCAGATTTTGGATGAGCTGAACAATGTGTATCGCATCTCGGTCGGACAGTATAACAATGGGCAGTCGAGCAGCAACAACCAAACGGTCATCAACGCGGCCGGGACAGGCGCGGTTGTGCTGAATGGATCGAACAACGCGGGAACCGGCGGCGTGGTGATCGGGTCGGGCGGAGCGAGCGAGACCACGGTGGCCACGATCGGCAACACCGGGAACGCGCAGTTCAACGGCACGTTGCAAGTGGGCGGAGTTACAACCCTGACCGGCACGCCGACGGTGAAGAACCAGGCGGATGCGGAGATTGACGCGACCTTGTGGGCGGGATTGACAACGAGCCAGAAGGAATCTTTCATCTACAAGGACTGGAACGGAAACAGCCAGTGGTACATGGAGAAAGACGCGAGCAATAACTGGGCGCTCAACTCGGCCATCGGCGGACTCGATAGCATCAAGGCCTACCAAAGCACGAATAGCGGGGACACCTATATCGACGCCTCCAATTCTTCCGGTGTTGTGCGCGTGAACTACGAATCGGGGTCGGGGACGGGATTTGACATCTACGGCGGCAACAGCAGCAGCTTATACGCGAGCTTTACCGGGGCCAACGCGATCAAGTTTCCGGGGCTTGCGGCGAGCAGCGGCCATAACTGCATGCAAATCGACAACTCGGGATTCATCACCAATACGGGCGCGGCCTGCGGCACAGGCAGCACCAACGGCACAGTGAACTCGGGGGCGAGCGGGCAGATTGCCTATTACAGCGGCACGGGGACCACATTGTCGGGGACAAGCGCGGTTTCGGTCAGCTCGGGCGGGACCGGATCTTCGACGGCCTCCGGCGCGCTGGCGAATTTGGGCGGAGCGGCGCTCACAGGAGCGGCATTCACCGGACCTGTGAGCACAACGAGTACATTGTCGGTGGCGAATAGTGCCAGCATCGGGCCGCGCTACGATGTTACGAACCCCGCCTTTGGCGCGAAGGGAGACGGTTCGACAGACGATACAGCAGCGATTCAGGCGGCCTTCAATGCTTGCTGGAAGAGCGGCGGTGCTCCGCGCGGCGGGGTGGTTGAGTTTCCGGGCGATCATAACTATGTCGTTTCGTCTACGATCAACGCATACGATAGCTGCCAGATTGAAGGAGTCATCGGGAGCATCAACGGGGCGGATGGACCGCCGAGACTAGCATGGAATGGTCCGGGGGTGGGGACTGTCTACACAATCACCGGCTTTACCGCAGCGGCAAACACGACGCCGTTCCTCACTCCGAGTTCCCCATCCGCTGCTCCCCAGCCGTATCAGGTGACATTCACGGCCGCGAACAGTCTTTCCGCCGGCCAATGGGTGGATATTGAAGGACTGAGTACCGCAGCGGGTTTGACGCTGAACAGGGCAATCGCTCAGGTAGCCGCTGCCAACAGCAGTACATTCACGGTCGTCGTGCCATTCCCACCAACTCTGGGCACATTCACCGACAGCGGCACGGCGACGACGGCAAGCGTCGTGGTTGCTTTTGGCGCGAATTCCCGGTATGAGGAGTCAGTTAGCAATGTAACGATCGTGAACGAGTTGAGTACGCAAACCAATACTTTCAATGTTGGTTTCTACTTTGGCTCACAGGTGGATACCGGCACTCATGTTCTGAATTCTCAGGTCTCGGGAGCTACCGAATACAGCTACTACTTTTCCGATGGCGGCATCAATGTGGACTTCGACAAGGGTTGGAGATCGGATGGCGCGGGGATTGCCGGAATCTATTGGAGGGTATCCGGTTCAGACTCTTTTGGGATAGCCAACGGAACGGTGGACAACAACCGAAGCGCATATGGTTCGGCAACCAGCGGGGCCGCGGTGATGCTGGACAACGGCGCGTGTTCCTCCGGGTATGGCACACACTTTACGTCGAGAAATCTCAAGGTGGAGATCAATACGTCGCTCACGCCGGGATTGGGCGCATTCACGTTCTACGATTGCCCGGCGGATGTGATGCAGTATTTTCTGGATTTTGAGAATACCTGGGTGACTCCGGCATCTCCTGGTACGGTGGGCTTCAATTTTCCGTCGTTTGACCTGTCGCCCGCGAACGACGGGGCGATCAGCCTGAGTATTTTGAATGGGATGTTTCCGAGCGGCCAGGGTTCCAATACGACAAAGTCCTGGGTGGGAATACCGGCGCTTCAGAGGAGCAGCGTGGTCGGGTATCTGGGATATATTCCGGCGCTCACTTATGCGCCGTCGTACAACAGCGCCGGAACGAGCTATTCTGCGGACGATGGGCCGATTCAACTCCTGGGCGATGTCAATATCGACCAGTTATGGCAATACGGCATACACGCCTCCGATTTTCTGTACTCGGACTCGGCTTTTACGGCGCTGCCGAATGCAACCACGCTTTTTGCGGGCCAGATCCTTGCTCCGCCGACTTATTGGAGCGGGGCGAATGGCAAGCGGTATGCACTCGATGTTGTCTATCAGACTGGGACGACGGGCACGCCGAATGGGGGAGGGACCACGTGCAGCGGCACGGTCGGCGTCAGCGTTCTGACTTGCACGAGCGCAACGGACTTATCGGCGGGGCAGCGAATCTCAATTGGGACCGATACAAGCAAGACGATCAACTCCATCGATGCGACGAATTCGGGCGCTGTTCTGGTGAATCTTACGAGTGTGCTGGGGGCCTCGTATACGAATCAGGCGCTGACCTTCTCGTCGCCGGTTCTCGGTCCGGAGATGCAGTTGCCTACGAAGTCAGCGAGCGCGCCATCCTCGCTGGCATGGTCGCAAGGGGACTTCGAGCAGAATTCTGGCGCCGCGGCCAACGGGGTCGCGGGGTGGGTCAACGTGGCGGCCGGGTCGCCGGGAACATGGGCCGGGATTCCACTCGGGAACGGCAGCGGCCAGATTATTCCGTCGCAGATCTCCGGGACGACAGGCTCGGGAAACGTGGTGCTGGCGAGCGGGCCAACCTTCACGGGCAATGCGACGACGTTTGCCAATGGCGCGGCGGCCGAAGAGGACGTGGTGGTGCAGCCGGGATCGGGCGCGGATCAAGTGGGCGCGCTGGAGTTCAATAGCTACGGCGGAACGAACGAATGGAAGCTGAAGAAGGACGCCAGCAACTATCTTCGCCTGACGGACATGGTGAATTCGCTGGACCGGGAAGTGTACTACCAGAACGGAAACACGAACCTCAATGCCGGAGCTGGGGCGAATGCCGTGGTGATCAATGGCACCAGCAACAGCGGGACGGGGGGATTGCTGGTGGAAAGCGGCGGATCGAGTCCGGCCGCGGTGCTGACAGTTTCGGGGAGCGGGAACACGACGGCGACGGGGTTTGTGTCGGGCAAGTTCATGATCGGGTCGGGAACGATGGGGCTGGCGACGGGCGCCGCGGCGGGGACGAGCCCGGCGATTGCGTGCGCGGCCAGCCATGTGTGCGACGGGGTGAGCGGGACGGTGACGCTGACCACGGGGACAAGCCCTACGACGGGGACGCTGGCGACGCTGAGCTTTCCCAATACGCACACCAATCAGGCGAACTGCATAGTGGATGTTCTGCAGAGCGGGGTAGGACGGGTGACGACGGCGACCTGGAGCGAATCGACGACGGCGGTGACGCTGACAGCCAATGCGGCGTTGACGGCTTCGACGGCGTATGCGGTGAAGTACTGGTGCGGTGGGAATTGAGTGGATATCCCAGGTGCGTTGCAGTTCTTGAGCGTTTCAAGATGATTTGGAACGGTTTTGGCGAGTTGGCCCCGGCCTTCGACAACGCTCAGGGCAAGCTTTCGCGGGATGACGGGTTGGCAAGTTGGCACATTCCGGGGGCGGCAGAACGGATGGAATCCAGTGAATTGGCGAGGAGAAATGAGAGACCCACAGCCGATGTGGGAGAGTGGTTTCTGCCCCCGGTGAGACTGGATCGCGAGGAGCTGGAACGGTTTGGGAAGATATTGGACCATCGTCCGGCGAGGCTGCGTGGGCGGACTGTGGGGATGGCGCTGGCCGAGCAGTTGCTGCTGGTGAGGACGCGGGAGGGCTCGCCGGCGCCGCTGAGGGCGAATGCGGCGCAACGGGCCTTCGAGCGGCGGCGGGGCGAGCGGAATATCGTGCTCAAGGCGCGGCAGATGGGGATGACGACGTGGGCCGCGGGGCGGTTCTTTCTGAAGACGATCACCCGGCCGGGGACGCTAACGCTCCAGGTCGCGCATACGCAGGAGGCGGCCGAGGAGATATTCCAGATTGTTCACCGGTTTCTGGATTGGCTGCCGAAGGAGCTGCGGGAAGGTCCACTGCGGACCTCGCGGGCCAATGCGCGGCAGATCGTGTTTCCCGAGATTGACGCGCAGTACCGGGTGGTTTCGGCGGGAGAACGGAATGCGGGGAGGGGATTGACGGTGCAGAATCTGCACTGCTCAGAGCTGGCGCGGTGGCCGGGCGATCCGGCGGAGACGCTGGCGGGGCTGCGGGCGGCAATGGCTCCTGGTACCGAGTTGATTCTGGAGTCGACGCCGGATGGGGTGGGCGGATGCTTTCACGAGGAGTGGCAGAAGGCCGGCGAGACGGGGATGATGCGGCACTTCTTTCCCTGGTGGATGGAGCGGCGCTACCGGGCGCAAGCGGTGGATGAGGCGAGCCTGACGGGGGAAGAGCGGGAGTTGACGGTCAGGCACAGGCTGAATCTGGAACAGATCGGATTTCGGCGGCGGATTCGGGCGGATTTTCGCGGACTGGCGCGGCAGGAGTATGCGGAAGATCCGGAGAGCTGCTTTCTGGCCAGCGGGGAATCTGTTTTTGAGCTCTCCGCGATCGAGGCGCGACTGGCTACGATGACGCCGCCGGTGGAGCTGCGGCGCAACGGGGAGCTGGAGATATGGCTGCCGCCGCTCAAGGGCAAGCAGTACCTTGTGGCGGTGGACCCGGCCGGGGGCGGGAGCGAGGGCGACTACTCGGCGGCCCAGGTGCTGGAGATGGAGACGGGGTTGCAGTGCGCGGAGTTTGCCGGGCATGTGGGCGGGCTGGAGCTGGCGCGGCTGGCGACGGCGCTGGCAGGCGAGTACAACCAGGCGTGGCTGGTGGTGGAGAGGAACAACCACGGCAGCGGAGTGCTGGCGCTGATGGAGAGCGTCTGCGGATACGGGCGAATTTACCGGCAGGGTGGGCAGGCGGGCTGGCTGACCACGTCAATGAGCCGGCCGGCGGCGCTGGGGCGGCTGGATGCGGGGCTGGTGGAGCGGCCGGAGTGCTTTCAGAGCCGGCGGCTTTTGGGCGAGTGCCGGAGCTTTGTGCGTAGGCCGGACGGTGGGAGCGGGGCTCGGCCGGGGACGCATGACGACCGGGTGATGGCGATGGCGATCGGGTTGGCGGCGCGGGCGGAGCTGGCGGGGAGAGGCAGTGGACAGTGAACGGAGTGAAGAAGTGAAAAAGTGAAGAAGTGAAGGAGTGAACAGAGGGATGATTCGGCGGATTCGGAGATTGGCGCACCGGATCGTGGGCTTGTGGTTGGAATTCGGGTCGATGATTGAAGCTTGGCGCGGGTAACTGATCACTGACCACTGTTCACTGACAACTGTGTTTGGGTCTAAGCGCTTAGAATTCGATTGAGGCTCTGGACGAGCGGGGGACCGGGCTTGGCGGTACTGGCGGTGCAGCATATCCGGCGGATGCGGGGCGGGGCGCAGGGCCAGTTGATGCTGGGCGCGGACGGAAACGTGTATGTGGTGAAGTTCCAGAACAACCCGCAGCATAGGCGGGTGCTGGCCAACGAGTTCCTGGCCTCAAGGATTGCGGCCGCGGCCGGCCTGACGGCGCCGGAGGCGGAGCTGGTGGAGGTTTCGAGCTGGCTGGTGGAGAATACGCCGGAACTGGAGATCGACCTGGGGCGGACACGGGTTCGCTGCTCGGCGGGGTTGCAATTCGGATCGCGGTTTGTGGGCGGGCTGATGCCGGGGCAGGTGGTGGATTACCTGCCCGAGGAGCAGATGGCCGAGGTGAGGAACCTGGGCGAGTTCGCGGGGATTCTGGCGCTGGACAAGTGGACCGGCAATGCGAATGGCAGGCAGGCGGTGTTTGCGCGCCGGCAGCGGGAAAAGCGCTACCGGGCGGTCTTCATCGACTACGGCTATTGCTTTCACGCCGGAGAGTGGAAGTTCGAGGACATTCCGCTGCGGGGGGTCTACTACCGCAACGATGTCTACCGGGAGATCGCGGGATGGGATTCGTTTGAGCCCTGGCTGACGCGGCTGGAGACGATGGCGGCCGAGACCGTGTGGGCGGCGGCCAGCGAGGTTCCGCCGGAGTGGTACGGCGGCGACCTGAGCGAGATGGAGGCGCTGGTGGAGAAACTGCTCCTGCGGCGAAGCCGGATTCGGGAGC
>JBEKPI010000136.1:0-10537 GCA_049520855.1 Occallatibacter sp.
GAACCTGCAACGCGCCCTGAACCGCATTCTGCCTGCGGCGATTCGGATTCTGGAGACGAGAAGGGTGGGAAGTACGTTCCATGCGCGGCACTCGGCTGTGGCCAAGAGCTATGAGTACCGGGTCTTTCGCAGTGAGATTTGTCCGCCGGTTTTGGCGCGCTACGTTTATGCCTGCTCGTGGCCGATGGACGTTGGCGCGATGCAAAGGGCGGCCCGGCTTTTTGAGGGCGAGCACGATTTTCTGAGTTTTGCGGCTACCGATCCGGAGTTGGGATGCCGCGGCGTCGATACAAATGCGGAGCCGGAGCTGAGACCGCTGCCAAGAGAGGGCTTTCAGAGTGAACCGCCTGCGCCGACTGTACGCCGGATCTTCTCCTCGGCTTGGGAAGAGCGGGAGAGCGAAGATGGGGCTTTGCTGATTTACCGCGTCCGGGGCAGCGGTTTTTTGCACCACATGGTGCGCAATCTGGTGGGAACAATGCTGGATGTGGGGCGGGGACGGCTCAGAGCCGACGGGATTCCAGGGATTCTCGCCGCCCGTAGCCGGGCCGCGGCCGGACCGACCGCTCCGGCGCGAGGGCTGTTTCTTCATTCGGTGGAGTACGACGAACCAATGGATGGCCCGCTTATGAGCGTCTGAGCAGCGCTTTGCAGGCTCCGCGCTCCGTCCACTTGCAGACCGTCCCTGCTACCCTGAAGCCATTGGCATGGCTTCCTTTTCTTCCAACTCGGCGTTTTCACGGGTGACGGCGCTGGCTGAGCGGCGGACGGTTCACGCGGCCTTTGCCTGGCTGCATGGCAATCCCAAGACGATCATGGACTGGCAGGCGGAGTTGGTCGCGATTCCCGCGCCGCCGTTTGGCGAGCAGGCGCGGTCGAACTGGATGGCGGCGCGCTTTGGCGAGGCCGGACTCAGCCGGGTAGAGACCGACGTAGTGGGGAATGTCTTTGGCTGGCTACCGGCGGCCGGGCTGCCGCAGCAGAGCACGGGGCCAGTGGTGGTGCTTTCGGCGCATCTGGATACGGTCTTTCCGGCCCGGACGCCACTGCATCCGGTGGTGGAGGGCGACCGGCTGGAAGCTCCCGGCGCCTGCGACAACGGCGCTGGCGTGGTGGGAATGTTGGCCATCGCTCATGCTCTGGTTGGGGCAAAAGTGGAGTTGGCCGCGCCGCTGGTTTTTGTTGGCAATGTGGGCGAGGAGGGCGAAGGCGATCTGCGCGGCATGCGCCAGCTCTACCAGAGCGCGCTGGCCGAGCGCATCGCGGCGCACATCGTGCTGGATGGAGCGGGCGCGGACACGGCGGTGACTCAGGCTCTGGGCAGCCGCCGCTACCGGGCCACGATCAGCGGACCCGGCGGACACAGCTTTGTGGATGCGGGAACACCCAACCCGATTTCCGCGCTGGCCTCGGCGCTGGCTGTGCTTGCACAGACCGAACTGCCTCGGGCGCCGAGGACTACGTTGAACTTAGGGACGATCGGCGGGGGCACGAGCGTGAATTCCATTCCCGAAAGCGCGCGGGCCACGATCGATTTCCGCTCGACCGCGCCGGAGCAGCTTGTGCGGCTGGAGGTCGCGCTGCATCGGGCCGTCGAGGATGCCGTGGATCAGGGGAACGCGCGGGCGAAATCCGCTGGCCACGATGGGCGGGGCGCGCTTGGGTTTGCGATTGAGTTGATAGGCGACCGGCCTGCCGGGCAACTGCCCGCCGACTCGGCTCTGCTGGAAACTTTGCACGCCGTGGACCGGCATCTGGGCCTGCGCACTGAGCAGCGGCTGGGCTCGACCGACGCCAACATCCCGCTCTCGCTGGGAATACCGGCGTTGTCGGTGGGCGCGGGCGGCGAGGGCGGCGGCGCGCACACGCAGGCTGAGTGGTACTCGGCCAAGGACCGCGAACTGGGATTGAAGCGGGTGCTGCTGCTTGCCCTCGCGATGACCGAATGGGCGGCGGAATAGCGGTCAGGCTCCGCCGCGGAACTGGATGATGCGACGGCGGTCGCGCTTGGAGGGGCGATGCTCGGGCAAGGGCGCAAACTGCTGCATCGCCTTGCGCTCGGCGGTTGCCTGGAGGCGCGCGGCGATGCTGGCCTCGGTTTCGCGGTAGAGCGTCTGCGCCACGGCCGCGGGGCCGCGCATCTGGCTGAGGGCGAGGACATCGATTTGAAAGATGCCGCCTTCGTTTCTGACTTCGAGCTTGTCGCCGGCATGGACCTCGCGGGAGGGCTTGGCGGCGATGCCGTTCGACAGGATGCGGCCCAGATCGCAGGCCTTGGAGGCCAGCGCCCGCGTCTTGAAGAAGCGCGCCGCCCAGAGCCATTTGTCGATGCGCATGGATTCCATGAGGCTATTGTCAACCATGAGGTTTGTGGATTCCCAGCTTTGCGCGACAGGCAGGGCGAAGAAAAACTGTATGCTCCTCGCAATTTGATTCCTCGAATTTCCTGTCAAAAAAGCGCATTGTTGGGCGAAAATCGCCCCTTTGGGGGGCAAGAAATGGCTGTTTTCGGCGAAATTCGCAGGGCTTTTGAAGGGCCACTTCTCATCATGCGGGAAAAGTATTGCGTTTTTGCGCACATTCGAGGCTTGGCCTGAAACCAGCTTTTGCCCAGCGATGACGCGGGGATTCTGCATTTTTCCGGCCAGGATTCTGTTCCCGGGGTGAATTAATCTGCAAGGTTTTGAAAATAAAAAAGGGGGGTGGGGGATTATTTTTCTGGTAACAATTCTCGCCACCTTTGTTTGCATTTGAGTTACTGCGGCGCTGAGATTCCAGTTGAACATTCTCTCCCTCCAGTATGATTGTGTGCCATGTGGACATAATTATCTGCAAGCGCCTTCCGTCAGGGACCAGAGATCAGGGGTCAGGGATCAGAAGACACGCCGGGTGGGGTTCGTGGATTCCCCGGTCCGAAAATCCGGACACTTCGACAAGCTCAGTGCAGGCTTTGAGCCACCCGCTTCTTCAACCTGGTGCAATCGTGTTCATGCTGGAATGAAAATCATGCTACGCTTTGGAGTATGGCTACGGTCTCGCAAATCCCGCTGGATGAATACCTCGGCATGAACTACAGGCCGGACCGCGAGTATGTGGATGGAGAGATCAGGGAGCGCAACGTGGGCAAGTACGAGTACGCGCGGGTACAGGCATTGCTGGCTCGCTGGTTTGGAAACCATGAGCAGGAATGGGGAGTCCAGGTCGTTACCGAACAGCGCGTCCAGGTGTCACCGACGCGCGTCCGGATTCCAGATGTAACTCTGCTTACGCTCGGCGCCCAGCCTGATGTGATCTTTGAGCCGCCGCTGCTGGTCATCGAAATCCTTTCTCCCGACGACAGCTACTCCGACACGCAGGAGCGCGCTCAGGACTACCGCGCAATGGGCGTGGAGACGGTTTGGATCATCGATCCCAAGACGCGCACCGGCCGCACATGCTCTGGCGCGGACTGGGCCGAAGCCTCGCGGCTGGAGGTCAAGGGAACGCCTTTGTACGTCAACCTTCCCGAGATCTTCAGCCAGTTGACCTCCGCCTGAGGACTGCGCGTCCAGCGTACTCCCAGGTCCGAAAATCCGGATCCTTCGACAGGCTCAGGGGTGCCCAGTTTTCTGTCATTGAACACCATGGGGATCAGCGCCACCCGCCCACGATCTGACCTCAAGACCCGCTCATCGCGATAAGACTGCGATGAACGGGGCACGGCTTCTCATGGCTCAGGGTGTCTCTTCGGGGCTGATGAGCGGGCCACCTGCCTGGACAGGAAAAGTGAGGCCACCCTCCCCGGTCCCCAAAAGCGAGGGACCGGGGGCACCCACATTGTTGTTAGAGACCGGCGCCACCTGCCAGCTCTTACTTCCGGAAAGGAGCTTCAAAGCGCGTCTCCATCTTGAGCTCCCGGCCAGCGCTCTCCTCGCTCGCCTGAACCGCTTTCACTTCCAGCGCCGGCGAAAGCAGGCAAGCGGCGCGGAAGGCAGTCAGGTCGGGTCCAGAGGACTTGTAGAACAACTCGCCCACCACCGCGATGTCGTAGCGTTCCGCCTTCCTTCCGGCAACCTTCACGCCGGGCCGATACCACGGCGACACATTCAGCGTGATCACATTGACGTCAGTCGTGTTACCGAAACTATGATCGAATCCCTCTCGATTCAGTTTCTCGCGAGCCGTCTTAAGACACACATCGTCTGCCTGTACCTGCCAAGCCGTCGATAGGTTGCCCGGCGCGAACGGCTCGGGGCGAACCAGATGCCAGTACGAATATTGCTCGTAACCCAGCGAGTCCATCTCAAACACTCCCGACTGCTCGTTCACGCGGCACTCAATCAGTTCGGGAATAATGCCGTCGTCGGCGATGAACGTGGTGTCCGGATGGGCGGCTCTGGCGCTATTCACATAGTTCTGATCGATCAGGAACGGAACCGGCTTCACATTGGTTCTTTTCGCGCAGAGCGCCTCCTTCGCCGGATCGTTTTGAATTGCGCTGTTGGAGACCATCTGGCCGTTTGCGATCATCGATGCGAAAACCATTAAGCCGGCGAAGACAAGTAAACTCCGAATCATTACTTTGTGCCTCCTGTTCGTTGAAAAAGTCTCGGGTTGCGTATATTGCTACTGGCTCACCGTCAGACCGTCGCCGGGGTCCGTGAGCCATCGGTTGCAAAGAGATTACCAGCAGAATCGTAAGATTTAACTAAAGAAATGATCCCGCCGGGTTGCCCCATCCAAAGCGCGGTCGCCGCAGTGGCCGGTTCGCATGGGAAGCCGTAACCCGGGCTGGCGCATTTGCCCCGGCCTCCTTCGATCCGTAGACCGAGCAGCGATTGAGCGGGCCTTCCATTGGACCTGGGAGCGTACCAACATTCTGCCGCGACGGAGCGCGCAAAACGAATTCCAATTCAACGTGGATTCGGCGAAACCGGCGGACTGCGGGTGGACCGGAACCTGCCTGGCCCTCCGACCCTCAAGTAAACTGACTAATGGAGCTGACGATGCCAAGCTTGTGGGCCAGGACGCGGACTACGCTGGAGATGATCAAGTGGGAGCACTCGATCTTCGCGCTGCCGTTTGCGCTGACAGCGGTGCTGCTGGCGGCGCATGGATTGCCCGATTGGCGGCTTGTCTTGCCGGTGAAGGTGGCGTGGATCCTGGTGGCGATGGTGGCGGCGCGGTCGGCGGCGATGGCCTTTAACCGCTGGGCCGACGCGGAGCTGGATGCGGCCAATCCTCGAACGAGCAGCCGCGCCATTCCCGCGGGCCTGTTGTCGCGTGAGTTTGTGCTGGGGTTTACGGTGCTGGCGGCGGGGGTGTTTGTGATGGCATCGGCTGAACTGAACCGGCTCACGCTTTATTTATCGCCCTTTGTGCTGGTAGTGCTGCTGGGCTACAGCTACCTAAAGCGCATCACGCGCTGGTCGCATCTGGGACTCGGCCTCGCGCTGGGGCTGGCGCCGTCGGCCGCGTGGATTGCGGTGCGAGGGTCTCTCGATGCACGGATTCTGGTGTTGACGGCGGCGGTAACGCTGTGGGCAGGCGGATTTGACGTGCTGTATGCCTGCCAGGACTATAAGCACGACCGCGCGGCGGGGCTTCATTCTCTGCCCCAGGCGGTGGGCGTGCGGGCGGCCTTCTGGGCGGCGCGGGGGATGCACCTTGCGATGCTGGGGCTGCTGGTGGGCTTTGGAGAACTGTTTCATTTTCGGACAGTGGGGTGGCTAGGCGTGGGGGCCGTGGGGCTGCTGCTGGCTTATGAACATTCGCTGGTTTCGCCGGGGGATTTGCGGCGGTTGAATGCTGCTTTTTTTACGATGAATGGGGTGATTGCGATGGTGTTTCTGGGGTTTGTGGCGGGGGATTTGTGGTTGCAATAGAGTTCTGAGGATTAGAGAACGGAGAATCCGATGAGAATTGCGATACAGGGGGAGCCGGGGTCGTTTAGCCACGAGGCGGCGATGAAGCTGGTTCCGGATGGGGAGATTGTTCCGATTGCGCTTTCGGCGGGCGTCTTCGCGGCGCTGAGCGAGGGAGCGGCGGAGGCTGCGTGCATCCCTATCGAGAACAGCCTGGCGGGGTCGGTGCTGGAGCACTTTGACCTGCTGCTGACGCACGATGTGCGGGTGGAGCGGGAGACGCTGGTGCGCATCCGGCACAACCTGATTGTGCTGCCGGGCGTGGCGGCGGCGGAGATCGAGCGCGTCTATTCGCACCCGGTGGCGCTGGCGCAATGCCGGCGGTTCCTGGCGGCGCACCCCGCGATGAAGGCTCTGGCGGCTTACGACACGGCGGGGAGCGTGAAGCAGATGGTGGAGTCGAACGACCGGAGGGCGGCGGCTATCGCGAGTGACGCGGCGGCGCGGTATTATGGCGCGCAGATTATCGAGGCCGACATTGAGGACAACGTAGAGAACTTTACGCGCTTCTTTCTGGTGCGGCGGGCTGCGGAGGCGGTGACCGATGCGGACGCGAACAAGATCAGCCTGGCGTTTTCGTTGGAGAATCGGCCTGGAACGCTGGTGGCGGCATTAGCCGGACTGGCCGAGATTGGCGCCAACATGACCAAGATCGAGTCGCGGCCGGTGCATGGCAAGCCGTGGGAGTACATCTTTTATGTGGATTGCCAGATAGGGACGGCGGAGGAGGGCGAGCGCGCCGTGGAGGCATTGACGCCGCATTGCGCGATGGTCAAGGAGTTGGGGAGATACCGGGAGGCGGGAAGCTAGCGCGGCGCTCCGATTGGCTTGAGGGCAGAAAAAACGAACGGCCGGGAGCGCGAGACCATCCCTTGGCTGCGCCCCGGCCGTTCGAGGAGACCACACCTTGCTGCTTCTCCGCTTGTCTTGATTCCACTGTTGCATAGATGGCGATAATTCTATGCAAAGATTTTTTGAGATTTTATTCATTTCGGTTTGCTTCGCCGATTCTGTTTCATTCAGGGCCGGGCAGATGCTGACGGAAGGCTTGCAGCAGGCGCGGGCTGGCGGCCTGGGCGACGGCCCGCTCGACGCGGGCGCGCAACTCGGCGGTGGGCGCGCCGCGGCCGATGGCTTCGATTGCCGCCGGAGCCTCGCGGGCGTCGCGGGCGATGAGCGCGAGGAGGAAGTCGATGGCCTCGGGCAGGCGCGTGAGGGCGATGGCGCTGAGCAGGACCGAGCCGAACCAGGCGTCTGGACGCTGATTGGGGCCGCCGCGGAAGCGGGCCAGGAGCGGGGCGAGGGCTTCGGGAGTGCGGGCGTCGGCAAGGGCGAAGGCGGCTTCAGCGGCGAGGTCGTCGCCGTCTTTGAGAGCGGCGGCAACCAAGGCGATGGCGCGGGAGCCTTCGACCGAGAGCAGAGCGGAGTAGACTGCGCCGAGAACCTCCGGTTCGTCTTTACCCAGCAGCGCGCGCAGGCGCAGGATGAGCGCGGCGCTCACGCCGCCGACCTGGCCGATGGCGCGGGCCGCTTCGATGCGCACCGTCTTGTCGGTGTCGGTGAGCGGGTCGAGAAGAAGGGTGAGCAGGTCTGCGTCGTTGATGCCAGGGCAATCGACCAGCGCATGGGCGCAGGCGCCGCGCAAGGCTCCGGCGGTATCGTTTGGCGGACCCCAGCTTGCTTCCAATTGATGGTGGCGCAGGCCGCGCAGGTAGGCGTCTTTCTGGCGGTGTTCCAGCTTGACCATCGTCTTGACCAGCGCGTTCTTGGCCCAGCATTGCGGATCGGTCTTTTCGGCGTCGATGAAGAAGCGGTCGTAGGCTGCGAGAACTTCAGGGAGCAGGATGAAGAGTTCGGCATCGGCGACGAGCTTGGCGGCTTTGGATACCAGGAAGTTGTTGCGGTGGGCAAGGGCTTTGCGCAGGTACTCGATACCGTTCTCGTCCAAAGCGATTCCACTTCGGAAAGAAGCGATCAGAGCTTCCAGCTCGGCGAGTTCCTTATCGAAGCCGCGCTGGGAAGGTTTCGTGGACTGCTTTGCGCTCATGCGTCGCTCCGTCTCCGTTATAGCACCCGCGGTGCGGCCATCTGCTCGCTATCTGCTCGCTAGAGGTTCGTAAACTGCCAGTGTACTGGGGACAGAGATCAGAAAAACACGCCGGATAAGGTTCTTGGATTCCCAAAATCCGGATCTGGCCACCTGCCTCCTGTCTTTACAGGAATGTTTACTGGAAAACTTACAGATATAACATTGACTGCCGTGTCAGGAAGCTGCTATGGTTCCGAGGATTTTGAACAGAGGATTAAACGGTCCCGACGCCTCGTTCCAATCCCCGGAAACGGAAGCCAAAAAACTGAAGAGCAATAAGAAGAGCGCCTTGGCGTGAGCAACAACACAAATGTCCGAAACCCCGGACGAAACCACTAACCGCAACTTTGCTAAGGAGAACAATAATGAAGAACCGATTTCTGCTGGGTGCGACGATGCGATTCACCCTTTGTCTGATCGCGCTGCTGGCGCCGCTCGCGATGCTGCGCGCGCAAGCAATCGCCAACGGCACTTACACGCTGACCCCGGAGAACGCCCCCGCGCTGCGCCTGGATGACGAAGGCGCCAAGACAACGACCGGCAACCCGATCGATGTGTATACCGCGAACGACACCGGCGCGCAGAACTGGACATTCAGCGATACCGGCGTGACTCCGGCCGGCTATTACAACCTCGCCACGGAGGGCGCCTATTGCCTGACAGCTTCGGGAACTACCAGCGGTTCTATAGCGGTTCTGGATCCCTGCGCCGGCACCAGCGCGCAGGCCTGGGAGGCAGTGGCATCGGGCAGCAACTGGGTCTTCCATCCCGCCAGCAACACAGCCCTTTGCCTGGATGTGGAACAGGCTTCGTCGACCTCGGGAACCGGCGTTCAGGTGTATACCTGCAACAGCACCACTGCGCAGAGCTGGGCGAGTGCGATGACTTTTACTTCTACCCAGGCTACCAACATCTGGAATTCCTATAACAGCGCCTTCTATGTCGCAAACGGGGGCGACGCCTACTACCGTAAAGATCAAGGTGGCGGCCAGGATACCACGGACTTTTGGTACAACGCCGAGGAACTCGAGATGGCGGTCGACCGCGCCCAGCGATCGGGAAGCGCCGGCGACAAAGCGATCGTCACTGCGCTGGTGAACGGCTTCGATGCGACCTATGGCTCGGCATGGACCAGCTACACCATCTACAACGACGACGTTATGTGGGCGTGTCTTGCGCACCTGCGAGCCTACTTCGTCACCGGATCGACCGAGACCGCTTGGGCGGTCGAGGCCGCCAACAACTTCAATTGGGTCTATAACGGCGGCACCGGACGCAGTGCGCCGCAATATGACAGCACCTACGGTGGGGGTCTGTGGTGGACGACCGATCACAGCTCAACGGGCACGAAGAACGCCTGCGTTAATGGCCCCGGGGCCCTTGTCGGGTATTACCTTTCGGTTATTTACCCGAGCGGCACCGGATTTTTGGGCCAGGCCCAGAATATGAACAATTGGGAAAGGAACACTCTGGTCACCTCCACTGGGTATGTCTACGACCACACCGGTTCTTCCGGCGTTACCGGATATGACCTCAGTTACAATGCCGGGACGTATATCGGCGCTTCCTATCTGCTCGGCAACTCGTCGAGCGCGGGCCTCGCCGCCACCTATTTCATGGACAACAACGGTATCTTGCCCGATTACGGCACCGGCGGCGGCAACGACGACGGCTTCAATGGAATTTTCATGCGCTGGATGGCACTGTATATGATAGACAGCGGGACTCAGGCGACGTACTCGAATTGGCTCTACAACAACGCGGGGGCGGCCCTGTCGGTGGAAGATTCATCAGGCCTGTCTTGGGATGATTGGTCAGCCGCCACGCCCAGCGGCGGTCAGTATAGCTGGGATTGTTCGCCATCGGTCGTCGCGCTGCAGGTTTTGCCTCCCAACTAATAGGGCCTAGATCCCAGGTCTCGATCCTTAGACCTGGGATCTCGGTCATGCGCCTTACGCGGGGTCGTAGTTGAGGTTTTGGCCGAGCCAGCGCTCGACTTCGGCTACGGTCATGCCCTTGCGCTCGGCGTAATCGGCGACCTGGTCGCGGCCGATCTTGCCGAGCGAGAAGTAACGCGATTCGGGGTGGGCGAAGTAGAGGCCGCTGACGCTGGAGCCAGGCCACATTGCAAACGACTCGGTAAGTGTGATCCCGGTGATAGCCCTGACATCGAGCAGGCGCCAGATGGCGGCCTTTTCCGTGTGATCGGGACAGGCGGGGTAGCCGGCGGCGGGGCGGATGCCGCGATATTTTTCGTGGATGAGGTCGTCGATGGTCAGCGATTCGGCGCGGCCGTAGCCCCATTCGTCGCGCACGCGCTTGTGCAGGCACTCGGCGAAGGCTTCGGCGAGGCGGTCGGCGATGGCCTCGGCCATGATGGCGTTGTAGTCGTCGTGTCGAGCGCGGAAGCCGTCGCAGAGCTCTTTGAGACCGATGCCGGTGGTGACGGCGAAGGCGCCGATGTGATCGCGGAGACCTGTTTCCTTTGGCGCGATGAAGTCTGAGAGGGAGCGGCTGGGCTGGGTGCTGGCCAGTTCCGGCTGCT
>JBEKPI010000137.1:0-10502 GCA_049520855.1 Occallatibacter sp.
TAAAGACGTAGACGTTGGGTCCAAAGATCGTGGAGTTCTGCGCGAAGGCGGAAGATCCAAAACAGAGAAGCGCCCCGAGCATCAGGCAAACAACTGTCTGGCTCGCGACGGATGGGAATGTAAACATTTTCATTGGATATCCTCTGAACAGCAATCGTTATGAACCGAACCGCGGCATGGACGTGCGACCATCTGCCTTGGCTCAATCAAGTGGAGTTGACGGGAAGCGAGCGGTTCGGGGGAGAAGAATTGCGTCGATTGCCCAGGCCAGGATTCTCTACGGTGTTATTGAAAAGTCCTCCGCAATGCCGCGCCTAACGCGCGGCAACTCCGCGCATCCATCGCCGCTCGGCCTTTTTGTCGAGCCGGTATGCGCATTCAACAAATTAAACCGGTTATGTAATCGGCTTTTCAGCCGGTTTAATAGCCTCGTTTAAATTCGTCTAGACCCTAGTGTTTCGAAAATGCGTTTGTCAAGTTCAATTTTTAATTAATTTGTTACTGATTTGTTACAACCGCTTTGTACGTCTTGTACGTCAATGAAGCCTGTCGGCATTTCAATGCCGGGCGCCTCAGGTCTGGATTTTTGGATATGGGAAACAACAGGCCCGAACCGATCACTCTCCGCTCACCAACTCCAGCGCGGCCAAGCCTTTGCGGGGGGCGATGAAGGTTTCGGCGCGCCAGGCAATGGAGAGCTTTTCGCGGTCGAGGAGCTTGCGGATCTGGCTGCGGGCGTGGTCGGCCCAGGGGCCGTCCTTGTCGAGCCGGGCGTAGGCCTGCCAGTGGCGCAGGGCGGGACGCGGCGCGCCGCGGCGCTCGTAGGCCAGCGCCAGGTTGTAGTGGGCGTCGGCGTAGCGGGGCGCCAGTGCGACGGCCTGCCGGTAGGCGGCAACCGACTCATCCACCCGCTGCAACTCGTCGAGCACGTTGCCCAGGTCAAAAAACGCCAGCACGTAGGTGGGATCGATTTCGGTGGCGCGGCGGTAGAGCTCCTCGGCCCAGCTAAATTCGCGCAGGTGAAAGTGGATCGTCCCCAGGTTGATCCAGGCCGGCGCGAAGTTCGGATCGCGCTCCATCATCTGCTGGTAAAGCTGGATGGCGCGGATCTTTTCGCCCGCCTCTTCGGCCTGCACCGCCGCCAGAAACATCTCTTGCACGCCATGCGGGTCAGCCGCTCCGGGCTTACGCAGCAGCAGCGGCTCGGAGAGCGCCGACGGCCCGCAGCCCTGTTCCAGGCGCTCGAAGTCAAAGAGCAACTGGCGGCGAATCGGGTCGACCATCGCTCCGCAGTGGCGGAAGGCCAGCCGCGTCCCGGTGCGCACCAGGCTGGCCTCGAGCATCGGATTGGCCATGCCCGCCACCGCCCGCATGGCCACAATCGAGTGCCGGATCGAGGCCGCCGAGACGCTCTCTTCGCGCAGGGCGCGCAAGGTCCGCAGCTGGCCAAGATCCTGAAAACTGTAGGCTTGTTGCTGGGCGACGATGCCCGCGCGCTCCCACCCCTGCAACTGGCGAGAGCCGATTTGCAGAATGCGCAACACGTCCTGGCGGCTATAGCTGCTCACTCTTCAGTGCTCCTCTGGGGTAGTCTGCCAAGGCCCTGGGCCTGAATGTAGGCCCTGAACCCGGATTTTTGGACCCCGCCTTCCGTGAACTCGGCTCTTGGAACAGTACCTGAGGAACCGCTCTTGCTGCGATTATGTCAAGACTGTACGTGGATAAGCGGGCGCGAACTACCGCCGCGACAAAAAAATACGTGGATAATGGTGCCTTAATTGGTTCCGTTTCTCCTCAGAATCGCCTGATCTGTGGATAACCGAGGGGAAATGCATCCATTCAGGAGAATTACAGTCCAAAACCGGCAATTCACGGAAGGAACGGGTGAAATTGAGCGTGCATTCCGGCGGAGAAACGGGGCTTGGCTTTGGCTCAGCACAGCCTCATGTGCGCGATAGCCATACTCTACCGTCAGATTTTGAGGACTTAGGCCGGAATCGGCTATCGCGACTAATTCGGTGCGCCGGTGGTCTCTTGGGCGGCGAAGGTACATTCGCGGCACTGGCAGACGCGGCGCAGGTGTTCCCAGGAGTAGATGCCGCTGGAGTGGCCGTCTTGCCAGTTGAACTGGATGGCGTAGCGGCCGACAGGATGAGCGCTGACCGGCCTGGGCGGCGGGGTGTACATGGGCAGAACGGCGGATGGCCGGGCTTTGGGCTGGCCGGGCTTGCGGCCCGACTGGGCGCGTTCGTCGTTGCAGGTGGCGCAAGGGCAGGCCTCGCGCAGCCAGGCAAAGCTCCACGCGCTGCGGTGGCCGTCGGCCCAGTCGATCTCCATGCCCTTGCCCTCGGTGAGCAGCACGCGGACCTTGTCCGGAGTCACCGCGATGCGGGGCAGCGGGCGCTCGGGCTCGGTCTCGCGATCTTTGGGGTCTTGGGGGGCGATGCGGATGCCTTCGTGGCTCATAAATACAGTTTACAGGGGGCAGTGGATAGTGAATAGCGGTCATTCGCCAACGCTCGGAGGCTACTCTTCTGCCGCCGGTAATTGAAATGGACAGCCCGGATGGCGGTTGCGCGAAAACCGACCACTGACCCCTGTTCACTGTTCACTGAAGAAGAACCACGCCGCCATGCCCAGGCCGATTGCCACCACAAGCCCGGGCAGCACGGACTGCGGAATCCGGCGGGCGAGGCGGGCCGAGGCATAGCCGCCGATGGCGCAAGAGACCATGGCAAGCAGGCAATACCGCCAGACGACCTGGCCGTCCGCGGCAAATAGGATGCAGGCGATGCCGTTGGCCGGAGTGGTGGCGGCCACTTTGAGGGCGTTGATCTCGTGCAGATCCTCGAAGCCGAAGAGCGAGAGCGCGGTGATGAGCACAAAGCCCGCTCCGGCGCCGAAGTAGCCGATGTAAAAGCAGACGGCCATAACAGTGAACAGCACCGGCGCGAGGCGCTTGCGAGGAGCCGGCTGGCCTTGACTGCGGGCAAGCGCGCGGCGGGCCAGACAGCGGGTGACCGGGCCGCTGATGGCGAAGAGCGAAGCCGCCGTCAGAAGTAGCCAGGGCACCAGATGCAAAAAAGTCATCTGCGGTGTGTTGAGCAGCACCAGGGCGCCAGCCGTGCCGCCGGCGAGGCCGGCTACGCCCATCAGGACCGCGAGGCGGCGGTTCTTGCGGATGTCGTCCCAGTAGGCGGCAACCGAGGTGATCTGGCCGGGCCACACGGCAACCGTGTTGGTGGCGTTGGCCTGGATGGGCAGCATCTTCATCCCCAGCATCGCAGGAAAGGACAAGAATGAGCCGCCGCCCGCCACGGCGTTCAATACCCCGGCCAGAAATGCGGCCACGGTGAGCCACAGCCAGCGCCAGCCCAGCAGCGGAAGTAGACCGGAAAGATGCGTCATCTGACCTTATTGTAGAGGGTGGACTGAATGGCTTCCGCAGCCATGCGGCCAGCGGGTCGGCCCGGATCGGGGGGGTGGATCGGGCGGCGGATGGGATGGGGCAGTAGGATGGTGGATAAGATGAATCGGACCAAGGGAGCACATGACCAAGCCGCGCACAACCCGATCTGCCAGTACGCAAAAACCATTCAAGGACGCTAAGCCCGCGTCGCCCTATCAGCGGATTCACGAGAAACCTCACACTGCGAAACGGCCGGATAGCGGCGATCCCCGGCAAGATGTGCGCGCCGGGAGCAAAGCTGCGAGTGCGCCCTGCGCTGCTGCCAAGGCTCAGGTTCCAGTCTCCCAATCGCCGAGAGCGCAAGCCGCCCGACCTCAGGCCGCTGGTCCCCAGACTCCCGGAGCCAAGATCAACCGCCGTGCCGCCGACCGGCTGCGTTCCGGGCATTTGTGGGTTTACGCCTCCGATATTGAGTCGGTAGAACTGCCGGCCGGTGAGACGCCCGCGCTGCTGCCGGTGGCCGACAGCCGCGGGCTGCTGCTGGGCACGGCGCTCTATAGCCCTTCCTCGCAGATTGCTCTGCGGCTGGTTTCGCGCGAGTCGATCGACGAGGCCGCTTGGCTCGCGCTGCTCGAAACCCGGCTTCGCGCGGCCATTGGTCGGCGGAGGCCGCTGCTCGATGAGCGGAACGACGCCTGCCGGCTGTGTTTCAGCGAGGCCGACGAACTGCCCGGCCTGGTGGCGGACAAGTACGGCGAGCTGGTGATTCTACAACTCCTAACCAAAGGGCTGCACTCCGCAGGAGTGCGCGAGAGGTGTGTGCGCGTGCTGCGCGAAGAGCTCACGCCGGCGGTCATTCTCGAACGGCCCGACCCGAGAGTGCGCGAGCTGGAAGGCCTGGCTGCGCCGAATTTGGAACCGCTCTTTGTCAGAGACGGTGCGGCTCAGGCAGCCAGCACACAGTTCCGGCTCAATGACCTCACGTTTCACTACGACGCCAGCTCGGGGCAAAAGACGGGCGCTTTTCTCGACCAGCGCGCCAACTACGCCGCCGCCGCGGTCTGGGCGAAGAAGCTCGGCGAGGCAAGGGGGAACGGCGGCGGCCGGGCGCTCGACGTGTGCTGTTATCAGGGCGGCTTTGCCCTGCACCTGGCCGAAGTCTGCGCTCAGGTTACGGGGATTGACGCCTCCCGCGCCTCGCTCGAAGTGGCTGAGCACAATCTTGGGGCAAATCGGCTCGGCGCGCAAGTGGAGTGGGTAGAGGGCGACGCCTTCGAGATCCTGCGGGCCTGGTCGGAGGCGGGCGAAAGGTTTGACGCCATCGTGCTCGATCCGCCGGCCTTTGCCAAAAGCCAGCGAGCCGTGGAGGGCGCGCTGCGCGGCTACAAGGAATTGAACCTGCGAGCGCTAAGAATGGTCACCGCCGGCGGTCTGCTGGTCACCTGCTCCTGCTCGCATCACGTCGGCTGGGCCGAACTGGAAGCGAGCGTGGCCTCGGCTGCCGCCGATGCGCGCCGGCGCGTCCGGCTGCTGGAACGGCGCGGAGCCGCCCTCGATCATCCGGTGGTGCTGAATTTGCCGGAGACCGAGTACCTTAAGTGCCTGGTGCTGGAAGTGGAGTAGGCGGGGTTTCAGGCGCGGGCTACGCGCGGGCTGCCCTGCCAGGGAGTCAGAAGTCTGGCCAGCCAGTGAGCCAATCTGCCGAACCGAGAGCGCCGCGGCTGCCTTGGCTGAGCGGGTTCTGCTGGAGCTTTGGCCGGGCACAACTGGGCCAGCGTGTCTTTGACCATCGCCCGCAGGGCCTCGGCCTCAAAGGTGCAAGAGCGCAGATAGGCCGATACGGTCAACCCGGCCTCGGCGGCGCGCCTATGCAGTTGCGCGCACTCCGCTTGGCTCACGCGAATGGTGATGCTGGCGTTCTTGAGATTGCAAACCAGATTTCGCTCTGGGGGCGTGGCCGCACGGCGGTCGAGTTCCGGCTCCGGATTTGCGGTGGGACGAACCGCCGCTTGCGGAGTTTGCGCTGGGGCAGGCACCGGGATCTCTTCTTGATAAAAGGACAGCGGAACGGCGGGCTGCGTGAGCGACTGATCCGTGGGGCGGTAGCGCGCATGGGCCATCAGGGCGCGCTCGTAGCTGAGCGTTGCGATGTCGTCTTCGAGGCCGTCTTCGCTCCATGCCGGGCTCCATGCGGGAGCGGATGCGGGTGCGGCAAGCGCCGCCAGCAGGCCCGCAAAGCTGGCAGAGGTGGGGGAGGGCGCGGGTGCGGCCGATTGCTGCATGGCATGAAGCATAGCGTGCGGCAGAGCGGCCAACGTGAGGGATTTCACCTGCGAAAGTCCTTGCTGATTCCAGAACAGGAAACGCCTCTTGCCCGTGCTGAATTGAAACGCCCGGCAATGCCCCGGCACACATTCCGCAGACTTGGGTCCGTAAACCTGGTGCGCGTGGGCAGACTTGAACTGCCATCTCAAGCTTCGGAGGCTTGTGCTCTTTCCGTTGAACTACACGCGCGGAAACTTGTGGTCAACCCGTCCGGACTTGAACCGGAAACTATGCTTTAGGAGAGCATCGTGATCTCCAGTTTCACCACGGGTTGATGGAGAGCCTACTGAGAGTCCAACTCAGATTCACGGTTTAGAAGACCGGCGTCTTGTGCGTTAGACGATAGGCTCATGGTCAGGGTTCCCATCGACAGGTCTTCGCCGATGGGATGGCATGGTGGGTCCGGTGAGATTTGAACTCACGTCTCTTCGCTTAAAAGGCGAGTGCAGATAGCCGCTATGCGACGAACCCAACGTGGTGAGCGCTGCTGGATTTGAACCAGCGTCAACCTGCTTAAGAGGCAGGTATAATCGGCCGCTATACGACGCGCTCATGGTGTACGTGACGGGAGTCGAACCCGCAGTCGGTCCCTTATAAGGGGACTGCTACATGCCAGCTAGCAGCTACACGTACGTGGTGCCAGCGGCTGAACTCGAATCAGCTACAACAGGGTTATGAGACCTGCGACTATCCCCTTCGTCTTCGCTGGCATAACTTGGCGCGGGCGGAGGGATTTGAACCCCCAAGTTCGGCTTTGGAGACCGACAGTTTGACGTTGAGCTTACGCCCGCATTATCAAAGAGCAACAAAAAACCCGGCGCTAGGCCGGGTCCGGTGCAAAAACAGATACACTCAGACCCTCAACACACGGCTCCCCAAATGACCCGCTTGGTCATTCTGGTTATCGCGTGTTTGAGGATCTGGCGCATAAGTTTCACTCGCAGTTACAGAGTAACTCAATTCGCTTGATCGTGCAAGTTATGGGGCGCCTGGCAGGGCTCGAACCTGCATAGAGGCTATCAACCTCAACCCGCGTTCGTAGCGCGGCGGCTAATCCAGTTCACACCACAGGCGCACAACGTATGGTCTGCGCGGAGAGATTTGAACTCCCGTGAACCTGCTCCCAGGGCAGGTGCCTCAAGCCAGGCTAGGCTACGCGCAGACAACTTGGCGGCTTCGGCGGATTTCGAGACCGCGACGCTCACGTCTTCAACGTGACGCTCTACCTTCTGAGCTACGAAGCCAAAAATGGTGGACCTGGGGAATATTGAAATCCCGGCCTCCGCATTGCAAGTGCGGCGCTCTGCCAACTGAGCTACAGGCCCACGAAAAAGTTGGAGGGAACGGAGGAAGTCGAATCCTCTAAAACGTGATCCACAATCACGCGCCGCACCGTTTGGCTTCATTCCCCATGCCGTCATTCACAGTATTGGAGCCGGCAGGGGCACTCGAAACCCCAAACCTGCGGTTTACAAAACCGCCGCTCTGCCGCTTGAGCTATACCGGCCCATCTTCATCCGCGAACGGCAAATCGCCGGTCGCCTTCGGAGTCGGCGTACAGATACCGGCTCCACTCGTTCACTTCCAAACCCATTCCCCGCAAAAGGAATCTGCTGGTGTGAACGCTCGCCGGCAGCGGCCTATGCAACAGCGGCATCCCAGCCTCTTCCGGCGTCCTGTTCGCTTTGCGGTGATTGTCCCGCTTGCAGCAAGTCACCAGGTTGTCCCAGGAATTCTTGCCGCCCTGCGCCCTGGGGATGATATGGTCCAGCGTCAATTCGCTCGCATGAAACTTCTGCCCGCAGTATTGGCAGCGATGCGCATCTCTCATGAAGATGTTGCGCCGCGTGGTGACTTGCATCCGTATCGGGACATGCTTGTACACCAGCAGCCGGATCACGCTCGGCAGATAGATGCCTGGGTAAACCATCTTGTTGGTGGCTAACTCCACTTGCGCCTTTCCTCTGGTGACAAGGCTCAGCGCGCGCTTCGCTGAAGTGATGCGCAAGGCCTCGTACGACGCATTGAGTTGCAGCACCGGCCTTAGCATCATATTCATTGCAGTTCTCCTTATGCCGCTTCACGTTCTTGTGGAGCCCCATTGACGCCTTGAACGCCAGTCTTGCGATTACGAATCGCAGGCTCTTCCGGTTGAGCTAATGGGGCCTTCCGCTTTGCAATCACTACCGCGTGAATCGTCTTGAAGTCGGCGGAGACTAACATCATCTTGTGCTCGGTCATCGTCGTCTTCCTTTCCTATTGGAGCGGGCATCGGGACTTGAACCCGAATCTCCGGCTCGGCAAGCCAGCACTCTACCGCTAAGCTATGCCCGCGTTATTTGGCTCGGTCGCTCCGATTCGAACGGAGATAAAGTGCGTCAAAGGCACTTGGCCTGCCGTTGGCCGACGACCGATCGATGTTGGCTCCCGGCAAGGGATTCTAACCCCCATCAGCACGTTCAGAGCGTGCGGTCCTTACGGTTGAACGAACCGGGAACACTTCAAAACTTTGGCTCCGAGAGTCGGATTCGAACAGACGTCTCGCTGCTTAACAGGCAGCCGCTCTACCGCTGAGCTATCTCGGATCAGCGCCACAAACTAAAAACCCTCTGGCCAATTGGCTCAGAGGGTAAGTGGAATCCAGATTCAGAATCCCCTGAGCTATCACATAGGAACACCCTGCCGCGGTTGCGCCGTCGCTGGTGTAAATCCGTGATTGACTCGGTTCATCATGACAATACCAACTTACCTCGAATCGGAAAATAAGTCAACTGAAAATCTGTCAAAGATCCGTATCGCCAATCAACATTGAATCCAAACTAATTAACTCCAGGCTCTTCGACTGAACGAAGAGCTGGCCATTTGACCCGCGCCCTGCGACTATGCGAGAGTTGCCGATGCGGCGGGGCGGCACTGTTTTGCCATGGACTCGCATATTCTATGGATTCGGAGGCGGCTTGACGCCATGTCGATGAAGACCGTTTTTGCGGCTGCGCTTACCGCTGCGCTCTCCCTTGCCGCGTTGCCGGTGTGCCATGGGCAGTGGGGCTCAATCCAGAAGATGGGGCCGGAGGTTCACGTGCAGGTCCACGCGGAAACGACCGGCGAAGTTTCCATCAGCGTCTGGGACAGCGATGGCGGACGCGAGCTGGTTCCGGTCCTCGCAGAGGTTGTGCATTGCCAAAGCGTCACACGGCAGGATCCTATGGAAACCAACGAAATCCACTGCTCGCGCGCGCTCTGCCGCAATGGCCTTGCGCTCGAAGGCGTGATCGACCTTGCCCCGATCGCGCGGAGACTTTCCGCTTCGGACGAGATTCAACTCTGGGTGGATCACCCGCGGCTTGGATTCGGATCGTCGTCGCTGGCGATGCAAGAGCTGGGCGGGCCGATGCGCGCGATTGCGACAGCCCGCTTCGAAGCCGGCTCCGCGCCCGCGCCGGTCCACTTTCGCTTTGGCTACCGCCCCGATCAATTGGCGGGCGCTACGCTTCCGCTGCTTGCCCTGGCGCTGGCGCTGGCCGTGCTGGCGGCTGTCCTCGCCCACATTGGAGTGGCGGGACTGAACCGTTCGGTCGTCCTACTTGGCACGATCCTATGGATGGGCGCGGCGTCGCAATTGCAAGCGGGGGCACTCGTTCACATCTTGCTCTACGGAAACCCGCTGGCGCCCCTCGCGGCGCTCTTGGTGGAATTCTGGCCTCCTCTCGTCTGCGTTGCCGCCGGCATCGCGCTGGGCAGCCGCAAGCAGGATGGCCGCAATCTCACCGGAAGATTCAGCGAGGTTTTTTGGGGGTTTGCGGTCATTCCTCTGCTGTTGACATCCGCCATCGGGGCGCTTCCGCGGATGATGGATCAGGACTGGCTCGCTGCCGCCCCTTGGCTGATCGCCGCGCCGCTCTTTGTCCTGCTGCGGCGAGCATGGATTCGCTCGACCGCCGGCGCCAGCGTCTGCCCGTTGAGCGAGGGAGAACTGAAAGAACGCATTGCCGTGCTGGTTGGCCGAGCGGGACGCCCCCCGATCAAGGTCTTCATCTCGTTCTCGACGCGCTCGCAAGCCGCGACGGCGTTTACTCTGCCGGGCAAGAGCATCTACCTCACCGCTCCGCTGGTAAGCTCGCTGAGCAAGCGCGAAGTGGATGCGATCGCGGCGCACGAGCTATCGCACTTCAGCTATTCCGGCCGCGGCCAGTGGATGGCCCTCGGACTGGCGATGGTCTTGTTCGAAACGCCAGTGAGCGTCTTGCTTCTCTCTCTGCCCGGCGGACTCTTTATGGCCTTGCTGGCTCTGTTGACGGTCTTGTTCGCCGCTTTGCATGGGGTGCGCAAGCGCGAGTTTGCCGCCGACGCCAACGCGGCGGCTCTCACCGGGGATCCGCGCGCGATGATCAGCGGGCTGGCCAGAGTCGCTCGCAGCAACAAGATTCTGCTTGAAATGAACGCCGCGGCGGAGTGGCTCTCCACTCATCCCTCGACAGGCAAGCGAATCCGGGCTCTGGCCGTCGCGGCGAGACTGGGGGCTGGCGAGGTTGACGCCTTGTGCGGCAGCGACGATCCGGGCCCCCACTACGAACTTCCTCCACAAGAGGACGCCGGGCCTATCTTCACGCCTGCCTGGCAAAAGATCAACGCGGGCGTCTACGGTTGGACTGCGTTGCTGGGCGCGAGCGGCGTCGGCTTGTCGGTTGCCTGGCTGCTCGATCGATTGGAATGGGTCGTGGCTGTCCAGCTTTTGGCAGGGATTGCGCTCGGATGCCTGCTCACCAAG
>JBEKPI010000138.1:0-10274 GCA_049520855.1 Occallatibacter sp.
TTGCGGGCGGAGGTCTTCAACCTCGCCAACACGCCGCAGTTCAACAATCCGGGCGCCACGGTTGGTTCACCCGCCATTGGAGTCGTCTCCTCGGCTACTTCGGACGTAACATTTCAGCGGACCGAACGCCAGATTCAATTGGCAGCCAAGATCACCTTCTAAGATGACGCAACAAAAAAAAGGCAGACCGGCTCACACTGGTCTGCCTTTGCATTTCTGCGCAGATTGAGCGGCCTTGCCGCGACTACCGCTTTTCGGCCTCTACGCTCCAGTGTTCGTCTTCTCTCGTTTGCTCGTGAACCACGCGACCTTCTACAGCAACGAGCGCAGCACATCCATAGTGCAGCAGATCGCCGACCGCGCTACGGTTCCTCCATAATCACCCGTTCAGTGAGCAAAAAATGGATCGCGGAAGCGTACGACCTTAAGGCAAGGCCGTTCAGCATCTATTTCCTGCGATCCAGGCCGCTTTCTGCGGGTACCAGCTCGCTATGACCTCTTCCGATTCCCCCACGCGGTGACCGCATTGAACTAAGCTTCAAGAAGAACGCCCGTATTCGAGTTGCATTCGCTAAGCCATGTGCTTACATATACATATGGGAATAGCCAGCCGAACCTGGCAGCAGAAGGCACAACCTACGAATTCATTAATGTAGGTTGCAATACGCTGAAAGGCCGAATAAGTGAGATCAGCGCAAATGGCTCTATCTTGCTATACCATTGATTGTATTAACGTTAAATGGTAGGCACGACTGGATTCGAACCAGCGACCTCTTCCGTGTCAAGGAAGCGCTCTAACCAACTGAGCTACGCGCCTGCAATGCAACTTCAGGTAGTCTATCAGGATCGGGGCGACGGGAAAAGACGCGCGGGAGGCGCCCGCCATGCTGTACGATCATTTGTTGCCCTCTTAACCCCCCATGGACGACATTGCCAACGTACGATTTCATCGATTCCGCACCGCTCCCAACCTGCTCACGCTGTTGCGCATCTGTCTGGCGCCGTTCCTGGTGGCCACCATCCTGGAGCGCCAATTCGCGCTGGGCTTCACGCTCTTCGTGGCCGCGGGACTGACCGACGCGCTGGACGGCCTGCTGGCCCGGCTCCTGAAGCAGCGCACCATGCTGGGCGCCTACCTCGACCCGGTGGCCGACAAGCTGCTGCTGAGCACGCTCTTCCTGGTGCTCATGCACATGTCGCTGATGCCGGTCACGGTGACGGTGCTTGTCTTCGGCAGGGACGTGGGCATCCTGGTGGTTGCGGCTATTCTGTATGCGGCCACGGGCCGGCGCGAGTTCAGCCCCAGCATCTTCAGCAAGGCGAATACGGTGGCCCAAGTGACCGCTGTAGCCGCCGTGCTGCTGCTTCAACTGACGCAGGCCCACTGGGTGGTGGTGTTTCGCGCGGTGGCGCTCGACGCCACGATCGGGCTGACCGTCGCCTCGGGGCTGCATTACGCGTGGAGCGCGTCCAGACGCGTAGGCGCTCAGGCCGCCGACAATCACGGCGCGCGCTAAACATCTTGAAGCCAAGGCTGTCAGAGGTCGCTTGCGGCTTCCTCTGTCTCGGCGGACTCTTCAATCTCCATGTCGCGGAACTCCTCGGAGTCAAAGACTTCGCCACAATCCAGGCACTCGACAAACTCCGCGTCTTCGTGCCGGGAGACGATGCGTACTTTCGGGTGTTTGCAGAGGGTCGCCATCGCTCCTGGTATCGGTGAAATAAACTCCTCTTTCCGCCAAATTGTAGCGACATTCCCGCCATTTTGAAACTGGTTTCCGATGAATTATTTTTCCAAAGGTACTTTTCGGGCTGCGGCGGAGAAAATTCGGCCAGGACTTGAAATCCCGACAGAAACGGTCGTATACTGAATACGGACCAAAGAAGTCGGATATGCCATGCTCAAACTGACCAAGAAAGCGGATTACGGCCTGATGGCGCTCAAGTACCTTGCCGAGCACCCAGAGATGCCCGCGCTCAGCGCCAAAGACGTGGCCGACGCCTACGGAATTCCGGCCCAACTGCTGGCCAAGATCCTGCAGCAGTTGACTAAATCCGGGCTGTTGCGTTCGCACGCCGGCATGAACGGCGGGTACGCGCTGGCCAGGGAAGCGCGCCAGATTTCGGCCTACGAGGTGATTCTTTCCATCGACGGGCCGTTTTTCATCACCTCCTGCTTCAAGGGCAAATCGGGGTGCGAGCTGACACCGAGCTGCACCATCAAAGAGCCGTTGGCGCGGGTAAACGAGACCATCGCCGGAGTTCTGAAGAGCATCAGCATTCAGGACCTGGCAGAACACGAACATCCCGCGGCGCGAGCACACCATGCGCAGTCGTTGGTTGCATTGACGTTGTAAGAAGCGGGGCTAACGCCGCTATCGGAGGAATGGAGATCGGAATGAGTACAGTTGCCAGTCAAGTCGAAGCGCCAGCCGGCGTAAGTTTGCCAATCTATATGGATAACCACGCCACCAGCCCGCTCGATCCGCGAGTTCTGGAGGCGATGCTGCCTTACTTCACCTCGAAGTTCGGCAACGCGGCCAGCCGCAATCATTCCTTTGGATGGGAGGCCGAGCAGGCCGTCGAGACCGCGCGCGAGCAGATTGCGCGGCTGATCGGAGCCACCGCGAAGGAGATCATCTTCACCTCCGGCGCCACCGAGAGCAACAATCTGGCCATCAAGGGCATTGCCGAAATGTACCGCGAGCGCGGCAACCACATCATCACCCAGGTCACCGAGCACAAGGCGATCCTCGACACCTGCAAGCGCTTGGAGAAGCACGGCTACCGCGTGACGTATCTGCCGGTCAAGGCCGACGGGCTGATCGATCTCGATGACCTCAAGCGGGCTATCGACGAAAAGACCATCCTGGTTTCGATCATGGCGGCCAACAACGAGATCGGTGTGCTTCAGCCGATCCGCGAAATCGGCAAGCTCTGCCACGAGAAGGGCGTCATCTTCCATACGGACGCGGTGCAGGCGGTGGGCAAGGTTCCGGTCAACGTGATCGCCGACAACATCGACGTGCTCTCGCTCTCCGGCCACAAGATCTACGGCCCCAAGGGCGTGGGCGCTCTCTATGTGCGCCGGCGCAATCCGCGCGTGCAGATCGCGGCGCAGATCGACGGCGGCGGCCACGAGCGCGGCATGAGGTCAGGCACGCTGAACGTGCCCGGCATCGTCGGCCTGGGCAAGGCCTGCGAGATCGCCTATGAGGAGATGGACTCCGAAGCGGCTTATCTGCGCGGCCTGCGCGACCGGCTGAAGAACAAGCTCGAATCCGAACTCGACTACATTCACGTGAACGGCTCGATGGAACACAGATTGCCCGGCAACCTGAACGTCAGTTTTGTTTACGTCGAGGGCGAGTCGCTGCTGATGGGCATCAACGACGTTGCCGTCTCCAGCGGTTCTGCCTGCACCTCGGCCACACTGGAGCCTTCGTATGTGCTGAAGGCGCTGGGACTGGGCGACGATGTGGCCCACAGCTCGATTCGTTTCGGACTCGGCCGCTTCAACACCCAGGCCGAAGTGGACTACGTCGCTGCCAAGGTCATCGACATTGTCAAGCACCTGCGCCAGCTTTCACCGCTCTACGAGATGGTGCTGGAAGGCATTGACCTGACCAAGATTCAATGGGCAGCGCACTAATGCTAGTTGTCAGGGATCAGTTGTCAGTGCCGATGGGCCGGCGACAAACAACTGAAAACTGGCGACTGACAACTGACAACTGTTTTACGCGGCTTCCCCCGCAGAAGGAGCAACACATGGCATACAGCGACAAGGTAATCGATCACTACAACAACCCCCGCAATGTGGGCCAACTGGACAAGAGCTCGACGGAAGTGGGCACCGGTCTGGTTGGCGCGCCGGAGTGCGGCGACGTGATGCGGCTGCAAATCCGCGTAAACCCCGAAACCCAGGTCATCGAAGAGGCCAAGTTCAAGACCTTCGGATGCGGCTCGGCGATCGCCAGTTCATCGCTGGCCACCGAGTGGATCAAGGGCCGGACCGTCGACGACGCGCTGGCTATCAAGAACACCGACATCGTGAAGGAACTGTCGTTGCCGCCAGTGAAGATTCACTGTTCTGTGCTGGCCGAGGATGCGATTCGCGCGGCCATCGGCGACTGGAAAAAGAAGAACGGCGCGGCGGAGACGGTTGAGGCTGCCAGTGTTTCGGTGGCATAGTAAGCTTGACTGACTGGAGCGAAATTCCTTTCGGAAATGGAGATTTGCAAGAATGAAGATTCAGCGCGTGTGGGGGGTGTTTAATCGCTACTTCCGCAGTCGGCGCATGGCTTTGTTCTATGCGCGCTTTGGCGTGACCGAACAGACGCGGATTCTCGATATCGGAGGCTGTTCCCCCATATGGATGATGATGGAAGTGCGGCCGAAGCTTCTGCTGGTCAACGTCAAGCCAGAAGAGAATTGCCCGCTGCCGCAGGTGATTGCCGATGGCTGCAAGCTGCCGTTTGGCGATGGCGAATTTGACATCGCATTCAGCAACTCAGTGATTGAGCATGTGGGAGATACAGACGCGCAACTGGCATTTGCGAACGAAGTGAGGCGCGTGGCGCGTCATTATTGGGTGCAGACGCCGAATCGCTGGTTTCCAATCGAGCCGCATTATGTTGCTCCATTCATTCATTGGTTCCCGAAGTCGTGGCGGCTGCGGCTGGCGCGCTACACGGTCTGGGGATTGCTAACGAAACCGACGCCGGAGCGTTGTCGCAGGATGGTGGACAGTATCTGGCTGCTTGGGCCGCGGGAGATGAAAAAGTTGTTTCCCGGCGCGGTTCTGATCCGAGAACGCTTCGCCGGTCTGTCAAAGTCCCTTATCGTGACCGGATAGCCTGGAATCGGTTCACAACGCATCTGTTGAAGAGGCGATCATGTCGAAGATGGTGACAATCGAAGCGAAGCCCGCGGATGGGGCCTTTGCCGCGCCGCTGCAACCTAGCGCGCCGCAGGTGCCCGCAGGCGGAGTTGGCGCCACCAATGGCAGCTTGCAGGTGACGGACCGGGCCGTCAAGCGCATCCGCGCGGCCATGGCCAAGGAAGGCGTATCCGCCGAAGAGGGCGGGCTGCGCCTGGGCGTGATGGGCGGCGGCTGCTCGGGGCTTTCGTACTCGATCAAGTTTGACACGCGGCCCCGCGAGCGCGACCGCATCTATGAATTTGGCGGCGTGAGGGTCTTCGTCGATCCAAAATCGTTTTTGTATCTGCACGGCATGACGCTCGACTACGAAGAGACGCTGATGCGGCAGGGATTCAACTTCATCAATCCGAACTCCAAGCACTCCTGCGGCTGCGGTTCGTCCTTCTCCTAGCAGACTTCAGATTCGCAAGTGTGCAGCCATGTTCAAGGTCTTCGATTCCGCGGTTCCCGTTGCCTGTTGGTCCTGCTCCATCGGCCACAACGACTCCACGCTTTTCTGCCCGCATTGCAGCAAGATTCAACCCCCGCCGGGCGGCGATTATTTTTCCGTCTTCGGCCTCGCGCCGAAGCTCAATCTGGACCTGCCCGAGCTGGAGCACGAGTTTCACCGCCTCAGCCGCAAACTGCACCCCGACCGCTTTGCCCGCGCGCTGGAAAACGAGAAGCAGTGGAGCCTGGCCGACACGGCGCTGCTCAACGACGCCTATCGCACCCTCAGAGATCCGTTGCGCCGCACTGAATACCTGCTCAAGCTGGAAGGCGCGGAGATTGGCGAAGAGCACAGCGGCAAGGATCGAAAAGACCCATCGCGCGTTCCCGCCGATCTGCTCGAAGAAGTTTTTGAGTTGAACATGCAGCTCGAAGAGATGCGCGCCTCGCGCGCAATCGGCGACGACGACCAGGAGCTGCAAGCCAGCCTGGCCGCGGCCAAGGAAAAATTCGACGGCATGATGGGCGCTGTGGACGAGGATCTGCGCGCCGAGTGGGATGCGTGGGACGAGGGCGATAACGCAACCCGCGGCTCCGCGCAGAGACGAATGGTGGCCCTGCTCGACCGCCGGCGCTACCTCAGTAATCTGGTCCGCGACGTGAACGAAGTTCTGGGAGCATAGAAGACAAGCATGGCGGAATTGAACTCGATTGGCCGCGTTGTCGGAATCGACTTAGGAACCACTAACTCCCTGGTCGCTTATATGGAAGGCGACCGGCCGGTGGTGATTCCCGGCGTGGACGGCTTGAATCTGGTGCCGTCGGTGGTGGCGCTCGATCCCATCTCAACCGAAGGCGGACGCCCCACGGTTACCGTGGGCAACAGCGCGCGCAAGGCGCTGATCCAAACTCCGGAGCGGGTTATCTATTCGGTAAAACGGCTGATGGGCCGCGGCCTCGCCGAAATTAAGAGCGAACTTAAACTTTTTCCCTTCCACCTGGCCGAAGACGTGGAAGAAGGCGAGGTCCCGCGCATTCAGTTGGGCGAACTGCGCTTTACTGCGCCGGAGATTTCCGCCTACATTCTGCGCCAGCTCAAGCGCAACGCGGAGCGATTTTTCGGCGCTCCCGTCACGCAGGCCGTCATCACCGTGCCCGCCTACTTCAACGACGCGCAGCGCCAAGCCACCAAGGATGCTGGGCGCATGGCCGGCCTTGAAGTGCTTCGCCTGGTGAATGAACCCACCGCGGCGGCTCTCGCCTACGGCCTCGACCGCGCCAAAGAGGGGACGATTGCTGTTTATGATCTGGGCGGCGGAACCTTTGACATTTCGATCCTCAAACTGCGCGACGGCATCTTCGAAGTGCAGTCCACTAACGGCGACACGCACCTGGGCGGCGACGACATCGACAACCTGCTGCTGGCCATTGCTCTCGACGAGATTCACGCCGAGCACGGCGTGGATTTGCGCCTGCATCCGGGCGCGGTGCAGGCCGTGCGCAAGGCCGCCATCGACGTCAAGATTCGCCTCTCCAACGAGGACGATGCGCGCTTTGACATTGAGTTGCCCAACGGCGACCGCTACCAGCGCGAGATTCCGCGCGCCGTCTTCGAGATACTCATCGAGCCTGTGCTGGCGCGCACGGCCGGCCCTTGCAAGCAGGCGCTGGCCGACGCCGGCCTCACCCCCGAACAGATTGACGAAGTGGTGCTGGTGGGCGGCTCAACGCGCATTCCAGTTGTGCGCCAACTCGTGGATGATCTCTTTCATCTCGCGGCGCGCGGCAAGAAGCCCCACATCGAACTCAATCCCGACGAGGTGGTGGCGCTCGGCGCGGCGGTGCAGGCCGACATCCTGGCCGGCGCATCCAAGTCCACCGAAGAGATGCTGCTGCTCGACGTAACGCCGCTCTCACTGGGCATCGAGGCGCTGGGCGGCGCGGTCGCGCGCATCATCCAGCGCAACTCCACCATTCCCGCCTCGGCCACAGAGCACTTCACAACGGGCGTGGACGGGCAGACCAATGTCGCCATACACGTCGTGCAGGGCGAGAGGGAACTGGCCGCCGATTGCCGCTCCTTGGCGCGCTTTGACCTCAAGAACATTCCGCCGATGAGCGCCGGATTGCCGCGTATCGAGGTCAAGTTTCTCATTGACGCCGACGGAATCCTGAAGGTCTCCGCGCGCGAGCAGCGGAGCGGGCAAGCGGCGAAGATTGAAGTGAAGCCAACCTATGGCTTGACTGACGAGCAGGTCGAGAGCATGATTCTCGATTCCTTCGACCACGCGGAAGAGGACTTTGCCAAGCGACTGCTGATCGAGACGCGCAACGAGGCGGAGACGATTCTTGCCGCGGTTGAGCGCGCGCCGCAAAGCCCGGCATGGGCGCTGTTGACCGCGAACGAGCAGACTGCCATCGCGCTGGCTCGCGACTACTTGATCAAAGCCAAACAAACGGAGGACTCCGCCGCCATCCGCGAGGCAACGCTGATCCTCGACCACGCCACGCGGCGCTTTGCCGAGCTGATGATGGAAGCGGCCGTCTCCAGCGCCCTGCGCGGCAAGACCATGAACGCCGCCGGCGAGGAGTTGGCCGAGGCCGTCACCGCGCCCCACGCCATGGCGCCTGCGGAGTTCAAATAAACGCGGAGTTTGAAAGTTGTCCGAAGACTGAGAAAGAGACGTGTTCTATGAGTGAACCAACCGAAAAAAACATTCCCGCCGAGAAGCTGGTCCGCGTGACCTTTGAACCCGAAGGCAAGACCGTCGAGTTCGAGTTCGGCACAATGCCTTACGAACACCACGGCAAGCCGATGTCGTTTCTCGACGTTGCCGAAAACCACGATGTCTTCCTCGATCACGCCTGCGGAGGCGTCTGCGCCTGCACCACCTGCCACCTGTGGATCAAAGATCAGGCGGGCATCAGCGAAGCCGACGACGACGAGATCGACCGCATGGACATGGCCGCCGACCAGCAGTTGAACTCGCGCCTGGGCTGCCAGGCAGTCATCACCCGTCCGGGCAACTACGTAGTAGAGATTCCCAAGTGGAACCGCAACTACGTCTCCGAAGGCAAGCCGCTGACCTTGGCCGAAGAAAAGTGAGGAGACCTGTGATGCCCCGCGAGATTCACTGGACCGACGCCGAAGAGATCGGCATTCAACTGCAAGAGAAGTTTCCCGGCCTCGATCCGTTGACCGTGCGCTTCACCGACCTGCACCGCTACGTGACGGAGTTGGAAGGCTTCGCCGACGATCCAGCCAAGTCCAACGAGCCGCGCCTGGAGGCCATTCAAATGGCCTGGCACGAAGAGTTCGAGGACGCGCAGGGGTAGATTTGCCCGCCGTTTACTTAGAGGAATTCGACCGAAAACCCGCTTTGACGAGCGGCGTCCGCGAGACGCTGGTCCGCAGTTACGAAGACATAGCCTTGCGGATTGTGTTCACACGCCTCGAGGGCCACAGACAACTGGAGCGCATCGGCGGTGCGGAGTGGAAAAAGCTCAAGCACTAAACAGGCATCGACTGCAATACTCGCAGATGAGCCGGCGGAAATCCAGTCTCGAACGATATATCGAGCCAATTCCTTGCCGGCAAGGAACTGGTCATGGGATATCTGACCCATCCTTTCAAGCCGGGTCAATCCGCTTATCATTTCCACCTGAGTTGCCCACCATGAGACGACTCCATAGCTTTCGTAAAGAGCGCTTGCCCGCGTCGTCTGTATCTGCGGAACGCAGAGAGGGACAAGTGCACTTGAGTCCCAATAGGCGACCGGCTGACTCATCGACCGTCCCGCTCCTCGCGCCACACCTGGTCCATCACTTCACGCGAGATCAGCTTCGTGCCGGTAGGCGCGGGCCATGGTTTCCCTAAAACGCGAGGTTTCAACGGGGGAGTGAGAATGCCCTTGGCGATCAGCCGGCGTTCCCGTTCACCATACTCGTCGACTTGTCCAGGGGCAACCAGCCGGGCGACGGGCGTATTCCGGTCAAAGATCAGCACCTCCTCGCCATTCTTGACGAAAGCAATGTGGGCGCTGAGCTTTGCCTTCAATTCGCTGATCTTGGCAGTCCGCATAGACTCACTTTACCACAACATGACCAACTTAGTCATGTTCTTTCATTCCGCTCATAATCCTCCCACTCGCTCCAGCCAAACGCCCCTTCAAAGTGCTGGAACTCCTTCTTCTTCCTCGGCACCAGATAGACGCTGAGCACATCGAAGCGCACCGGCGGCGGCGTCCTCTGCGGCAACTGGCGAACGTACTGGCGGGCCAGGCGGCGAAGCGTGTTGCGTTTGTGGGAATCCACGGCGATCTCGGCCGGTGAGGCGTCGCGGGCGGTGCGCGTCTTGACTTCGACAAAACACAGCATCGGGCCTTGCCAGGCAATCAGGTCCACGTCGCCCGGAGCTCCGCCCGAGGACCAGCGCCGCGCCACCACCGTGTATCCCTTGCGGCACAGATGGAAGAGAGCCGCCGTCTCGCCGTCGATGCCGGTGGCCAGATGGGCAGGCAGAGCCTCAGCCTGCCCGCGTTTCCGCGCCGCCCAAGCCAGACTGGCCAGCGCCCGCTCCTCGCAGCCGATCCGCATCCGCGCCATCCATCCCATGGCAATCCATTCTCAACTGAATTGCCGAAAGGCGCAAATCCGGCCTTCCCGGCAGCAACGCCGCGGACGTTTGTAACCGGAGATCGGCTTGCCGGGCCAAGGCTGAACTCCCATTTCACGCCCGCGCAAATCGCGCCGCGGAACCGCGCACTTTGATTGAGCGTACTATCATGCAGGGCTTCCGCAACGGAAGCCCCGCATCTACGGCTTCCAGATTTTAGGTCCGAATGGAAGTCCCGCTTCCCCACGAAAGACAAGGTACTTCCAAGGATATGCAATGCGGAAGCTA
>JBEKPI010000139.1:0-10161 GCA_049520855.1 Occallatibacter sp.
GCCTTGATCGTAGGCGAAGAGCAACTTACGGCGCAAATCATCCCCAAGGGGTTTCCCCATATCCGTGTTCGCCGCAGAGTCTCGCCAACGACAGTCTACATTATTTACTAAAATTCTCTAATCATGTTCATATCCTGATGACCGTTCCCGGCGAGTTGAGCATAGAGAAGGCGATGCAGTTGATCAAGGGAGGCTTTTCGTTTCGGGCCAACAAGGAACTGGGGTTTCGAGGCGAGATTTGGCAGCGGGGGTTTTCCGATGTGCGCATCGTGGACGAGCAGAGCTTTCAGCGGCATCGAGAGTACATCGATAACAATCCGGTGAAAGCGGGAGTGGCGAACTCTCCGGAGGAGTACCCATATGGGTTCGCATATTTGAAGAAGCGGAAGTGTGCAGGGGCTGAAGCCCGCGAGTTGAGTGAGGCTGAGCGGCACGACTCTACAGGCTGCGGTGAAACTCAATAACAAGTCCAGAAGTGTCAGGGCACGACTTCACAGGCTGCGAAATAACTCAATAACAAGTCCAGAAGTGTCAGGGCACGACTTCAGTCGTGCCGCAAATGGCTTATTAAGATTCCGGCTTTAGCCGCTGCGGTAATGCAAGTGGCTGAAAATAAATACCGCAGGGCTAAAGCCCAACTTGTTTTTGTCGCTCCTTCGGCACGACTGAAGTCGTGCCCTGACACAGTTTGCAGTATCAATGAAGTTTTGCAAGAGGCCCCTTGTTCCTACCGCTCCTGGTTGCAGGGCGCACGAGTCGTTCTCACGGCATTTTTTGGCTCTCGCAAAAACTTCTTGCGTAAAGCATGGGTTTCGGTGGATGATTCTCTTGCCATTCTTTGAGAGTTCTGGCGGTTTTGAATCGTAAGGAGGAGACTCGTGCGCAAGCATATTCTCGCTTTTGTGTTTCTGGCCATCTGCCCCCTGCTGGTGGCCCAGCAGACGATGAACAACGACTCCGTCATCAAGCTGGTAAAGGCTGGCTTGTCGGACGATCTGATCGTCTCCACCATCAACGGTTCGACGGGAACCTATAACACCTCCGCCGATGGGATCATAGCCCTGAAGACCGCTGGAGCCAGCGATAAGGTGGTCACGGCGATTGTGGCGAAGGCCTCCGCCTCCGCGCTGCCCCCCGCTCCGGTTGCTGCGGCTGCCGCCTCAACCGCCGCCGCCGGCACCGACCCGGACGATCCTACAGCCGCTCATGAAGCTGGCATTTACATTTACAACGACAGTGCTCCCACTGGATCAAAGATGACCCTGCTGGAGCCGAACGTTTACACCCAAGGCAAAACCGGCGGCGTCTTCGCGTCGGCCATGACCTACGGTATCGCCAAGGTCAAAATGAAGGCCGTCCTTCGCGGAGCGCACGCTAACGCGCGCGTCAGCGATCCACAGCCAGTCTTCTACTTCTATTTCGAAAAGACAGGGGCGGGCCTGAGCAATGCGTCCGGTATCTTTGCCAGTACCACCACACCCAATGAATACACGCTGCTCAAGTTCGACGTGAAAGGTGAAACCAGGGAGACCGTCATCGGATCAATGAATGCATTCGGTGGGTCCGGTGGCACCGATGACAAGGCCGTAACGAATTTCACCTATACGAGGCTCAGGCCCGGGGTATACAAAGTCATACTCAACGCCGCCCTTCAGCCTGGTGAATACGGATTCATTTCAAGCGGCGGATCGGTCGCCGTCGGTCCCATGGGGAGCACTACCAACAGCAGGGTCTTTGATTTCGGCCGAAATTAGATCGGGGACCAGATGGCAGGTGGCCCCGGTCTGGATTTTCAGACCGGGGAGACCGCCAGTTCTGTGCCCGCCAGGCTATCCGTCGAGCAGGCTCTCAATGTCGCGCGCTCCGTGAATGAGACGGACGATCTCAACCCCATTGCGTTTCGGCTAATAGAAGATCAACCAGTTCTCGAAGCCCTTCACTGGCCAGCGGCGAAGGCGGCGAAGGGCTGGGCGACGAAAGGCACACAACGCGCCGGCCTTCGGCATCTTCGCCAGCGCCTCGAATGTGCTCTGTGCCGCATCCAGAAAACGCCGAGCTGTCTCCTCGCGGCCATGCTCTTCAAGATACTCGGCGTTCGACAGGATATCCCTGCGAGCGCGGGCACGGACACGGACAAAGACCTCCGCCAATTCAGGCCACCTTGCTCGTTTGTCGCGACCCCCGCCCGGTCCTCGCTCGCTTGCCCAACTCAGCGCGAAGCGTACTCCAGAATTCAGGCGTGGCCTCCTGCGCCTCGCCTTCCAGCAGCGATTCCAGCAAACCCTGCTCAAGCTGCTCTCTGGCATTGCGCTTTTGGTCGGCGCGCACCAATTCGCGCATATACTCGCTTGCGCTGCTATAGTCCCCGGCCGTGACCTGCTCTTCCACATATTGCTTCATCGGGTCGGGAAGCGAGATGTTCATGGTTTGCATCGCGAAATCCTTTCAGGTCAACCTAACATTGATGGCAAATCTTGTCAATCATTGGCGGCGCAGGTCTTTGCCGATAATTACCGTCTCTCGGCGCACAATGAAAGAATGAACAGCGACCGGAGCCACGATCCTTTCCTGATTCCCGATCCCTGTTCCCCGTTTCGAAAGTACCCCCTCCCCCCTATACCCCGGAGGGGTATAAATATTCCCTGAAACCTTGCAGATTATTTTTAACTCGTTTGAAATCAATACACCTTAAAATGCAAAGAGCTGAAATTCTCCCACATCGTGAGATTTGACCTCTGAAAATCACCGGGAAAATCCGGTTTTTCGTCGAACTTGAGTGCCCTGCTTCGGATTCTCGCAATTTCGCGTTTGCTCGACCGTACGATGCGTCCGCATCCGTTGGCTGAGAATTTCATCCTTCCCTTCATGCGATTGCCTTTGCTGAATGAGCCGCATCTACGAAGTCCTCCGCGCGGGATGATAGGGTAATTCTGACGGCCCTTGATGAACCGACGCACGCGCAGAACGCTCTGGATAGTGGCCGCGGTCCTGGTTGTGTTGGCCGTGGCCATCTTTCTGCGCTCGAAGGCTCCACCGGAGGCCGCGCGCCTCTTGCCCGAGTCTGACGGAATCATCTACATCAACCTCAGGCCGGTGCGCGCCTTTTTGCATCGGGACATGAAGCCGCCCAAGCACGTGGCCGAATACCAGCAGTTCATTGACGCCACGGGCATCGACTGGGAGCGGGATCTGGATCAGGCGGCCATCGCGCTGCACCGCATGAACGACCCCAACGGGCCGAACGGGCCGGTTGCGTATTCGATGGTGCTGGTGGGCAAGATTACCGGCCAGCGCCTCAATGCCTGGCTCGACGCGCACGCCGCGAGCCGCGAATCCTACGCAGGGCACACTATTTATTCAATTCCCTCCGAGGGCCGAACGGTGCGCGTGGCGCAGATCGGCTACGACATGGTGGCCGTGTCGAACACGCCCACGCCGGAGCAGATTCACTCCATGCTTGACCGGCACGCGACCGCGGCCTGGCCCTTTGCCGGCTCGACGATGCTGCGGCAGCACTACCACGACGTGCCGATGCTCCCGCTGCCCTCGCTGGCCTGGGGCGTGGGCCAGATCGGGCTGCCGTTTTCAGAGAGCGGAGCGATCAAGATACTGGGCTTCTCGCTGCCGCTAGAGGCCGACTCGACGATCATCGCCAGCCTGCGCTGGTCCGGTTCGTTTCACCTCAGGGTCGAGGAGATCGCGGCCAGCGACGACGCGGCCGCCAGCCAGGCCGCCGCGCTGGCCACTCTGGTCACGCTGGCCCGCGGCTTCACCTCTCCCTTGTCCGACCTTGCCACTGGCAATGGACTCGCCAACCGCGGCCTGAAGGAGCTGCTGAAGACCGCCGAAGTGACCCAGAAGCGCAACCGCGTGGTGGTGACGGCCTCGGTTTCGCGCTCGCTCTTCAGCGACTCGGCTGGCGGCGAAAACTCCCCGCCGGATACCTCCTCCGGCCCTGCCGCGTCCAAGTAGACAGCAACTCATCCGGGCGGCCAGCGCGTCCAAATGCGCGTCTCAACCGTCTTCAAAAATGAGCCGCGCCCCCGCGGAGGTTTTATGATTCGTCCAGACCGGTCCTCACGGGCCGTAGCTCTTTATTGCACTGCCGGCTTCTTCGCCTACCTTGTGCTTCAGATCGCCGAACGGCCGGCGAGCGCCGCGCGCCAGCAGACCGTCCTTACCGGCCAGGCCGCCTTCACCGACGCGGCGCATGAGTTCCCCGGCATACGCCGCCACCTGACTGTGGCCGACTTGCCTGGTCCCGCGCCGGAGCAGTCGGTGGACAACGGCCCAACGATCGTTCCCCGGCCCGCCAATGCCTGGCCCATGGCCCCAATGGGCTTCAAGGTCGAGCTGTACGCGACCGGCCTGGACAATCCCCGCCTCATCCGCACCGCACCCAACGGCGACCTGTTCCTTGCCGAGAGCGAATCCGGCAAGATCAAAGTCTTGCGCGGCGTGGGCGCCGACGGCAGGGCGGCGCAGGTCTCGGTCTTCGCCGACGGCCTGCACCAGCCCTTCGGCATTGCCTTCTACCCCGCCGGACCCAACCCCGCGTGGGTCTACATAGGCGACACGGACGGAATCGTCCGCTTCCCATACAAGAGCGGCGACCTGACCGCGAGCGGACCCACCGAGCATTTGGCTGATCTGCCGGGGGGCGGACGCCTGCGCGGCGGCGGCCACTGGACCCGCGACGTGGTCTTCTCGCAGGATGGAACCAAGCTCTTCGCCTCGGTCGGCTCTCACTCCAACGTGGACGATGCCGACACACATCCCGAGGAGTTCCACCGCGCCGATGTGCTGGAGTTCACCCCGGAGGGCAAATTCGTCAAGGTCTACGCCTGGGGCCTGCGCAACTGCGTGGGAGAGGCGATCAACCCCACGACCGGCGAGCTGTGGTGCTCGACCAATGAACGGGATGGCCTGGGCAACAACCTGGTGCCCGACTACGTCACCCACGTGCAGGAGGACGGCTTCTACGGCTGGCCCTGGTTCTACTACAACGGTCCCGGCGGGGGATTGCAGGATCCTCGCCATCCCGGCAAGCACCCCGAACTGCAAGCCAAAGTCATCACTCCGGACATCCTGGTGAATCCCCACTTTGCGTCGCTCGAAATGCTCTTTTACCAAGGTTCGCAGTTCCCGGCGAAATACAGGGGCGAAGGTTTCGCGGCCGAGCACGGCTCGTGGAACCGGGCGCGGCGCGCCGGCTATGAGGTGATTCGCCTGCCGATGAAAAACGGCCGCGCTACCGGCGAATACGAAGACTTCCTGACCGGGTTTGTCCTGCCCGACGGCACAGTCTGGGGCCGGCCTGTCGGTGTTTCGGTGGCCAAAGACGGCTCGCTGTTCGTCTCCGACGACGGGTCAAAGTCGATCTGGCATGTGAGCTACACAGGCAAGTGAATTGCGGCGCCGGTCTTCTTGAACGGCTTTGCGCGCATTGAGCGCAGCGCGATAGAGGCGGCGCGTCAGGGCCAACCCGTTCAGAAAATCCATCGCTGACTTTGGATGCTGATGCTCGAAGAAGCGCAGATCCCGAACGAACAAAGCCCTCCGGCAACAGTTCGACAGATTTGCCGTGGAATAGCTCCGGACGGCCCTGGCGCGACATTCGATAAGCCATGCCATGGGTGGAAGAGCGGGAAGCAGATAATTGTCGAAAGGCATCACGAGCGATTCTCCATGCGGCAAGAATGGCAAGCAACCGAGCCCTTAGTGCTGGCCTTGGGTTCACTTTGGCCTGGACCGGCGGCCTGTCGGGGGCTGACATCAGGGCGACCCGCCCACCCGCTCACCACAGCGATCCCATCAAAAAGTCTCCCTCCGCGGTCGGGCCAAAGCGCCCGAAGCCTGCCTCCGGCGTAAGTGTCATTTCGCCGAAATATACATCGCGATCGTTCACCGAATATAGGTCTACCCTGCAAAAATCCATGTCGCGGGCAAGACCTTCGGCGACTTCGAACATTCGATCGAGCGTGGCGGGCTTCTGAGCATCGACGATCTTTCGCGGATACTTGATGGTAAAGTCCTGCGGCTCCCAATTGCGGTTGTAGATGGTCCGCGTATGCTCGGAAAACCTCCCATAATCCACCTGAATAAAATGGCATTTCCCATGAAAAACGAAAACTTATAATCCAGCGGAACGTCGTATCGCATATCGAAGAGGAATTCTTCGATGAGGATTGACGGCGGAATATCCCGATAGTGAAGCTCCCGGCCCCACTCCCCATAGACGCTATTCATCCATAGACCGCATCGATCGACAATCTCTTCGGGAACGATTTCATCCTTGTTTCGGACGAGAATAATCCATCCGGAGCCGTGGGAGGCCTTGACAACGAAGCTCTGCGGAAGGCGTGAAAAGTCAATCTCCTCGGGACGCTGGGTGACCAGCAGCAACTTGTTCAAAATCTCTGGGTAACCGCGTTCGGCGACAAACTTGCGCACCGCGAGCTTGTCGGCCAAGGTCGTCGCCCGCTGAGCGGGGTTGAAGAGCTTTCGATTGCATATCTTTTCATTGAATGTGCGTGGGTGGCGCAGATGAGGGAGATACCCATGGCTTGCAAGGAAAACGAGGCGATCTTCCGCCGCAGCGCCTAGTTTGCCGCCGACCCATGGCGCCATAGCCTCGACGCGCCATGCGAGACCGCGAGCAAGCCACCGGGTTATCCGGCGCACGGGGTTCGTCTCCTGAAGGTTCATCGTCCTTGAATTTGATCGCCTGGAAACCAAGCGCCGTATCTCAGTGTAGTCTCGCTGCGCCGTTGCTGGGTTGGCCGCCTGCGGTGAGGCCAAACGCTCGCTTTCCGCTTGCACGGGATTCGTGGCCTCGTCCATCTCAAAATCGAGGTGTTGGCCGCTCGGCCTGCCGCTTTTCGTTTCGGAAACTCCGCGGACGGCCCATCTCCGATGTGGGATTCACCTCCGAACCCTTCGATCACCCCGCCGCAGGCCCCTGGCCTCACCGCAGGTGATTTAAGCTGGATGAAGCATGAAAGACTCCGCCGTCCTGCTCATCGACTGTCCCGATCAGAAGGGTCTGATCGCCCGCGTCTCTTCGTTGCTCTTCCGGCATGGGGCCAACATTCTCCACGCCGACCAGCACCAGGATCACGAACTGGGGCTCTTCTTCATGCGCGTCGAGTTTGCGCTCAATGGAGCGAACGGGGAGGCTGTCTTCGACCTCGAATCCTTCCGGGCGGCCTTCGCCCCGCTGGCCGCCGAACTGGCCATGCGCTGGCAGTTGACCTCTAGCGCTCAACTGCCGCGCATGGCGCTCTTCTGCTCGCAGTACCTGCACTGCATGGCCGACCTGCTGCATCGCTGGCGGACCGGCGAGCTGCACTGCGAGATTCCGGTCATCGTCTCCAACCACCGCGATGTCGAAAACCTGGCCGCTTTTTACGGTATCCCCTTCGAGCACATTCCGGTGACTGCGGCGACGCGCGCCGAGGCCGAGGCGCGGCAACTGGAAGTGCTGGGGCGAAACGAGGTCGATCTGGTGGTGCTGGCGCGCTACATGCAGGTGCTGTCGCCGGCCTTTGTCGCCCGCTACCCGGCCGCGATCGTCAACGTGCACCACTCGTTTCTGCCCGCCTTCACCGGGGCCCGGCCCTACCATGCCGCCCACGCGCGCGGCGTCAAGCTGATCGGGGCCACCAGCCACTATGTCACCGAAGTGCTCGACGACGGCCCCATCATTGAGCAGGATGTGGCCCGCATCTCGCACCGCGACCAGGTGGAAGATCTTGTGGCGCGAGGCCGCGACCTCGAACGCATTGTCCTGTCGCGCGCCGTCCGCTGGCACCTGGACCGGCGGATTCTCTGCTATGGGAATAAGACTGTGGTGTTCGATTGAGGCAGGGAGTAGGGAATAGGGAACAGGGAACAGGCGCTAGCTTTTAGCTCCTAGCTACTAGCTTTGCGCGGCGATGGGTACACGCTTGATCGCGCCCGGCCATTGCAGGGCAGCCAGATTCCCGATGGGTCCGTCTTTTCCCTTTTCCCTTTTCCCTGTTCCCTGCCCTGACCCCTGATTTAGAATCGCCCTAAGATGAAATGTCCTTATTGCGGCTTCGGGCAGGATCGGGTGGTGGACTCGCGGGAGAGCAAGGAGGCCGACTCGATCCGGCGGCGGCGGGAGTGTGAGCGGTGCAATCGCCGCTTCACCACCTACGAACGGATCGACGAGATCCCCTACATGGTGGTCAAAAAGGATGGCCGGCGCGAGCGCTTCGACCGGCAAAAGGTCTTGAGCGGCCTGTTGCGGGCCTGCGAGAAGCGGCCCGTGCCTTCGCTCCAACTGGAGGCCATCGTGGACGCCGCCGAGAGCTATCTGATGGACGCCCCGGAGCGCGAACGGACCACAGCCGAGATCGGCGAGCTGATTATGGAGCACCTGAAAGGGCTGGATACCGTGGCCTACATCCGCTTTGCGTCGGTCTACCGGGACTTCAAGGATGTGCGCGAGTTCAAGGAAGAACTCGAAGGGCTGCTGGGCAACCGCGGGAGCGGCAAAACGAAGAAATAGAGTTTTCCAGGCGCAGTTGCGGCAGAAGAGGTGCGGGTGAGCGGGATGGGACACCAGAGGATATTTCTGACCGCCGATTTGTCCCTTGGCCGGAGCAGCTTGCGAACGGTCGCGCACTTACTGTTCTCTTGGTTGGCATGGACGCTGCCTCTGGCAGCGCAAGTTAGTGTCTCGACTTACAAGTATAACAACACGCGCGTGGGTTCCAACCGGAGCGAATCATTACTTACACCCCACAACGTAACTCCCGATGGGTTTGGCAAGCTGTTCCAGCAGTCCGTCGATGGATCTGTATATGCGCAGCCGCTCTATCTGCCCAATGTGCGGATCGAGGGAAAAGGACGGCACAATGTCGTCTTTGTCGCGACAGAGCACGATAGCGTCTACGCATTTCGATGCGGACGATAGCCACGGCGGCAATGTGGACCCCTTGTGGCACGCGAGCTTTATCGATCCCGCGAAGGGTGTCGTCGCCGTGCCGGCGCAGGACTACATACGCTGCCCTGCCATAGTTCCCGAGATCGAGATCACCGGCACACCAGTTATCGATCCCACAGCGGGAACTTTATATCGAAGCGATGACCAAGGAATCGACGAGTGGCACGGTCAGCTATGTGCATCGCCTGCACGCGCTCGACGTGACCACAGGCAAAGAGCGCCCCGGAAGCCCGGTGAAGATCGAGGCCACCGTTCCGGGCACTGGCGATGGCGCGGACAAAGTTGTCTTCACGCCGAGGAATCAAAAGCTGCGAACCGGTCTCCTGCTACTCAACGGCGTGGTGTACACCGCATGGGCTTCGCAGTGCGAACGCCTTGGGCCATTTCATGGATGGCTGCTTGGTTACGATGCAAAAACTCTACGTCAGGTCGCGGTCTTCAATAGCAGTCCCAACGGCGCCGAGGCCTCCTTTTGGGAGAGCGGCGTCGCTCCTGCCGCCGACAGCAACGGAAATATCTTTGTTGTCACCGGGAATGGCACCTTCGATCGCGCGGCCGGCGGACCAGATCTAGGGCAAAGCTACATTGAGCTTTCCACGCGGAAAGGCCTGAAGGTCAAGGACTATTTTACGCCCTTCTATGTCGAGCACTTGAACCGCCACGATACGGATATTGGCTCCAGCGGCGCAATCCTTTTGCCAGACGGCGTTGGAAACCGATCGCATCCACACCTAATTGCCGGCGCGGGCAAAGAAGGGCGAATCTATCTGCTCGACAGAGACATATCGGGGCACACAATGCGAATTCCGATTCGCAGATCGTGCAGTCGGTCGAAGGGGCCATAGCAACATTTTTCGAAAACCCAACTTACTTCAGCCGCTCGGTCTACTTCTGCGCCACTCTCGACCACCTCAAGCAATTTCTGGCCCTGCATGTCGACCGTTGAGAGGCCTACACACATGCTGCGGGCATATTATTGGACGCACCTACCGTTAGCAATGACAGGAATGCCATACGAGTGCTTGAATTGAACGGAAAGAAGCTTCCACCAAGAGTCTTCAGATCGTAAATGCGGTTGCCCCCTTGGCTGAGACAAACGGTTAAGACTCTATTCGCCGTTCGCTGTAAATTTCTCGACCGGCAAGACTACTTTATCGCATTCTGATGCCGGCCGGTGAAGCGGAAGC
>JBEKPI010000140.1:0-10147 GCA_049520855.1 Occallatibacter sp.
ACCGACTGCGGCTGTCGAGTTCGCGGCAGGCTGATTCGCAGGAGTTGCCTGCGCCGCTTGCGCAGCCGCGGCGCGCGCGGCGCGATTCGCGGCAAACTGGTAGCCGCCCACGGAGCCCGCCGCGGATGCGGCAACAAGCAGCAGGCACACAGCCACGGGCGCGGCCTGCAAGCTGGCAAAACTGTTCATCGCGCGCTGGCCGAGACGCTCAAACCAGCGCATGGGAGGCAGGGCGTCGAGCGCCTCTTCCAACCGCATCCGGGAGCGCGCCACCAGGTTGGCGTCCGGCTCGATCACGGGATTGGCGCCGGCAAGCACCTTGAGCGCCAGCAATTGCTCCCGCTCCTTGGGACACTCCGGGCAGGCGGCCATGTGCCGCTCCAGTTCGTGCGTCTGCTCGTCGGCCAGCTCCCCATAGGCCGCTGTCACAATCCGTTCGTGTGCAAGTTCGCAATTCATATCGCTACGTCCTTCCAGCCTCAAAAACATTCACGCACCCGGAAAAAATCCGCATCCCCTGGGGGGATTGCCACCGGCCGCCTAGCGCAACCCCGCCAACTGCGTTCTCAACTTCTTGGTCGCCCGGAAGAGCGTATTCTTGGCAGTCTCTTCCGTGGTTTTGAGCATCTCGCCGATGGTGCGCAAGCGGAGCCCCTGATAATGCTTCAGTTCAAAAACCATGCGCTCGCGCGGCGTCAGCTTCTCGAGCGCCGCCTGAATCCGCTCTCCCAGCACCTTGCGATCCAACTCCTTGCCAGGGTTGGAGAACGAACGGTCGTCGGAGACCGAGGCCAGTATGTCGATCTCGTCCCCGGAGTGGCTCACGACCACGGCATGGTCTTCGCGCCGGGTCTTGCGCCGCCGCAACTGGTCCAGGCAGAGATTGGTCACGATCCGGTAAATCCACGTATAAAACGAGCACTCGAAGCGGAAATTGCCGATATACCGGTAAGCCTTGAGAAACGCCTCCTGGTAAATGTCTTCGGCGTCGTGCTCGGACCCGGTCAAGTGCAACGCCAGCCGGAGCACCTGCTGCTCATACTGCCGCACCAGCGCATCGAAGGCCGCCCGCGAACCAGCCTGCGCCTCGCGGATCAGCTCCATCTCGGGCGCACGGGCCTGCATCCGCTCCTCAGCGGTCTTGGGGGCGGTCTTCGGCCGGTCGATTGTCCTGGTCTCAGCCATGCCTGAGGAGGATTGTACCCTCCCGGCTATAGGCCAAGGAAAACCCGCCGCTCGCTGAGCCGGAGAAGTGGGATAAACGACCGCGTCCGTTGCCATAAAATCCGCTCCGGGAGAAGAGATCTGTCCGCATTTTGATAGACGCGGAAAGCCCGCGCAGGTGAGCGGCCCGTTACAAGGGTTAACGCCTGCGAGTTTAACCCCGGCCCGGTACACTGAAGAAGAATGAACGGAAATCTCTTTGCCGGCCCCGAACCCGCCGCCGCCGAGGCCTCCGGCGAGCGATTCACGGCGCACTGCGACGGCGGCTCGCGCGGCAATCCCGGACCCTCCGGCTACGGCGCCGTGGTGGAAGACGCGCGCGGCCGCGTGGTGGCCCGGCTGAGCGAGTACGTCGGCATCCAGACCAACAACTACGCCGAGTACGCGGGCCTGCTGGGGGTATTGCGCTGGGCGATTCAGAACGGCGTCAAGCAGTTGCGCGTGGTCTCCGACTCGGAACTGATGGTCAAGCAGATGCAGGGCAAGTACGCGGTGAAAAGCCCTGTTCTGCGTCCGCTGTATGAAGAGGCTCGCCGGCTGTCTCGCAGTATTGCCAGCTTCGAGATGCGGCATACGCTGCGCGGCGGGAATCAGGAAGCCGACCGGCTTGCCAACGAAGCCATGGATAAAGGCATGGGCAAATCGGCCATCCCCAAGGCCGGCAAGCCGGATGATTTCGAAGCAGCCCGTCGGCCAGTCAGCCAACCAGCCCCCAAGCCCACCCGCCAGATCCTGGAGGGTTACGTAAAAGGCGGCGTAGTCCACCTCCTAGAAGGCGAACTGCCGGACGGGATCTTCGTTAAGGTGATCCGAGAGTAGGTGGGATCCCCGGCTTCGCGGCGGATGCGCTCTTGCCGGTGGGGTGGTCCCTCAGGGGCTAAAGCCCGGCTCATTTTGCGGCACTTGCGGCACGCCTGAAGTCGTGCCCTTTCAAAACATCTGCACTTAAATACATCTACTGAATCAAGATTTCTTTGTCGTGCATGGACCAGATTTAGGTCAGGGCGCTGGCGACGGGGCTGGCGCTTGGGCGTAGGTGTAAGACTCGTAGCCGTCGAAGAAGACGGCCAGCGGAATGGCGAAGACGCCATCCGGATCGGGCTTGGCGGCCCAGGGATTGCGCAGGGTCACGGTCTGGGCGGCATCGTCGTAGTCCATCACTGTGTAAGAGTGCCCCGGAACCCACCAATTGGACTTGGCAGTCGCATCGCTCTCGCCCGTCTCCCAGGTTCCGGCCACCATGGCCAGATGGCCCGCGCGCATGTTTTTCAACTGCTCGACAACCAGTTTCTTGTCGGCCACGAGTCCCGTCATTCCCGTACCGAGAAAGGACTCGAAGACCCGCTCCGGAACGCCCCCCTGGCCCAGAGCCTTGTAAGCCCCGAAGGCCTCGCCGTTCTGCTGGACATCAAGCGCCAGCGTATCGAAGAAACCCTGCGAGTCAAGAAAGCCGTCGAGGAGTTGCGCCTCGGTAGCCGGCACGCCGAGCACGGCCAACTGGGCTGCCAGCCTGGTCTTGAGCATGGCTTTGTCGAGCGCGCCGTCCTGCTGCACGACTGAGCGGACGGCGCGGTCGTAGGCCACCAGCGGCAGATCGGATTGGTCGAGCAGCAACAAGGCAATCGGCTTGGTGAAGGCGGGAATGGTCTCCGATTTCTGGATGGCGGCGACCAGGCTCAGCCGCAGAGTGCGCTGCGCATAGGCCCGCATCAGCACCGCGACCCATGTGCCATCGGAGCGGTCGTAGCTGTGCGTCCGGCCAAAGTCCACATCCTCGGGAAAGACAACCTCCTCCGGTCCATCGAAGAAATGGACGCGGTATCCTCCGCCGGGGTTCTCGTGGATGGCGCCGCGCAGAGCCTCGGGCGCGGCATAGGCGAGCGCGGCGATCGAAGCGTGAAAGAAACAACTGCCGAGAAGCCCCTGCTTGACCGCCTCCGGGGCGACCCCGCGCGGTCCGTAAAGCGGAGTTGCTTTCACGGCTGCCTGCGCTTTGGCTGCCGGTTTCTCGGCCGCCAGAGCCGTGCCCGCGGTGACGGCCAGCAGCGCTGCCGCGGCAAGAGAGATGCCGGGAAGACCGCGCCGGCTGAAGAATGTTCCGATCATGGCTGTTCTTGCCTTTCCTGCATCCTGGATCGAATGTACTGGATCGCGTAGGCTAGGACCGCACGCACGGGATCAAGCCCACACCAATATAGACTACAGCCGCCCCAGCGCGAACGCTTGTATAGAAACTGACCAAATTGAAACCGATTGCGGAATATCCATCGATTCTGAATCTTTTTTGCCCCGATTGCAGGAGGGCATTATCATGCTGGTATGCGACCGTGCTACAGTGTGAGCACCCCCGGAATCGCCGATATCTTATGTTGAGAGATGAGTTCAGGCCGAAGGCTGCATGGGTGATCGGGCGCGGGCAGGACTGCGACCTGGTGGTGCCGGAGGCCGCTGTCTCCTCGCGCCATTGCCGGCTGGTCCACCAGGGTGACGGCTTCACCCTGGAAGATCTCGGTTCGAAAAACGGCACCTATGTGAACGGGGTCAAGATCGCGCCAGGCGAAACGGTGCGGATTCCGCATGGAGCGAAGGTGACTCTGGGCATGATGGTGCCGATGCCCTGGCCTGTCGCCAATGGCGTCTCGGACTCGGGGAAGGTCGCCCGTCCGATCGTCAGCGCTCCCGGCGCCCGCCAGATCACCATCGGCCGCTCTCCGGAATCCGATGTCCAGATCGACCTTCCCATCGTCAGTTGGAATCACGCCGTCATCGTCGAAGAGAACGGCAAATACATTCTCGACGACCGCAACTCGCGCAACGGAACCTCCATCGGAGAGTTGAGCAATCGCATTCAGCGAGCGGTTCTGGATCCCTCCGACGAGGTTTACCTGGGATCGTACAAGATCTCCGCGGCGCAGCTTCTCTCGCTTGAGACAAAGGTGGAGATCGGCGAGGCCGCCTTTCAGAAAGTCGCCTTCCGCGGCGAATCGATGGAGGTTGGCCGCGACCCCAAATGCGATATTCCACTCGATCTGCCCATGGTCTCGTGGCGCCACGCCCGGCTCACCAAGACCGCCGAGGGCATCCTGGTGGAGGATCTGGGCTCGCGCAACGGCACTTACGTCAATGGCGTGCGCGCCATCGGCAAGGTGCTGGCCAAGCCAGGCCAGGAGATCGGCCTGGGCAGCGTGCGCTTTCAACTGCTGGAAAGCGGCGAGCTGGCGCAGAGAGACTATAACGGCAAGGTCACCATCGAGGCCAAGGACATCGTAGTGAACGCGCCCAACGGAAAGCGCCTGCTGGACGCGGTCTCGCTGACGGTCTTTCCGTATGAGCTGGTGGCGCTGATGGGCCCGGCCGGCGCCGGAAAAACCACCTTGCTGAAGGCCTTGAACGGCTACACGCGGCCGGTGCAGGGAACGGTGCTCTTCCGCGGCCAGAGCCTCTACGACTACTACGACCTTTATCGCCATATGATGGGCTACGTGCCCCAGGACGACATCGTCCATCCCCAGTTGACGGTGCGCCAAGCGCTGTATTTTTCAGCCCGCCTGCGCACCGACCTCACCGACGGCGAGATCACAACCCGCACCGAAAAGGTGCTTTACGACCTGGGCATCCCGGACAAGATCGACACCGTGATCGGCTCGCCGGAGAAGAAGACCCTGAGCGGAGGCCAGCGCAAGCGCGTCAACATCGCCCTGGAGCTGATCACCGACACGCCGGTGCTGTTTTTGGACGAGCCGACCTCCGGCCTCTCTTCTTACGACGCAGAGTCGGTGGTGGACCTGCTGAAGAATCTGTCCAAGACGGGCAAGACCATCCTCACCACGATCCACCAGCCCAGCCTCAAGGTCTACAAGCAATTCGACGATCTGCTGATGGTCTCGCGCGACAAGGGAGAGAAGCCGGGAGCGGTGGTTTTCTTCGGGCCGGCCTATCCGGATTCGATCCAGTTCTTCAATCCGCCCATCACCGGCGCGCCGATCAAGCAGGTGGAGCTGAATCCGGAGATGCTCTTCACCGGAATGAACCTGGTTCCGGAGGCCAACCGGACCGACACATGGCGGCAGCGCTACCTCTCCTCCCGCTACCGGCAGGAGTTCGTGGCCAATCGCAGCGGCAAGCAGCCGGCCGCCGCCGACAAGACCGGAGAAGAGAAGCCGCGCCGCGAGTTCGGCCTGGGGCAATGGATGGCGCTGGTCAAGCGCAACATTATCGTCAGGCTCCAGGACCGATGGCAGACCGCCATTCTGCTCTTGCAGGCGCCGTTCCTGGCGTTGCTGGTGGCGCTGGTGAACTACCCGCTGCTGGCCGACCATTTCGACGAAATCTCAGAGAAGCTGCCTATCGTCCATTTCCTGCTGGTGGTGGCCGCTATCTGGTTCGGCTGCAACAACGCCGCGCGCGACATCGTCGGCGAGTGGACGATCTATAAGCGCGAGCGCATGGTCACGCTCAAGCTCTTGCCGTATGTCTTCTCGAAGCTCGCGGTGCTGCTGGCGCTGTGCATCTTCCAGTGCGGTTCGATGCTGGCCATTGTCTATTTCATCTGCGGGCTGCACAGCAACTTCGGATGGGACTTTCTCGTCCTGCTACTCTCGGCGATGATCGGCGCGGGGCTGGGGCTGGCGATCTCGGCGCTCTCCAAAACCAACGAGAGCGCCATCGCGATGCTGCCCGTGGTGCTGCTGCCCATCATCATTCTGGGCGGCAGCATGAGGCCCATCTACCTGATGCCCAAGGTCGGCCAGATCATCAGCGCGGCGATTCCTTCGCGCTGGTCGTTTGAGGCCAACCTGCTGCATGAGGCCGAGGCGAAGGAGTGGGGAGCGAAGCAGCCGGTTCCCGACCTTACCTGCAACATAAAGCCGCAGCCGAGTCCCGTCGCCAGCCAGTCGCTTGTCATCGTCGATCCCGCCGACTCCAACCCTTCGCTCAACGTCAAGGGAGATGCGGCCGAGGCCAGCATTCCTGAATACCTGATCACCTTCACAGATCCTGCCGGAACCGAGCACACCTGCCGCGCCTCAGCCGGCGAACAGTACCCGCGCATCAACCCCTCGGCCCACGCCATTGCCTATCGCAATCGCTTTCTGAAGTCGATGGCCGTGCTGGCTGCAATGCTGCTGGCGCTGGTGGCAGCGGTCATCGTCATCCTGCGCAGGCGCGACAACGATCCGCAGTAAAGGCAGGGGTCAGGGATCGGGAAGCCGGAACCTTACTCATAAACTTCTCGTACTGCCACCCGACTGTTCATTTCGTCAAAACTCAATCATGTCGAGGTCTTTGGCCATGGAATCACGCTCTTCAGAGGATCAAACAGCGGGTGCGCCATCCGGCCGCCTTCTGTGCTGGGTGGAGTCTGTGATGCTCGGCCTCGGAGTGCCCGCTGCCATCTGGCTTGTCTCCAAGCTCATCACACTTTCCGTTCCCGCGGCGGTTCATGGCTCCCGTGAGCAGCGCTTCTTGCTTTGGATTATGGCCGGGCTGATCGTCGAGTGCTCCTTCGTCCTTCTGCTTTGGTTTGTACTGCGGGCTCGCGGATCGTCCTTCAAAGACCTTGGCGTTTGGCGCGTGGGAACCTGGCCCGCCTGGGCTTTGGCGCTCACGATTGCGGCTCTTTCCATCGGCAGCAGCCTTCGATTCCTGCCCAGAATGCACATTCCTATCGCCGATGCATTCATGCCGCCCGGATTCCACCTTGTTGCCGCCCTTATGATGGGAACCACAGCCGGCTTCTGCGAAGAAGTGCTGTTTCGCGCCTTCCTCATGACCGAATTCGCCAGGGCTGGATATGGCAAAGCTATGCAGATCCTGATGCCCGGGCTTGCCTTTGGGCTGGCGCACGCGGGCTACCTGAATCTTGGCTTTCTTCCTTGGCTGGGGATTGTCGTCCCCACCGCCTTCATCGGCATGATGTGGGGCGTTGCGTATCTGCTGGGACGGCGCGGCCTGGTTCCGGCGGTTGTTGCTCACTTTTTGAACGACGCAACGGCGCTGCCCTGGATCACTTTCTTTATGGTGACTGGCCATTAGGTCATTGTTGCTGTTGCTGCCGTGCGGGCATTGTCGTCATTCTTCGAATTCGCGCCGGAGATCGACAGTGAGGGAGAAGAAGCGCCGCTATGTCTGCTTTTTGACTCGCTTGTAGAACGGCGCCGGCACCTGTCTGGCCCGCACACGATTGGCGCGAACCTGCACCAGTACATCCGCGCCAGCGGCAGCGACAGCTGCGGGCATAAACGCAAAGGCAATATTGGTCTTCAGAAAAGGCGCGGGGCTGCCGGAGGTGACCACCCCGATCTCGTTGCCGTCGAGGTCAAGTACAGGGTAGCCGTCGCGGGCGATGCCGCGCTCCACCATTTCCAGAGCTACCAGCTTGCGCGCCGGCCCGCCAGAGGCTGCAACCGCTTGCAAGGCCTCGCGTCCAATAAAAGCACCCTTGTCGAGCTTGAGCCAGCGCTCCAGACCGGCCTCGAAGGGATTGATCGAGTCGGAGATTTCGTGCTCGTAGAGCGGCATTCCAGCCTCGAGCCGCAGGGTGTTGCGCGCGCCCAGGCCGCAAGGGCGAATGTCGAACTCCGCGCCAGCCTCCAGCAGCGCGGCCCACATTTTCTCACTCGTCGCCACGTCCGCAGGCAGGTAGACCTCGAAGCCGTCTTCGCCTGTGTAGCCGCTGCGCGCAATCAGCACATTGGCGACGCCGGCCACAGCGCCCCAGGTGAACCAGTAATTCTTGATCGCCGCCAGATCCACCTTGGTCAGCTTTTGCAGCGTCTCCAGAGCCCGCGGCCCCTGCACGGCCAGTTGCGAGTAGTAATCGGAATAGTCGCTGATATGGATGCCGGGCCATGCGCCCACCTGGCGGCGAATCCAGGCGTAGTCCTTGTCTTTAGTGCCGGCGTTGACCACCAGCAGGTAGTCGTTCGCACTGAGCCGGTGGACCAGAATGTCATCGACATAGGTTCCTTCGGGCGTCAGCAGCGCGGAGTATTGCGCCTGCCCATCCTTGAGCAGCGCGGCGTCGTTCATGGTGATGTGCTGGACGGCGGCCAGCGCGCCCGGCCCGCGAAATTGGATCTCGCCCATGTGACTCACATCGAAGAGGCCCACGCCGGCGCGCACGGCGATGTGCTCGGCAATGAGGCCGCCGCCGGGACCAGGGCCCCCGGCGACGGGTCCTTGTCGCTGGGGTGTGAAACAGGGATATTCGACCGGCATATCCCACCCGCCAAAGTCCACCATCTTCGCCTTCAGCGCGCGGTGGGCGGCGTTGAGGGGGGTCTTCTTGAGCGGGGAGGCAATGGGCGCGTCGGAATCTGGCTGCGTGGAGAGCGACATTCGGTCTTCCTTTCGGCGTTGCTGCCGTACACTCTTCACGATAGGGATTGAGCCGCGACAGGGTCAAAGCTGCCCTCGCGGCTGATGATCAAGGGGACGAATCCGAGCCGTGGATGAGACCTGAATCCAGCCGACTACCTCACTTTTTCCGCGCCCGCCAGAACGAACTGATGCTCAGGTAAAGAAAGACTGCCATCACCCCGGCTGTCACCAGGAACAGCCGGTGATCGGGGCCGTGGGCCCAGTTGGCCCTGACGCGCCAAAGCGTGGGCGCAAAGACCGCGACGGGCAGCAGGAAGAAGGCGCCGGTCACTTCGAGCCACAAAATGCCGCCAACGCGGCGAAAGGGACGCAAGAATCCGCCCACGCCGCGGGCCACGCCCCCGGCTGTCCGGCCCGCGGCGCGCCCGTCCGCCTGACTTGCGGCTTGTACGCGCGCTGCTGTGCCTCCAACCGCTTGAGCAGCGGACGCGGCCTGGGCGGACTGAGATTCGGCATTTTGCGCACCGCCGGCGATGCGCTGGCCGGCAATCCGCCCCGCGACCCGCAACCCGATGCCGAGCGCGCGTCCTACTCTCTGAGGTCTCATTTCGTTATGATGGTAGCAGCGGCGGTTACCTTGGCGTTTTTTTCCGGATTCCCGCCGATTCGCACTTGCTCCCGGAGGGCAACGGAAGTAAGGTAGATGAATCCCATGACGACCCGCGCCAATCGCTTTGCGCCGGCCGCAGCCTGCGGAGGTAAACGTGACAACCCGTCTGCGCGAACTTATTCAGCAATTGGGCGAGGCCATCCATGAGTCGGTCATCGAGAGCGAGCATATCGCCGGCGTGGTCCAGGACATTCGCAAGCACGGCTTCGACGTGCTGCTCATGCTGGAGGCCACCATCGGACTCAACGACGTGGCCAAAGAGACTGAAGAGGTCGAAGTGACTGCCGGCCAGAGCGGCGACGCGGAGTCGTTCACCGCAAACGACCTCAATTTCCTCCACTCCCTGCGCATCTCGATCGCCGGCGACAAGGAAAACCCAGACGGGAATTAGCTTCCGGCCCCGGTCGCCCGAGGATTCACCAATTCGTGCCCCTGGTGACGGATTGCTTCTGCGTTTGTTGCGGAAAGAGCGGGATACCGCGAATCCGAGCGAGGTCTTGTTCCCTATTCCCTATTCCCTATTCCCTGTTTTTTCACACAGCCTTGCCAGCCGCCACTCCCGAAGCCCAGGCCCACTGAAAGTTGAACCCTCCCAGTTGTCCGGTCACATCCACAGCCTCGCCGACAAAGTAGAGTCCGGGCACGGCGCGCGCCTCCATGATACGCGCCTGCAACCCGGATGTGTCCACGCCCCCGGCTGTCACTTCGGCCTTCTCGAATCCTTCGGTCCCGATAGGATGTAGCGCCCAGCGATGCAGCTCGCGCTCACAGGCTTCCAATGCCGCGTTCGACCAGCCCTGCGGCGCGCCGGAGGATGTCCCGGCTGTAGTTGAAAGTTGAGCGGCGGTTCAGCCTGATTCTGAAAGAATCGGGTTGTCACACCTTGAAGGGAGAACCGCCGTGAAGAAACCGTACCATACGATAGGCACG
>JBEKPI010000141.1:0-10120 GCA_049520855.1 Occallatibacter sp.
TCGCGATCTGTGGGCCTTGGAAGCAATCCTCAACCCGCCTGCGACCGCCAGCCAAAAGGCGGCGTAGTAACATCAACCTAACCGCCGCTCAGCAACTTTCAACTGAGCGCGGGACACCCTCCCGCCTCTATAACATTCGTAAAGATCCGCCTGGGCTACAATGCGCCGATCTGCTCGCGTGGGCGTGCTATAGATATGCTGTTTTAGCATATGACGATACCCCGCTCACTGAACTTGCAGAGAAGAGCTTTTGGGATTTCGAGAACTTCAGCGAGGGGAAATGGATGCACGCAGTTGTAACGATGCCCAGTCGATGCGCATCCCCAACTGAACCAGCGGGTGACGCAGGTCGATCATCTGCTCCAACTCCACCTGAAACAACTGGCGCCGCGGTTGATTCCGCTCTCTTCGCGGGCGCATATTTTTCCCCAAGTTATGTGGCGGATGGAGGTTCTTTCTGGGATAATTACAGCACTCTTGCGCAATATATGCTATTGATTCCACGTATACTTACTCGCTTTTTCAGGGTCGACTGAACGATCCTCGCTCACCAGAGAGACGCAGACAATGGTTGATTAACCATCAGCCGAGTCAGCCTGCATGACTCTAAGTGCAGTAAACCGCTTGATTTACACTATTAGTGAGACTCTGAAAAAAGGTCAGGCAAGTATGTTGTTGCCGTTACGAAGTAATATCGCAGGATCCTCCGTTGGCCTCTGTGCGAATACCGTGCACCCGCGTGGGCCGGCCGGTAGGCTGGCATGGCTGAAGCGGGGCCGATTCTCCTATCGCAGTATTTCCCGCACCTCTGGCCGCACCAGGTAGAGAAAGAAGACCAGGTTCAGCAGTCCCTGCACCAGCCCAGGCAGTTCATGCAGGCTGAAGAATATCCATAGGTCGTAGACCGCCAGCAGCAGGACCGCGCTCAGGGCCAGCGCCCAGGCCCAGCGAAAGAGCATGAGCAGGCCCGCGCCGGCGGCGATAAAGCCGGCGGCAAAGAACAAGAACAGCGGCGGATAGTGGCGTCCGGCGACCACTCCCACGATAATGACGCCGGCCAGCACCCATAGGTAAAGGCCGATCGCGGCGAGGCCGGGCAACGGCAGGCGCTGCGCGGCCTTGTTGCTGTCGTTGACTGGCGGAATCGTCATAGCGAGTGCAGGTAGGCCAGCAGATCGCTGAGCTGGTCATCGGTCAGTGGGGTTGCGGGCATCTCCAGGCGGCCGCCGCGGATGACCTCGGTGAGCCGCTCGTCCGTGGGCGGAGCGCCCGAGGGCATGGACTTGACCTTGGTGAGCGCCTGCAAGCCGGGCCCGTGCAGCCCATGGGTGGTGGTGGGGTAGTGGCAGCGGGCGCATTTCAGTTGGTAGATCGCGGCTCCGCGGGCCTCTTCCGGCGTCCAAAGCGCCGCGGGCTTGGAGGGCGGCAGCGAACGGCATCCGGCCAGGGCCGCTGCTAACACGCCGGCCAGCACGAGCGCGGGCACGAGGACGGCAAGCGAAGTGAGGAAGGAACGAGTGCGCATTTGAATTTGATGATACAGCGTCAGTTGGCCGCGGCGATGGCTTCGGCGATGCGGTCGATGGCGTGGAGTTCCGCTTCGCTGCCAGGGCGGTGCCCGTTGACCAGAATGGAAAACGCAATGGTCTTGCCGCTGGCCGCGGTCAGGTAGCCGGAGAGGGCGTTTACCTCATCGAGCGTGCCGGTCTTGGCCCACAGGCGGCCCTTGAGCGGGGAGCTCTTGAAGCGGTTGATCAATGTGCCGTCCACGCCGGCCACCGGCAAGGTGTCGCGCCAGGCCGGACCCCACGGCTGGCGCGCGGCGTAGGCCAGCAGTTGGGTCAACGCGCGGGGCGCGATGCGGTCGTCGGGGCTCTCGCCGGAGCCATCGTAGAAGAAGAAGTCGCTGTCGTCGACGCCCGCGCCGATCATGAACTGGCGCACCACGCGCGTTCCCTGCGCAAAACTGCCTTCCATCCCGTCGATCTTGCCCAAGAGGCGCAGCAGGAGATCGGCGTGCAGGTTCTGGCTGACTTTGTTGATGACCGTGACGTCCTCGGCCACCGGCACGGAGATGCGGCTGGCCAGTATCTTGCGGCCCTCGACCGGCGCGGCTACCGTGGACAATGCGGAACGGGCGAGCCTGAGCGGTTGGGCGCGCTCCTCGGCAAAGTCGCCGGTTCCACTGGAGAGCTTGTGGCGCGAGACGGCGCTTCCGTTGACGGTGACGCCGTGGTTCTGAAGCGCTTCCTTGAAGGCCGCGGCGGTGTACTGCGCGGGGTCGTCGAGAGCCAGGCTAGCGTGGAAGCCTTCGGACGCCACGGTGCCCCAGGCGCGCGCCGCCAGGCTGCCCGGCCGGCGCTCCAGGCCGGGATGAGCCGTCGCGCCGGGGGAAGCTGGCGTCATCTCGTTGTCGAGAGTGTAGTAGTCCATATTCGGGGTCCACTCGGCCACGGTTGCGCTGGGTGAGTCTGGGTCGGCGGTCACTGTCAGTTCCACCACGTTTTCATTGAAGGCGAGCGCGGAGACCGGAGCGCCGAAGCTCCATTGCAGGTTGTCCCATGCCCAGGATGTGCCGTAAGGCTCGTCGAGAAAAAAGCTGTCGTCGCCCACCACGCCGCCCTCGACGGTGCGCACACCGGCCTGTTCCACTTGCTCGGCCAGCAAAGTCAGCAGGTCCATGGCCTTGGGCGGCTTACGAGGCTCGACAGCCTCGCCCGGCGCTGAGACAGCAGCGGCGGTTGCCTGGCTCGCGGCGGGTTCGGGCACGCGATAGGGGTAGGGACGCGTGCTCAGCGTGGGGTCGCCCGCGCCCAGCAGAATCAGGTCGCCGTGCAGCACGCCTCCGCTGTCCACCTCGCCGCCGGCCACCACGTTGGTGGTCCAGGTGAGGGTCTCGACGGGCAACAGGGCAAAGGCCGCGGCGGTGGTCAGCAGCTTGGTGTTCGAGGCCGGGGTAAAGAGCCGACCCTCGTTCAAGCCGTAGATCGACTTGCCTGGCGTTCCATCGAGTGTCACCACGCTGATGCCGAACTGCGCATGGCTCAGCGCCGGCTCGGCCAGAATGGCGGCGATGCGGTCGGCGAGAGCGCCTTTGGCCGGGGCTGCGTGGGCTGCGGAGTGCGCCACCGGGTGTGCCGAAGAGCTTGCGGGGTGCTTCGCCGGAGTCTGCGCCAGCAGCCCGGCGAAAGGGACCAGAAACCAAGCCAACAGAAGGGAAAGAACTCTGCGAAAGTTCGTCATGGAGGGAGTTTACGGCATTTTGCAGGCACAGCCTCGAAAAATCTCCTGAGATCGGGGCGTTTCTTCCTTGCTCCCATAGCGGGAGCGGCGTATGCTGGACAGGTGAGAATCATCTCGCGCGGCACGTTGAACGGATTTGTCCGGAACAGGGTGGAACCCCGGCTGCAACAGGTCGTCCGGGACCAGCTTGATGCCTGGTATGCATTGACTTCGCGCGCGGCTTGGAAGAACTCCGCGGAGCTCAAGCAGCACCAGCGAAGCGCCAGCATCGTCTCTTCCGAGCGAGTGGTCTTCAACATCAAGGGGAATGAATTCCGTCTGGTGGTCGCGGTGGATTACGACCACGGAGTTGTCCTGGTCCTGTGGTTGGGAACGCACCGGGAATACGATCGGATCGATGTGAAACAGGTGAAATTTGACAAGGAGCGCAATGCGGATTCAACCGGTTCGAACTGAGGCAGAGCATGATGCGGCGGTGGCCCGTATTGCGCAACTGATGGGCGCGGAACTGGGCACTGCGGCCAGCGACGAATTAGAGGTTCTTGTCACGCTGGTGGATGCATACGAGACGAAACACTTTCCCATGGACACGCCCGACCCGGTCACCATCATCAAGTTTCAGATGGAACAGCAGGGATTGACGCGCAAGGATCTTGAGCCGATGATCGGCAGCCGTGCCCGCGTCTCGGAGATACTGACAGGCAAGCGCGCCCTGACTCTGCCTATGATTCGCCGCTTGCATGTCGATCTCGGTATCCCGGTTGACTTGCTGGTCGGCGCGGGAACAGCTTCGCATCGGACTGCCCGGCACAATAGAAGAAAGTCGCCGGTAGCGGTTTTGCGCACAGGCCGTGCGCTTGCCACACAACAGAAGATTAGTCGATAATCCCGTGACCATCGCTTCAACTCGTTGTTTCACCTCCTGGCAACTGCGCACCCGCGCGCTGGAGTTGGGACGGCGCACGCTGGTGATGGGCGTGGTCAATATCACGCCGGATTCGTTCAGCGACGGCGGGGCTTTTTTCGCTCCGGAGGCAGCCGTGGCGCGCGCGCTGCAATTGCTGGACGAAGGAGCGGACCTGCTTGACCTGGGCGCGGAGAGCACGCGGCCCGGTTCGCGGGCAGGCGGCTTGGCCGGCTCGGCGACGGCCCCGGCGGTGAGCGCCGAGGAAGAGCAGGCGCGGCTGCTGCCTGTGATGCAAGCGATCCTCAAGGCTCGGCCCAGCGCAGTGATTTCCGTGGACACTTACAAGGCGGCGACGGCGCGGGCGGCTCTCGATGCAGGCGCGGAGATTGTCAACGACGTGAGCGGGTTTCAGTGGGATGCGGAGATGGCCGTGGTTTGCGCGGGGGCGGGCTGCGGCGTGGTGCTGATGCACACGCGGGGGAGGCCCGAGGAGTGGCGCGCACAGCCGCAGCTCGACGCGGATGAGCTGCTGGCCACGGTGCGAGCGGGGCTGGCCGAGAGCCTGAAGGCTGCTGCGGCGGCGGGAATCCCGCCCCACGCAGTGGCGCTCGATCCCGGCTACGGCTTCGGCAAGCGCTTCGACGAAAATTATCTTTTGCTTGCCCGGCAAGCCGAGTTGCTTTCGCTGGGAAGGCCGCTCGTGGCTGGGGTGAGCCGGAAGTCATTTCTGGGCCGGACACTGGCCCCGCTGCACGGCGGCAGCGACGCGCCGGTGGAGGCACGCGAGACGGCCAGCGTGGCGGCGCTGGTGGCGGCCATCCTGCACGGAGCTTCGATGGTGCGCGTTCATGCGGCGCGCCCGGCGGTCGAGGCGGCGCGCATCGCGGACGCTGTGCTGGCTGGCGGGAGTGCGTTTGGCCCGCATAGGCTATGATGGTTTGTTCCGGCTTTGCACGACTCCCACGCCAACCGCAAGAAAAACGACGCGATGTGCGTGGGGATCCCATGGCCTGGCACGATCCATCCTTGGAGGCTTCGATGTCAATGAGCACTCGCAGTGCAACGGGCTCTCGCGCGGTCTTGATCGGGCGCGTGTTGGGGTTTTGCGCCTATGTAGGGGCGTTTTTTCTTCCAGCGTGCCGGGAGGTTATCACCCCCAGCAACGACACCCCCACCGTGCTTCAGGGCTCGCGCTGCGCGTGGATCACTCTGGTGAACACATTGAACCCGGAGATATGGCACTCGAAGAACTTTCTTGCGGTCTTGAGCGGCTGGATCAACCCGCTGCTGCTGCTTTACCTGACCTTCCTGATCTTTCCAAAGCTGCGCTGGCCGCGCCGCATCGTGGCTGGAGTTATCCTGGCCTTCATCGCCGGAACCTGGGTCTTTTTTTACCTTTATCCGCTGGTTCCGCTGGTTGGGCACTGGCTGTGGATCGCCGGAATTCTGTTGATTCTGGCCGGGGAAGCCTTTCGGCGCGGCGGGGAAGGCCCAACCGGCGCTTGACAGCGATTGCGGTGGTCCAACTTGCACAGACACGGGCCTGGGGCGCGCCTACGATGATTCCCAGTGAAGATGCGAGACGGCAGCGGCAATGGCCGGTCCAGCTTCCTTGAAGGCTCTCCGGAAGGCAGCGCAGTTCATGCCCGCAAACGAAATCCTTGAGGAAGCCAGGAAGCTCTATAAGGTAAGCGACAGCCTCAACTTGCTGGCGGAAAGACATGCTCCCGTATCGGAAGCGCTCTCCATCCTGTCGGGAAGCGTGCGCAACTCGGCCACGCTGCTGGAGGTGCTGGTTGTGCTCAAGCTGAGGCCGGAGTCAGGGCCGGGCTGGGTAAATAACTGACTTAACTATTCGTCAAGAAGAGGTTTCCCATTGAAAAAGAAGAGCCGGATCGAGATGGCAAGAGAGATTATCGCCAACCTCAAGAGAGAGATGGCGAAGCCGCGCCTGACCGCGTCGGTGCGCGCCGCTTTGGAATCTGAGCCCGGATTGGCCGCCGAAGAGCCGATTGCCCGGGCCGTGCGAGCGTAACGCGCAGGCGTGCCAACTCTTCAGAACGAACACTGAGCCGCCCGCCAGACCAACACGCAATGCTCGCTGTCTGGCTGCTGCCTACTTGCTCGCAGTGCCTCCATCCGCGCCCAGCGCCTTGAGCCGCGTTTGAGCGAGGCGGTAGGTCGAGGTGGCTAAAGCCAGAACTTCCTTGGGCTTGTCCAGCTTGCGATAGTCTGCAATGGCAATATCGCGCTCGCCATATTGCTCGGCGATGCGGCCGAAGGCATACCAGTAAGCGTCGTCCGGCTCGTCCAGATTGGAATCGTCCATGCCGCGCAGCAGCAGGTCGTGGGCTTCCTTGGTCTTGCCGACTTCCGCGTAGAGGCAGGCCAGCGTGTGCAGGATCGAGGGATTGTCTTTGGCCATCTGCGTGGACTTGATGGCCGCCGCGATGTCGGCGTCTTCAACCTTGCCCGTGAACAGGGCGTACCAGGCAATGTTGTTCCACAGGCCCGCATCTTCCTTGCCCTGGCCGACGAGCTTTTGCGCCCACTGGCGGGCCGCCGCGAAGTTGCCGCGGTTGGCTTCGATCTCCATCTTCATCCGCAGCGCATCGGCGTCGCCGTCCAGCAACTTGAGCCGCTCGTCGGCCAGAGCAATGGCGTCGTCGTGGCGGCCCAGCCCCATCAGCGCCTGCACCGTGTACATGAAGGCCTGCCTCGACTCCGGAACCTCCTTGAGAAGCGCCGAAGACGCATCCAGCAGCTTGGCGAAGTTGTCTTGCAGAGAGTATCCGTCCGCCAGCGCAAGATCGATGTTGGTTCTTTCGCGGCCGGTCTGGGCATCCTTCAGAGCCGGTTCGAGGATCGCGACTCCCTGCGCCACCGTGGGTTTGGCGCCCACCAGAATCGCCGCGGCAGCCAGCTTCATCTTGCGCGCATCGGCAGCCTGTCCCTTGGTCCAGAAGCGCGGGAAGGTGGCGCCACCGAGCGGATCGTCGCCGCCGTCCAGGTGCAGGTCTTCGCGAAGCCAGTCGAGCAGCGCCTTGGCGCCCTTCAGATCCCCGGCGTCGATCCGGTCGAGCATTTCAAGCGCGATCGAGTTCGGCTTGTCGTCGGTGTCTAGCACTTTGTACTGCCCATCTTCCTTCACCACAAAGAAGGTAAGGTTTATGCCGCCCGGAGTCTGTACTTTTTCCCGAAATCCGGTTGCATCGCTGCCCTCTTCCTTGGGTTCGACCGCTTGCATCACCATGTCGATCGCGACGTCCAGCGAGTTATCCTGGCGGGCCAGTTGGCTGTTCAACTGCTTGCCTGCTTCCACTGTCTTCTTGAGTTCGTCGGCGTCCTCATTTTTCAAGACGGCCAGCGCATTGCGGCTGGAGATGGATTGCAGTTTGGCCAGCGTCACGTCCGTATCCATGCCGAGCAGAACGGCGTGCCTCACCAAATCCGCGGGCGTATTGGCAAAGCGCAGATCTTCATGGCGCTGCGCTGTGCGCAACGTGTTGGCGAGGCCCAAAGTCTGGGCGGCGTTGTCGCCGGCTGCCCCGGCCTCAAGGAAATCGGCCGTCGCGCTGTACTGGCGCATGTTCATCAGCATCTCGCCGGCGGTACGCGCGGACTCTTTGTAAGCCGAGTCGTCGCTGGCCAGCTTGTTGGCCTCCGCCAGGCCGGCCTTGCTGCCGTGCAACATCGCCTCGCTGGCCGCAAGCAGGGCGTTGGGCTGGGGGTTCAGGCTCTGCGCCGCCTTGATGGCGCCCTCCGGATCCCCGCTGTAAAACAGAGCAAAGGCCAGGTTGTTCTTCAGGTCCAGGTCTTCCAGCTTGTCCTGACCGAGCTTCTGGTACTCGGCAACGGCCTCTTTCATCTTCGCCTGGCCGCTGTAACGCCGCCCCACAGGGTCATACTCGAGCAGGATTGCCAGGTTGCCCTGCGCGGTGTGGTCGTCCGGGTCCAGCTTGATGGCCGCGCGATAGGCCTCGGCCGCGCCCACCCAGTCGCTGCCGGGGCGCAATTCCCGGCCGACCAGGTCGTTCTTGAGCACATAGGCCAGAATCTTCTCAGCCAGCGCGGAACTGGGGTCGAGCTTCACAGCCAGGCGAGCCTCGGCGCGCGCCGCCTCGCCCATGCCCGCCTCCAGCAGCACACTGGCCATCTGCAGATGATGCACCGCTTCGTTGGGGTGAAGAGCGATCATGCCGCGATAGGCGGCCAGCGCCTCTTTCACCTTGCCTTGATGCAGCAGCGCCGCGCCCTGGGGCTCGAAGTTGACCAGGATCGCCGGGCCGGCGATCAGCTCCGCTACCTTGTTCCGCAACTCGGTTGCCTCGGCGACGGTGTAGCGCCGCTTGACCGAGTCGAAGGTCAGGTGAGCCAGCACCACGCCGTCTTTATCGGTGGAAAACTCCTCGGTCAGCAGGGCCGGACCAATCGGGATTCTCTGATCTCCAGGCAGTTCCTTGGGCACAAATCCGGCTGGCGGAACGATCTTGTAGCGCCATTCGGCGCTGAACGGTTCGTTCAGTTCCCAGTCCGCAGTCCGCGGCTTCTTCGGCTTGTCCGTGTCGTCCTGCTTCTTCTTTTCGTCGGCATCGTCCTTGCGTTCCAGGTCGTCTGGCAGGCGCGAGAAGAGCCCATCCAGGCGGATGGCCGCCTGCGCGCTGTCCAGGTCGGTGTAGCCGCGCTTGGCCTTCTCGCAGGCCAGCGTGAATTCAAACTGCCGCGAGAGGTCGGTGGGATCGGTGCGCTCCACGCTGGTCAGCTTCTCGGCAACGTATTGCGACTTGACGTACTTGGTGAGGGCCTCGCGCGTCTCCTTGCCGGGCTTGTCGGCATAGTAGGAGCGGAAATCCGACTCGAAAACGCCCATGGGCCGGATCATCTGCGAGACGCTGGCCGGGCCGTTCTCCGCCAGAGTGAGTTCGCGCAATTCGAGTTGCACATTGTCCTTCGAGGTGGACTCGGGCGTCTTGACCAGCGCTGAGGTCTCGGCCCGCGCTATCAGCGCCAACCGACCCTGGTCGCTGGCCGGCAACTGCCCCAGGCGCGCATATTGGTCGGTGGCGTCGATCCACAGCGCGGGCTCATTGTGCGCCGGATTCCCTGGCACGTACGCGATGGCGTGGTCAAACAATCCCATGCCCGGCAGATCGGCGGGAACATCCATCCGCGAACTGGCGTTGAGCAGCGCCACGTAGGAAGGAATCCCGGCCGCGCGCAGCATGGTCACCAGCAGCGTTGCCTTGTCCTTGCAGTCGCCGTACTTGTGGCTGAGGGTTTCGGCCGGGTCGTGGGGCACCAGCGCGGCTTCGCCAAACTCGATTCCGGTGTAGCGGACTTCCCGGTCGAGATAGTCGAGGATCGCCGCTTCCTTTTCCGCCGCCGATGTCTTGCCGGCCACCAGCTTGTCGACAATCGGCTGCACAGCCGCCGGAGCGGAGTGGTCGTCCACAATCTTTGCGTATGCGGCCGCCATCGCCTGCCAGGAGGCCCCGGTCGAGAACCCGAGCTGCGGGAATCGCGCAAAATCCGGGGGAAGGTTTGGCTCCCAAGGCTCTATGCCCTCAAACGGCCCCGGTTCAAAGGTGAGCGTGACGCGCCCATTGGCCTCGGCGCGCGCCGGTTTCAGATCCGGCAGCAGCAAGGTATGGAAATGCAGCGGCAGCGAGGCCGGCGCATCGAAGACAGCGCTGCTATGCGCAACCGGAACCTGCTCGCGACCGAAACTGACGATGCCAACCCGGCCCGCGGCGAAGAAGGGCTGGGTCTCGCTCAGCAGGTACTCTTCCTCCACGACGACTCCGGGAGCGATGGCAGGAAACGGCGCGCGCAGCCGCTTGCCGTCGCTGTACTGCTTGTAATCGCCCTCGCGCGCCGGCGCCTCGGTGATGGCATTGGGGTCCAGCGCATGAACCGTGAAGTCCGGCGCGATCACGCGAACTTTGATTACCGGGCGGGCTTCATGCCAGG
>JBEKPI010000142.1:0-11371 GCA_049520855.1 Occallatibacter sp.
TACATTCCCATCCGTCGCGAGCCAGACAGTTGTTTGCCTGATGCTCGGGGCGCTTCTCTGTTTTGGATCTTCCGCCTTCGCGCAGAACTCCACGATCTTTGGACCCAACGTCTACGTCTTTACACCCAGCACTTCGGTGGCGACGATCAATTCGACCCTCACCACGCTGGCCGGCAACGCGCAGTTCAGTACCAACCGCTACCAGATATTTTTTGAGCCTGGCACTTACACCGGAGTGGAATCCGAGGTGGGGTACTACGAGGCGATTGGCGGTCTCGGCGAGACCCCTAGCGCCGTCAACATCAGCCAAGGCTATTTAACAGCCAATCAGACGGATGGCGCTAGTTGTGTGGCCCCGCAACCCGCCGGCTGCATGACGGTTAATTTCTGGCGCGCGCTTGAGAACATGGCCATGACAATTCCGGCGAGCTGCTGCGATAGCACGGTGCAATGGGGCGTCTCGCAGGGTGCGGCCTTCCGGCGCATGGATATCAATGGCGGAGTGGAATTGGCGGACTCGACCTGTGGAGAGACAAGCGGTGGATTCATCGCCGATTCGGTGATTACCGGGCTTCTCAATGCCTGCTCCCAGCAGCAGTGGTATACCCGCAACAGCTCTCTTGGGAGTTTCACGGGGTATGTATGGAACATGGTCTTCTCCGGCGTCTCCGGCACCCCTGCGCAAAGCAATCCATTCAGCAACGATGAGGAAAATGTGCAGGATACCGTGCTCTCCACGACCCCAGTCGTGCGTGAAAAGCCCTACCTCTATATGAACAGCAGCGGCGCCTACTTTGTCTTCTCGCCGAGCTTGAGGACCAACTCGTCGGGTACGGACTGGTCCAACGGAGGCCTTGGCGCCGGCACCTCTCTGGCCATCAGTACCTTCCTGATCGCCACCCCCTCGACCTCGCTGGCCACGATCAATGCATGGCTGGCTACCTCCGGCCACAACCTCCTTCTGACCCCCGGCATCTACAAGTACAGCGGGGCTATCGACGTCGTCAACGCCGACACGGTGGTACTCGGACTCGGCTACGCGGATATCGTTCCGCAGACGGGAACCGCGGCGATCACCATGGCCGACGTGGGCGGCGTGCAGCTCGCCGGATTTCTCATTGATGCCGGCCCAAAAAACTCGCCGGTCCTTCTTCAGATAGGAGTAGCAGGCGCAACGCTCGTCAGCCACTCAACTAATCCGACCTCGATCAGTGACGTGTACTTCCGCATTGGCGGAGCCACCTTGGGAACCTGCACCGAAGCCGTGGAAATCGACAGCGACAACGTGATTCTCGACAATATGTGGATATGGCGCGCCGACCACGGAAACTCTGGAACCTTCGGCTGGACCGCCAATACCTGCAAGAATGGATTGGTCGTGAACGGGGCTAACGTCACGGCATTGGGACTGGCCGTCGAGCACTTTCAGGGAGAGCAGGTCGTGTGGAACGGCAACGGCGGCGAAACCATCTTCTATCAGAGCGAAATGCCCTACGTTTATTCCTACTTCAATCAAGGGGTGAATATCATCGCAAACAGCGGGATAGCCGCCCCTAACGTCCCCGGAGTCTCATTCACCGATTCGGCGTCCGTTTGGCTGGCCGGAAGCGGCCACATCACCTACAACATCTCCACAAACACCCCCGGAGAAACCAATAATGCGGGCACCCTGGTAGAGGGACCGTTGGATCCCAATTCCGGACCCTCTACCAACGTCAGCGATGTAGGCTCATGGGTCGGTAAGTAAGATGATCGTGGGCAGCGGCGGGACAATCGTCAACGGCACGTACGCGGTGACCCCTCAGTGCGCCACCGCGTTGCGCCTGGATGACGAAGACGCCAAGACAACGACCGGCAACCCGATCGATGTGTATACCGCGAACGGCACCGGCGCTCAGAACGGGGCTTTGAGCGATACCGGCGTCACGCCGGCCGGCTATTACAACCTCTCCACGGAGGGCGCGTATTGCTTGACGGCTTCTGGAACCACCAGCGGTTCGATAGCGGTTCTGGATCCCTGCGCCGGCACCCGTGCGCAGGCTTGGGAGGCAGTGGCATCGGGCAGCAACTACGTCTTCCATCCCGCCAGCAACACTGCCCTTTGCCTGGATGTGGCCGGCGCTTCGTCGACCTCGGGAACCGCCGTTCAGGTGTATACCTGCAACAGCACCAACGCACAGGCGTGGGCGCTCACTGTCAGCTAGCATCTTCCTAGCGGTAAGATGCTCAAGCTAGGCCCACTTTGACTGTATCACTCAGTCAGGGTGGGCCGGCTTGGCGGAGGGCGGCCCAAATCCGCCCACTTAGGATGGGTGACCCGGGCATCGCACTTGGAATCTGGACACTCTTCCCCTTGCCGGTCGCTCCATCTTCGGATTTTGGGGCCTGGAAAACCACAAGCTTCGGCGTCGCCATCCCCTTGCGCGGCGGAATGAAGCTCTCGGCGCCGCACGCGACGGCGAGCCTTTCGCGGTCGAGCAGCTTTTCCTGCTGCGCTTCGCCAATTGTCCGGCCAACGAGAATCTCAGCACGAACGGAGAATTTCCCGCTCTGTCCAGCGAGAGCCTCAAACTCTTCCATCCCAACGCCGATGGCACACCCGGCAGCACTCAGGCGGGTTGCTTCTCTCCTGACGGAAAACTCACCTTTCGGCAGTGGCAAACCATTCCGACTCCGCCATTCACCGGCGCCGATTGCCAACCGGCGTCTCCGCAGGCCGAGTATGATGCCTGCCCGACTCCGTCTATCTGTCCAGCCCAGTGCAGCGCTGGGCCGGCAGCCAGCACGCAATACGTGAAGATGATTCACGCCACCTGCAACGCCTATGCGTATCCGTACGACGATGCGATCGGTCTTTCGACTTGCATCGCGCAGACCGGGCTGGTGTACGATGTAACGTTCTACTGTCCGGAATAGGCAGAGGAACAGCATAGCTAACCGGGCGCCCCACCCTGGCCGCAAAATCGCGGCCAGGGTGGGGCGCCCGGATATTTTTGGCTGTGAGACGGGGGACGGTTGGGGTTCGTGGTTTCCCACCCTTCCGCAAAGAGCGCGGAAGGATGGGGCACCCGGTTTCATTTCAGCGGGTTGGGAACCCGCCGGTCGGAGACCTAGAACTGGTTCCAGAGCGACTGGTTGTAGACCTCGTGGTGGAACTGCACCTCGGAGCCCTTGACGAAGGTGCCCAACTCGCGCGGGCTGCGGACGGCGGCGGCTTGCTTCAGCTCGGCGTAGCGGCCCTGCACGTCCCCGCCCAGAATTTTCGCGATCCAGGCCGACGACTCGAAGTCCGCAATCGCTTTCTGGATGTTGTCGGGCAGGTAGCGGCCGCCGGCGCGGAGGTTCTCGGCGGTCGAGATTGCGCCGTCGAGGCCGGTCTTGAAGATGCCGTAGAGCGAAAGGTAGGGGTTGGCGTCGGGGGCTACGGCGCGGACTTCAGTTCTCATGGACCGGTGGTTGCCGATGGGCACGCGGACCATGGCGCCGCGGTCAACGGCCGAGGCGCGAATCTGATTGGGCGCCTCGAAGTGCGGATCGAGCCGGCGATAGGCGTTGACGCTGGAGTTGAAGATCAGGCAGAGGTCCAAGGCGCTGGTCAGAATGCGGTCCAGGAAGTTCCAGCCAAAGGTCGAGAGCTGCTCCTCGCCCTTTTCGTCCCAGAAGAGGTTGGTCTTGCCCTTGGAGACCGAGACGTTGGTGTGCATGCCGCTGCCATTGACGCCGACTACCGGCTTGGGCAGGTAGCAGGCCGTGAAGCCCATGTTGTTGGCGATCTGGCGGGTGAGCAGCTTGTAGAGCTGAATCTGGTCGGCCGCGCCGACGGCCTCGGAGTAGCTGTAGTTGATCTCATATTGGCTGGGCGCGACTTCGGGGTGGTCCTTTTCGTTCTGGAAGCCCATGGCGCGCTGCACTTCGGCGGAGGTGTCGATGAACTGGCGCAGCGGATCGAGCGGCAGGGAGTGATAGTAGCCGCCGGTGGAGATGAACTCGAACTTGCCGGTCTGGTGGTAGCTGCGCTCGGCGTCTTTGCCCGCAAAGAGGAAGCCCTCGATCTCGCTGGCCGCGTTGAGGGTATAGCCGTTGGTCTTGTGCTGCTCCTCGGCATAGCCTTTGAGCACGCCGCGCAGATCGCCGGAGTAGGCTGTGCCGTCCTTGTCAATGACGTTGCCGAAGACCAGCACCTTGCCGTTGCCGAAGACGTCGGCGGGCACCCAGTAGAAGGCGCTCCAGTCAATGCCCAGGCGCAGGTCGCTCTCCTTCTGGGCCGTGAAACCGCGGATCGACGAGCCGTCGAAGGTGAGGTTCTCGTGAGCCCCGAGGATGAACTTCTTGTCGTAGTCGAGCAGGTGAAGACGGCCTTCGAGGTCGGAAAATAGCACCGTCACGGCCTTGATCCGCTTCTCGTCGGTCAGGTATTTCAGGCGTTTTTCGCGAATTTCGTGGGCCGCGACGCGGTTGGTGCGGTCGGCTTTGGCTTGCAGGTTGAGTTCTTCCAGCTCCTCATAGGAGAGAGCAAGGAAATTGCGGTAGTCAGTGGACATGGTTCTCCTTTTGGGTGCAGATAAAGTCTAGGGGCTTTCCCACAAATTATAGAAGCTTGACATAAGGATTCCATGAAGATTTATTACTATGCCGGTGGAAAAATGCGCAAACATCCCCGCGGCGGCCTTGGCGGCCACTGTGGGGATGCGCTTTTCCTCTCATTCCGTGCCAATTCTCCTGGCTGCCAGCGCCTGGCCACGCGGCGGGATTAGGCCAAGACAGGCTCAAGCTTGGGAACGCTGTTGATCGTCTTCAGAATGCGCGAGACGATCTGATAGGGATCACCCTCGGAGTTCGGGCGGCGATCTTCCAGATAGCCCTTGTAACCGTTCTTGACGAAGTTGACAGGCAGCCGGACCGAAGCGCCGCGATCCGAGAGCCCGTAGCTGAACTTGTCGATGGCTTGCGTTTCGTGCAGGCCGGTCAAGCGCAGATGGTTGTCGGGGCCATAGACGGCGATGTGCTCGGGAATGTATTTTTCGAAGGCCGCCATGAGGGCTTCGAGGTACTCCTTGCCGCCCACTTCGCGGATGTACTTGGTGGAGAAGTTGCAGTGCATGCCAGATCCGTTCCAATCGCCCTTGATGGGCTTGCAATGCAAGACAACATCCACTTCGTATTTCTCGCAGAGGCGCATCAGCAGATAACGAGCCATCCAGGTGTCATCGGCGGCCTTGGCCGAGCCTTTGGCGAAGATCTGGAACTCCCACTGGCCTTTGGCAACCTCGGCGTTGATGCCTTCGTGATTGATGCCGGCGGCAAGACAGAGATCCAGGTGTTCCTCGACGATCTGGCGGGCCACGTTGCCCATGTATTTGTAGCCGACACCGCAGTAGTACGGGCCCTGGGGAGTGGTGGGGTGGCCGTCTTTGGGGAAGCCGAGAGGCCGCCCATCCTTGTAAAGGAAGTATTCCTGCTCAAGGCCGACCCACAAATCGGGGTCATCCTCGATCGTGGCGCGCATATTGGTGGAATTCGGAGTGCCGTCCGGGTGCATGACCTCGTTCAGGACCAAATAGGCGTCCTTGCGGGCGGCATCGGGATAGAGAGCCACAGGCTTCAGCACACAGTCTGACTTGCTGCCCTCGGCCTGCATGGTGGAACTGCCGTCAAACCCCCAAACGGGTATATCGGCAAGCGTGGGCGGAGTCTCAAAGGACTTGAGTTGAGTCTTGCCGCGAAGCTCGGGAATGGGCTTTCTGCCGTCAAGCCAGATGTATTCGAGTTTGTACTTGGTCATAGGTCTCCTTTTTTGGATGGGAATTAAGGTTGAGGGCGTTCCACTGGATTATCGGAGACAACCCATAAGAAACCCGTGAAGATTTCAGACTGATTCAGTCTAAAAAGGGGCACGAGCCAGGGCGAGCCGCAGGGTTTTCCGGACAAACAATTTGGAGGGGCGAAGCGCACGCAGTCAGGGTCTCGCCCCTGCCGAAGCGCGCCGGGAGGAAGGATTGACCTGTTAAAATCCTCTAAAGTTTTGCCGCATTGCAGGCTGGTCCGGCGCGGGAACTCCGGGTTAGAGAGGCTTTCCAATCCATAGGCCGTTACAGGCGCCGATTGCGGGGTCTTCTTGTTGAGAAAGGAGACGCTTGAGGGCAATGGATTCGGGGCGCGGCAATTCAAAAAACCGCTGGAAGGCCTGGTTCCCCCCCTGGGCCGTCGATCGGCAATAAACTGTCTGCTCACTGCTGAAATAGGTCATCGCTTGCCTCTGAGATTCATTTCCGCCGCTTCCTTTTTCGGCGCCCGGCGCTGGCGCGGCGCCGGAGTGCGGGCGCTGCTGTTCGCGCTGGAGTGCGCGCTGGGGATTGTAGCGGTCGTTCTCGTATCCGCTCTGACGCATTGGTCCGGTTGGCTGCTTCCCGTGGCCCTGCTGCTTTACCTGCTGATTGTGGTGCCCATCGCCCTGCTCTACGGATTCTGGCAGTCGGTCGTGGTATCGCTGTCGGCGGTGCTTGTGCATGGCGTCTTCGCCACGCGCCAGCCGCAAGCCAATCTGGCCACCGATCCGGCGAACTCGGTTACCTTGCTGGCCTTCGTGCTGGTGGCGCTCGTCGTCAGCCGGCTCTCGGCGCGCGTCACCGGCAACGCCAAGGAGGCCGAGTCCTGGGGCGGGCAGATGCGCGATCTGTACGAGTTCACCCGGCGCACGCTGGAGATGAATCTTCACCTGGAGCCGGGGCCGCAGTTGGCCGAACTGGTGCATGAGATCTTCGCGCTGGAGGCGGTCGCTGTCTTCGACGCGGACCTGCATGAGGTCTATCAGGCGGGAAATTGGAACGTGGACCCGCGCGAGTTGGCGCAGAACGTCTACTACTTCGAAACCACGGACGACGATCCCGATTCCGGAGTGGGGCGGCGCGTGCTCCGCCTGGGCTCCGCGCCCATCGGCAGCCTGGTGGTGCGCGGAGACACCAGCCCGCTGACCAACAACGCCATCGCGTCTCTGATCGCGATTACCTTCGACCGCTACCGGGCCTTCGCCAACGAGAGCCGCATCGAGACCGAACGCCGCACGGAGCAGTTGCGATCCACCGTGCTCGACAGCCTGGCGCACGCCTACAAGACGCCGTTGACGGCCATCCGCGCGGCCTCGACAGGGCTGAGCGAGATGGGCCATTTGTCGGCGGCGCAGGGAGAATTGGTTGCCCTCATCAATGAGCAGGCCGGCCAGCTCGGCAGCCTGACCACCCGCCTGCTCACCACCGCGCGCCTGGATGCCGGCGAGGTCACCGTTCACGCCACGCCGGTGGGCGTAGCGGCGCTGATTGAAGAGGTGGTCACCAGCCTGGGCGACCGGCTGGCGAGCATGAAGGTGGCCATTGAAATTCCCGTCGAGAGCCTGGTGCTCCATTGCGACCGCCACTTGATGGTCATGCTGCTGACGCAGTACATTGACAACGCCTGCAAGTACTCGATCTACGGCACCACCATCACCATCCGCGCCGCGCGAACCCGCGGCGAGATCGTCTTTTCGGTGCGCAGTTACGGCCCTGTGATTCCCGTCAACGACCGGGAGCGCATCTTCGACCGCTATTACCGTTCCACCACCCACTCCAACCGCGCCGCTGGCACCGGAATCGGCCTTTCGGTCGCCAAGCGCGTTGCCCTCGTCCATGGCGGCTCTGTTTGGGTCACCAGCGACGAGACGGCAGGCACCACATTCTTTGCGGCCATTCCTGCCCCAGTGCAGAAGAAAGGTTCCTGATGAAGCAGACGACTGTCATTCGCATACTTCTTGTCGACGATGAATCGGCCATCCGCAGGGCGCTGCGCCCGCCACTGGTCGAGCTGGGCTTCCAGGTCGTCGAAGCCTCGCGCGGCGAAGAGGCTCTGCAGGCACTGCGTGCGGCAGCCTTTGATGTTGTCTTGCTGGACGTGAACATGCCCGGCATCGGCGGCATTGAAACCCTGCGCCGCATCCGCGCCCTGTCGCCCAGGCTGCCCATTCTGATGCTGACCGTGCGCGATCAGGAAGAGGATAAAGTGGAGGCGCTCGAGCTGGGCGCGGACGATTATGTCACCAAGCCCTTCAGCACGCGGGAGCTGATTGCCCGCATCCGCACCACAGTTCGGCGGGTCCAGGCTCCGGCCCGCGCCGAAGACGCGCCTATCGAGATCGGCGAGCTTCGTCTGGACCCGGTCAAGCGCAAAGTCACCAAGCGCGGCCAGCCGGTGCACCTCACCCGCAAGGAGTTCGACATTCTGCACTGCCTGATGAGCCGCGCCGGCCGCGTCATCACCTACGCCCGGCTGCTCACTGCCGTCTGGGGCGCCGACTGCCGCGAAGAGGTCGAGTACCTGCGCACCTTCGTCCGCCAGTTGCGCAAGAAGATTGAAGACGACCCGTCCAAGCCGATTTACCTGCTCACCGATGTGTATGTGGGATACCGGTTTGCCGACGCGCAGATGTTTGCCGAAGAGACAGCGGAAGAGAACGCACCCGAAGAAGCGCCCGAAAACGCATCTTAGAACTTATCCGTAAATTGCGCATTTGAGTAGCGCCGCTCTCCAGAGCGGCTGTACTGGCGGCGTCCACGCCGCCAGTACCCGTGTGCGGGCCAGGAGGCCCACACGACAGCCGACCTGGAGGTCAGCGCTACCTATATACGGACAGGCTCTTAGAGGTTCTTCACGCGATTTCCGAACCGGTGCCCGAATCCTTTATTCGTCGTAGTGCAGCAGGCTGAAGACGTCGTACTCGGTGAAGCGGTCACGGCCCTTGAGGAAGTCGAGTTCGACGGCAAAGGCCAGACCGGCGATCTCGCCACCCAACTGCTTGACTAGGTTGATCGTTGCCTCCATGGTGCCGCCCGTGGCCAGCAGATCGTCCACCAGCACCACGCGCTGGCCGGGCTGGATCGCATCCAGATGAATCTCCAGCGTGTCCGAGCCGTACTCCAGCTCGTAGGTCACGCGCGCCACCGGGGCCGGCAGCTTGCGCGGCTTGCGCACCGGCACAAAGCCGGCGTTGAGCCGGTAGGCCAGGGCCGGTCCGAAGATGAATCCCCGCGCCTCGATGCCCAGCACCAGGTCGATCTTGCGCCCGATGTAATGCGCCGCCAGCGCGTCGATCAGCTTGGCAAAGCCGACCTTGTCCTTGAGCAGCGTGGTGATGTCGTAGAAGAGAATCCCCGGTTTGGGAAAATCGGGCACCGTGCGCACCAGCGCCTTGAGGGCTTCGACATCGACGGGCTTGATGGATTCGGGCATGGGGCGGACGGCTCCTTGATCGGGGTTGGTTGTTTGGCTTCGCTTTCGATTATAGCGGGGGAAGGTCAGTTCTCAGTCGTCAGTTGTCAGTCATCAGCGACCGGGGACAACTGAAAACTGTCCACTGAAAACTGACAACTGTCCTCACCACGCCCCATCAATCCGGAACGAGCTGAGTTCGGCGGCTTCGCGTTCGTCCAAGGTGTGCTCGATCAGGTGGTCTACGCGGCTGCCGCGCGGGCCTCGGCGCAGGCTGGCGCGCAGCTCGGCCAGGTCTTCGGCCGTGCCCGAGGCGACGACTTCGACCTCGCCCTCTTCGGTGTTGCGGACCCAGCCGCGCAGGCCGAGTTCGGCTGCTTCGCGGTGGACATACCAGCGGAAGCCAACCCCCTGCACGCGGCCTTGGATGAGGAAATGAAGAACCATCGTTAGGAGTCTTACAGATGCGCCGCCCGGGCGCAACCGATGAGTAATCCGGAACCTCGAAAAAGGCGGATTGGGGTTCATGGTTTCCCACCCATTTCGCAAAGAACGCGAAATGGATGGGGCACCCGGCGTGCAATGAGCTATCACAGAAGTCAGAATTGTTGCCGGCTCACGCGCTACACTGGAGTTCACCATGGTCTTCGTTCTCGACAACTACGATTCGTTCACTTACAACCTTGTCCAGTACCTGGGAGAGCTGGGTGCGAAGGTTGAGGTCTATCGCAACGACGAACTGACGGTTGACGAGGTCGAGGCGCTGAGGCCAGAGCGGATTCTGCTCTCGCCGGGGCCTTGTACGCCGAGCGAGGCTGGCATTCTGGTTCCGCTGGTGCGGCGCATGGCCGGCAAAGCGCCGATTCTTGGCGTCTGTTTGGGCCATCAGGCCATCGGCGAGGCCTTCGGCGGCCAGGTCGTCCGCGCCAGCCACCTGATGCACGGCAAGACCAGCCCGGTGGAGCACGACGGCAAAGGCATCTTCGCCAAGCTCGACTCGCCGCTCACCTGCACACGCTACCACTCGCTCATCGTGGCCGAGGAGTCGCTGCCCGCTGAGTTAATGGTCACTGCGCGCACGCCGAGCGCCAACGGAGACGGCTCGGTCATCATGGGTGTACGCCATCGCACGCTGCCCATCGAAGGCGTGCAGTTCCATCCGGAGAGCGTCTTGACCGAGGGCGGCCACCAGATGATCCGCAACTTTTTGGAGATGTGAGTTGCGATGCGGTCAGGCGATGCAGGACAGATGCGCGTGAAGGGCACGGGTCATTTCGTACTCTGCTGCTTGTTAATGACGCCTCTGCTCCACGGGCAGGAGCCAGCTGCGGCTCCGGCTCCCGCGGCTCAGATCCCCGCGCCGCAAGCTGGCCCCATCGCCATCGTTCCCATCGATACAAAGAATCCCGACGCAGCGGCGAATGTCACGGGCGCGCTTGAGGTCTCGCAGGGCAAGGCCATCATCGCGGCCAGCGGCTCGGTGACCTCCGGCTCCGCGACCACCGAGGTCATCCTGCCCCATCGCGGGGTGCTGCGCGTCTGCGCTTCGACCACGGTCCACCTGGCCGCCGACACGAGCGTTCCCGCCGGCCAGACGCCCAGCCTGATGATGTCGATGGATCACGGCGCTGTCGAGATGAGCTTCGCCGCCAGCCCCGCCGCCGGTTATAACGCCGACATTCTGCTGACGCCGGATTTTCGCATCCTCATCGGCGCTCCCGGCGCGGCGGAGGTCAAGGTGCGGCTCGGCCAGCGCGGCGACACCTGCGTGGATAACGCCGGGGTCCCCAGCGACAGGTCTTCGGCGCCGGGGTCGAACGCCGGCGTCAACGCGCCCTACGTGCTGGTCACGAGCGTCTTTGAGGGCGGCGACTACCGCGTGCAGTCCGGCCAGCGCGTGATGTTCCAGCATGGCAGCGTGCACGAGGTTGTGGACGACGAGAAGGAGCCCTGCGGTTGCCCGCCACCATTGAAGCCGGGAACGAATGAATTTCCGGTAGCGCAGAGCGCAGGTCTCGCGCCGCTTCCCAAGCCGTCTCCTGGCGTGCCCGTGCATAGCGCCGCGCAGCCGGCGGTGGTTGCACCGCTGATTTACAAGAGCGCCGATCAGACGCAGCAGCATGCGCCCGAGGCG
>JBEKPI010000143.1:0-10087 GCA_049520855.1 Occallatibacter sp.
ATTGTCGGCTTCAGCACAATCCGCGCGCCTTGCAGCACTGCGCCCGATGTGTCCTTTACGGTTCCGCTGATGCTGCCGGTTGCTTCGGTAGAGTTCTTCTCGCTTGATGGGCCGCTTGTCCCGGCGCTTCCGGCTGCGCCAGTGGCGGCGCTTGTTCGGGGCGAGACGAAAAGAACAGCGAGGAGGAGCGATAGCATGAGGGCCTTGGTTGACATGAGTCTCCTTTGACAGCCAGAGGTATCTCCCTGCAATGTGAGGTCTTCCCTGGCTGGCTATATGCAGCACTCTAGGCCGCGATGTTAAAAGTCCGTTAACGATCCCGTGAAAACTTCCTAAGATTGGCGCGTATCTCTCCGCGATTATGAATCTGTGATGAATTCGGTCTGCCGCCGCGTCTTGCGCAGCCGCTTCGGGCTTACGCTAAGAGATACGGTACCAATGCGGATACTCATCGTCGAAGACGAGGCGCGAATGTCGGAGTTGTTGCGCAAGGGACTCTACGAGCATGGCTTTACCGTGATGACAGCGGCCGATGGCGAGGCGGGGCTGGACGTTGCCACGACGCACGACTTCGACGCGATTGTGCTGGATATCGGCCTGCCAAAGCTGGATGGGTATCAACTGATGCAGTCCTTGCGGGCAAAGGCGCGCATGACTCCTGTGCTGATGTTGACCGCTCGCGACACCGAGGAAGAGATCATTCGCGGCCTCGATCTGGGCGCGGACGATTACCTGACCAAGCCGTTTTCGTTCCCCGAGTTGGTGGCGCGCTTGCAGTCCATCACGCGGCCTCGCCGCGAAGAAGGCGACGGCTCCATCCAGGCAGGCGATGTTATTCTCCATCCGCTCCGGCACTCGGCCACTCGCGGCAATCAGAGCATCGACCTCACCCGTCTTGAGTTCCTGCTGCTCACATGCCTCGTGCGCCACGCCGGCCAGTGCGTGCCCCGCAAGTCGCTGATCGAGTTCGTCTGGGGCGCGGATCATCCCGTCGGACCAACTGCTCTGGAAGTTCTGGTCAACTCCCTGCGCGCCCGGATCGACGCGCCGTTTCGCGACAAGCTGATCGCCACCGTGCGCGGCTCGGGCTATCTCTTCAAGAGCGATACTTCCGCGCCGGAAAGGAAACCTCAATGAAGGCTCTGCCCATCCGTGTGCGGCTGACGCTCTGGTATTTTGCCATCTTCGCATCGGCCGCGGCATTGTTGAGTTTGGCGAGTTGGTGGATGCTGCGCCGCAGCGTCGATGCCGCCGAGTATCACGAGTTGCAGGAGCGCGCCGACGACGTGCGCGAGATTCTTAGCCATGAAGACCCCGCGCGCAGCCTCGATCTGCTCAGCGCCGACTTTGCCGCAATCTATAACTTCAAAGACGACGGCAAGTATCTTCAAGTTCGCGACGAAGATGGCCGCTGGATCTTCCGCTCCAAGCGCATGATCGCGCTGAACCCCGACCTGCCGGCTCCGAATAACATTCCCAAGGCCGGAGTGATTACGGAGTTCCAACAGGGTATGCACCGCGTGCGCATTCTCGACTATCCCATCGTCGCAGGGGGCAAGCGATATTCGGTCCAGACGGGCATCGCGATGAATAAGCCGCTGGCTCTGCTGGCCAGCTTCCGCGCCGGACTGCTGCTCATCACGCCGCTGGTGATTCTGCTGGCCGCGGCCGGCGGGCACTTGATGAGCCGCAAGGCGCTCAATCCCGTGGCGGCGCTGGCCGCCCAGGCCCGCCGCATCAACGATCGCAATCTCGATATGCGGCTGCCGGTCTCCGGCGCAAAGGACGAGATCTCCGACCTCTCCCAAACCCTGAACCAGATGCTGGAGCGCATCGACAAGGCGTTCGCCAGCGTGCGCGCCTTCACCGGCAACGCCTCGCATGAATTGCGCACGCCAATCTCGCTGATGCGCACCGAGATTGAAGTGGCCCTCTATCGTCCGCGCGATGCCGGGGAATATCGCGAAACCCTGATGCGGCTCAATGAAGAGGCTGTGCGCATGACCAATCTGGTGGAAAACCTGTTGTCACTGGCTCGCGCCGACGGCGGCGCCGAAACCATGAGCCTGGATCCCATCGACTTACGCAGTCTTTTCCAAGGCGTTGAGCGAACCTGGACCACCGCGATGGAGCGCGCCATGCTCGACTTTCGCGTCGAGATCCACAGCGACGCCCTGATGCTGCTGGGCGATGCCAATGGCGTCCAGAGGTTGTTGAGTATTCTCTTGGAGAATGCCGCAAAATACACCCCTCCGGGTGGATTGGTTATCTTGAGCGCCATGCGCATCGATGCCCGCGTACTTCTCTCCGTCCGCGACACCGGCCTCGGTATCTCCGCCGAAGACATGCCGCGCATCTTTGACCGCTTCTACCGGGGAGCGCAGACAGACACCCTGGCTCCGCGCGGCTCGGGCCTGGGCCTGGCATTGGCTAAATGGATTGCCGAACGGCACGGAACACAATTGACCGCCGAAAGCCAGCCCGGAAAGGGGAGCTGCTTTTGCTTCTCGCTCGATGGAGCCGCTCCCGCATCTTTAGCCCGCAACGCATCCAGCGTTTTTCACGACTCTTCGGAAACAGTCGCCGCGGTGTAGCGCCTGTGTAGCCACGCGCAACGCGAGGGCTGCGCGGTTCTTGGTTGGACGGGTTCGTGAGGATAGGACCTGACCGCCGCCGATCTTTGGGTCTGGGCATAGCCTCAACCATGAGCAGAAGGCGGCGGCCGCCGGGAATCGATCGAGATTCGGACCGATTTCGGTGAGCAGCATTTGCGCGGTCAAGGAGTTGACGCCAGGGATCTCAGTCAGGTCCACACCAAAAGCTCGATCGATATCCTCGCGCAATCGCGGTGGTTCATTCCTCCAGGGAGTCTTGCGCGCGCGGCGTTCGGTTCGATCACGGGCAGGCTGACAGCCTTGCTGCACTGCTTGGACATGACATCTCCTTGTCTGCCCCGCAGCGCCGGCCTGAGCCGTGCAAAAAGGTAGTCTCCCAAACGAGATCGCCGGCCTCCCGACAACAAGCAAGAACGTCATCACTGTAATGAGCACGGAGCCCAGAACCACACTGCCGGACGAGCTTGGAAAGGCATCGGTGAGCCAGCGGCCTTAACTGCCAACACTCGGGACTTTACCAGCTTCAATGCGGCTCATGCCCTTTGTTCCTTGCCTTATTGTCGAGATTATCGGTCTGGTACCCAACTGCCGGAGGATATTTACTTTCAAAACTGTGCAGATTAATCCATCGCCGCATCGGGAAACGGGCCTGAAGAATTGAAGAATCCCCATGTCATTCCTGAGCGAAACGCAATTCCAGAGAAAACCGGCGATATGCGCAAAAAACGCACGCTCTTCCCCGGAATGTGAGAAATGACCCTCCGGACAACCGGATTTCTCGCCAAAAAATGGGCATTTTGGCCGGGAAATGAGGGTATTTTGGCCCAAAAGCGAGACATTCTGAACGCAAAGCGCTCTTTTCTTCGCCGCAGCGCAAGCGGAAGATTGGAATCTGGCCGATCCTCCAGCCGCTGCCGCGCATGAGTGCTTGCAACAGCATCGGTGTGGAATAATCTGCCGGTGAGCCTTGCCTCCCATCACGACTGGTTTCTGGTGGCCTGCGCCGCTGGAACGGTGCTGTTGCTGCTGTTGCTCATCGCGAGAGTCCGGCTGCATCCGGCGCTGGCGCTGGCCGTGGCGGCTCTCACGCTGGGCGTCGCCTCGGGAATGTCGCTCAAGCAGGTTCCGATTTCCTTCGCCGGCGGCGTGGGCAACCTGATGGGCCACATCGCCATTGTGCTCGGCCTCGGCGCTGTGCTGGGCCGTCTGCTGGCCGCCTCCGGCGGGGCTGCCTCACTTGGCAAGGTTCTCGTTGAGGGCTGCCGTGCGCAGCACTTGCCGTGGGCGCTGTTGGGGCTGGGCGTCCTGGTGGGGATGCCTGTGTTTTTCGAAGTGGGCCTGGTGCTGCTGATGCCCATCGTGGCCGAGGTTGCGCGGCGCAGCGGGCGGCCTGCGATCCTGGTGGGGCTGCCGCTGCTGGCCGGGCTCTCGATCGTTCATGGAACGCTGCCGCCGCATCCGGCGGCGATGCTGGCGGCCACGCAGTACCACGCCGATCTGGGCCACACCATCTTGTTTGGCCTGGCCGCCGGACTGCCCGCCGCCGCGCTGGCCGGGCCGGGTCTGAGCTGGCTGCTGCTGCGCCGCTGGGAAAAACGCAAGGCTAGGGGCGCGCCGGTCTCCGCCGAAGAGGCGACTCCGCTCTTTGCGCCGACAGAGGCCGAGGACGAACTGACTGAGCAACGGGCGGAGGCTGTGCAAGCTTCTCCAGAGCCGAATCCGGAACCGAGTCCGGATGCGGGCGCGGAGCCGATTCCCGCCCCGGCTGGTCCACTTCGGGCGGCGGCGGCGATTCTGCTGCCGGTCGCGCTGATCTTCCTGGGCAGTTGGGCCGACGCGCTGGTCGCGCCGGGGTGCGTCGCGAATCAGATTCTCCACTTCGTTGGCAGCGCCGACGTCGCTTTGCTGATTGCGGTCCTGGCCTCGCTGCTGACGCTGGGCGGGCGGATTCAGACTGGGCGGCATCACGGCAGCGAACTGGTGAGAAAGCTGACTGCGGAGTCCTTTGAACCGATTGCGCAGGTGCTGATGATTCTCGCCGCCGCCGGGGGGCTGAGCGGGATTCTGCGCGATTCGGGAGCCGCGCAGGCCACGGTCGATCTGGCGCTGGGCGCGCACATGCCGCCGCTGGTGCTGGCCTGGCTCTTAGCCGCGGTCGTCCGCGTCTCGATGGGATCGGCGACGGTGGCCATGGCCGTCGCCTCGGCGGTGCTTGCGCCGATGGCCGGACACGTTGGGGTGCGGCCGGAGTTGCTGGTGCTCGCTACCGGGACCGGCTCGCTGATTCTCTCGCACGTGAACGACCCCGGCTTCTGGCTGATCCAGTCCTTCTTCAAGATGGACCTGAAAGAAACGCTCTCTACCTGGACCGTGCTGGAGACGGTGCTCTCGGTAGCCGGGCTGGGAATGACGCTGCTGCTGGCGGCGGTGCTGCGGTGAATCGAAAGTCCCGCTTGACATCAGAACTGAATGCTCCTAGCCTTCCCGTATGGACCTTCAGCTTCCAGAACCTCAGGCAGCGGGACGTGCCAGCCTCGCCGTGCGCAGCGGTCGTAGCGCATCGAAGTTGGCGGTGGAGGCCATTGACCGCCTGCTTGCCCATGAGAATTGGTTCGATGAGCAAGTGCAAATGGGAATCGACCAGATCGCCCAGGGCGAATTTCTTGAAGAGGAAGAGATGGATGCTCGCGTGGCGCGGATGATGCGGGCTTGAGACTGCTGCGCTGAATTTGGCAATTCAAAGAGAAGGAAAACTACTCAAGAATATCGATCATCAGGCCGTCTGGCATACGAACCTTGGTACGAATAGTAGGGTTCTTTTCTGAAGCGTCGCGGATTAGCCGGTTGACTTCTTCGATGTGCCACTTAAGCGTCTCTAAGCTTTCCGTATGCCAATACTCACCATCGTCTGTTGCAGCAAACCTGACAAACAGCGGGCGAATTTGTTTCAGAAAGCCAATGATTTTAATATGAATTTCCGCCCCTGCAAATTGTGTCTTTACAAAGCCCGACACCTTTAGCCTTGGACTAAATTCGAAACGTAAAGGCTCACAATCGGGATGCGGGTAAATAACAAACCCCTTCGCTGTCATTTCAACTGAGTCCTGCAACCGCTCAAAGAGCCAATGCTGTTTCACAGCGAATTCTTCCGCCTGTTTAATAAGTTCTTCCAGATCGGATGCAGCGCGCAGTCGCCCTGCCCAATAGTTTGTCACACCCATTTATGTCTGCTCCTCCAGTCTGAAATGCCCTCATCTTTCTGGTGTTGCGGAAATTGTTACATTCTCAGCACCGCCCTTTGCGCGGCAAAAATCTCCTTCAGCCCCGCCTCGGCAAGATCGACCAGTTCATTGAGCTGCGCGCGCGAAAAAGAACCCTTCTCCGCTGTCGCCTGCGTCTCGATCAGCCCGCCATCGGCGGTCATCACCACATTCATATCCACCTCGGCCTGCGAATCCTCCTCATAGCAGAGGTCCAGCAGCATCGCGCCGCCGACGATGCCCACCGAGGTCGCGGCGACCAGTTGCTTGAGCGGCGATGCTTTGAGCGTCCCCGCCTCGACCAGCGCGTTCAGGGCCAGCGCCAGCGCGACGGCTGCTCCCGTGATGGCCGCCGTGCGCGTGCCGCCGTCGGCCTGAATCACGTCGCAGTCCAGAATCACCGTCCGCTCGCCCAGCGCCTTCATGTCCACGACCGAGCGCAGGCTGCGCCCGATCAGCCGCTGAATCTCGTGCGTCCGCCCGCCGATCTTGCCCCGTTCGCTTTCTCTCGGCGTGCGCGTGACCGTCGAGCGGGGCAGCATGGCGTACTCCGCCGTCACCCAGCCCCTGCCCGAGTTGCGCAGCCAGCCGGGAACGCCTTGCTCCACGGTGGCGCAGGTCAGCACCCGTGTGCTGCCCAGCGAGACCAGAACGGAACCTTCGGCGGTCTGGACAAATCCAGGGGTGAGTGTCAGCGGGCGAAGCTCGGCGGGGCTCCGGCCGCCGGGACGATAAAAGGCCAGATTGGAGGCGCTTTGCATGAGGAGATTGTACGGGAAGCGGCACTCCCCCAGGGATCTTTACCCCTCTGGAACTCCCAATTCCGGAATGGGAATCGGCTAATTCCCGTTCCCGGAACAGGAATCGGAAAATAACTAATTGAAACTACAACTCTTAATCTGATCGCACCCAACCCATCCGTTCCATTTTGGGAGACCCTGTTCCCTTTGTGCCGCAAAGGTCTGTCTGGAAATTGGACACTATCTCCTTCCCTTATCAGGAACTTAATCCAGCCGTTCTGGTTTGGCACGCCACGTGTATAGAACAGGACAAAACCCAAAACATGTGCCGGGGCGGAAGAACAGGGACTAAGGGACTGAGGACTAGGGATCAGGTGAGAGGAAAGGACACGAGCGATGCAGCAGCAGAGAGAGTACGCGGCAGTATTGATGGAAGCGGGGCTGGCCGAAACAGCATTTGCGAGAACGGACCTAGCTGGAGACCGGGGCGCAGAGGCCGAGCGCAAGCGGGTCGAAGCGGTGGTCGAGACCCTTGCCAACCTGCGCGGCAGAGGCGATAACCTGGTCGAGGTGGCGCACGACGCCCGCAACATGGTTACCGCGCTGGGGCTCTACTGCGATCTATTGGAGGAGCCGGGCGTGCTCGCCGCGCCCTTCCTTCACTACGCGGGCGAGCTCCGCCTGGTGGCCACGGCCAGCCGGAGGCTGATGGAAAAGCTGCTGGCCCTCGATCTCCGCCAGGGGCCGGTTGCCGAGACGCCGCTGGCTTCCAGCTCCGTCTCCGGCTCCATACCTGCCCCCGGCCCGGCCCGCATCGGCATCGAGCCGTCTACTGCGGCCCTCATGGAGCGCGCCCGCCGCTGGGATCTGCTTCCAGCCGAGCCGATCGACAACCTGGCCGCCGAACTGCTGGCCAACCGCAATCTGCTCTCCGCTCTGGCCGGGCCTTCCATCGCCCTCACCGTGGACGCCGAGGGCGGCGCTCTGCCGGTGCGGCTGACCGGCGAGGATCTGACCCGCATCCTGGTCAATCTGGTCAAGAACGCCGCCGAGGCCATGCCCGATGGCGGGCGCATCCAGCTTGGGCTGCGCCAGCTTCCCGGCGGAGTGGGCGCTGCCCGGAGCCTGATGCTCACTGTGGAAGACAACGGCCCCGGCATCTCGGCCAAGGCTCTCGAAAGAATCTTCGACTCCGGCTACACCACCCGCTCGACTGGCGCGTTCCGGCAGGGCGGCTGGCCAGCCTCCCATCGCGGCCTCGGCCTGTCGATCTCCCGCTCCATTGTCGAGGGGGCCGGGGGCAACATTCATGCCGTCAATCGCGCCTCGGCCGGAGCGCGCTTTGAGATCGAGCTGCCCATCCGCCCCCGCTGAGACCGGAGCCGGGGACGCCCAATCCACCCACGCCGCGTCGGCCAATCGGAGGCCTAAACGGCGGCAACCGAAGAGTCCGTTTACCCATTTGCGCGCGAGGCGAATACAATGCTCGAAACAGTACTGAACACCCGAACGATGGATTTTATCCCACAATTCGCTGAACCGCCGGCCCGGTTGCACCTGCTGGTGGTCGATACCGACCTGGCGATGCGCTCGGCCTGCGCGGAGATCGCATCGAGCCTGGGCTACGCGGTCGAGAGCACCGGCGATCTGGCTCAGGCGCGCGGCATGTTGCGCGGCTCGACCGCCGATATCCTGCTGGTCAACCTGCCGGCAGGCTCGAATCAGGGCCTGGAACTGGTCTCCGAGGTCAAGCTGCTCTACCCGCAGACTTCGGTGATCGCGATGACCGCCTCCGGCTCGGTCAACGCCGCCGTCGAGGCCATGCGCTGCGGTGCCAGCGACTACCTGGCCAAGCCCTTCGCGATGGACGAGCTCTCCACCGTTCTCGACCGCGCCGCCGCCAGCCTGGTCACCGACTCCGCCACCCGCCAGTTGCGCGAGCGGCTCAGGCTCTCGCAGGGGCTGGGCGCGATGATCGGCCGTTCGGGCGAGATGGAGAAGCTCTACCGCATCCTCTCCAAAGTTGCCCAGAGCAGCCATCCCGTCCTCATCCTGGGCGAGAGCGGCACCGGCAAGGAGCTGGTCGCGAGGACCATCCACGCCTACGGCCCGAATTCGCAAAAACCCTTCCTGCCGGTTGACTGCGGTTCGCTGGTGCCTACGCTGATCGAGAGCGAGCTCTTCGGCTACGTCAAGGGCGCTTTCACCGGGGCCAACCGCTCCAAGGACGGCTTGCTGGTCTCGGCCGAGGGGGGCACGGTCTTTCTGGATGAGATCGGCGAACTCTCGCTCGACCTGCAAGCCAAGCTGTTGCGCGCGTTGCAGGAGAAGGAAGTCCGTCCGGTCGGCGCGACGCATCGCATCCCCATCAAGGCGCGCATTGTGGCCGCCACCAACCGCGATCTGGCGGCGATGGTCGAAAAGGGAGCCTTCCGCAAGGATCTCTTCTACCGCCTCAACGTCGTCAATCTGCGCCTGCCCGCCTTGCGCGACCGCCGCGAGGATATTCCGCTGCTCGCGGCACACTTCCTCGACCGCATCAGCCGCGAACACGGCACGAAGTTCACGCTGAGCGACGAGGCTCTGCGCACCATGATGCGCCACGACTGGCCGGGCAATGTGCGCGAACTCGAAAACTCCATAGAACGGGCCTGTGCGCTCTCCAGCGGCCCGGTGCTTCATCTGGGCGACCTGCCCACGCAGCTTCAGCAACAAGGCCTTGAGGCCCGGCGCTCGGCGTCCGCCGCCGGCGAGCCGGCCTCCGAGGGCGGCGGCCCGCAGTTGGCGACCCTGGCCGATCTGGAGCGTCAGGCCATCCTGGGAGCGATTCGCGCCCTCAACGGCGACAAGCTCCAGGCCGCCAAAATGCTGGGCATCGGCAAGACCACACTCTACCGCAAGCTGAAGGAATACGGCATCGCCGACCCGCTTCGGGAAGAATGACCTGCACGGATTCAAGCTGGAACCGATCGCGCCGATGAGGCAATTGCGGGAAAACTCACAGGCCTCCGGCGGAAACCCTCCGCTGAGGCCAAACGCCGCCTCGGCCACAGGCTGGCTGGGCGAGCTGACCGGATAAGCAGACCAGATAAGCAGAAAAGGAGCTGGGAATGAGCATACTGATTGTGACCGGAATCGAAGGCGCCCGCAATTGCGCTGCCGTTGTGGCAGCGCAGTTGGGCAGGGAGATCGAAGTGGCCGAAGGGCGCAAGGCCGCGCTGGCGGCACTGCGCCGCCACGAGTTTTCCGCCGTTGTGGTGGACGAGACCATGGCCGAGTGCGACCCGGCCGCCGCCGAGGCCGTTTGGGACCACGCCGGCCTGGCCATCCCGCTGCAAATCAACTTCGCTCTCTCCGGCGCGGCGCGGCTCGCTCGCGAGATTCGCGCCGCCCTGCACCGCCGCGAGCGCGAACAGACGCTGGCCCGCCGCGCCGCCGCCGCCGCCATCGAGACAGAGCTCAAATCCACCGT
>JBEKPI010000144.1:0-9968 GCA_049520855.1 Occallatibacter sp.
CGCCGCCAAACGGTGGGTGGTCGAGGTCGCCTTCGCCAACCACTCTCCCAAAATCCGCGCCGAGGCCGCCGGCGAGCTCATGCAAGTGGGCGAGAGCGATCCGCGCGCCGGCGACCCCGCCGAGCTCACTCCCGAACAGGCCGCCACCCACACCTGGAAGCCCGACGGCGAAACCTGGGCAAAGATCAAGCGCCTCAGCGTCAATTCACCGGCGACCTTCACCATCTCCGGTTTTGCCGAGGGCGACGCAAAGCTGCCCGTCTCGGTAGCCAAAGTGGCAATTACCACTTCGTCGGATCCCGTCGGCGCGCCGATCTTCTACCGCAATGTTCCCTTGATGATGTCGCCCCTGGGCGACAAGGGTCCCATCACCCCGCTGCCGCCCTCCGCGCTGCCCCTCATCAAATGGGAGTTGCGCGACATCTCCAAGCCCGACAGCCGCGTCATGATGGAAAATCTCCCCACCTGCGCCAATTGCCATTCCTTCTCCCGCGACGGCAAGACCATGGGCATCGATATGGATGGACCGCGCAACGACAAGGGACTCTACGCCATCGTTCCCATCTCCAAGCAAATGACCATCGCCAATAAGGACATGATTCGCTGGAGTTCCTTCAAGGAGCACCCCGACGCCCTCAGCGCCGAGCCTGAAGTCAAGCGCTTTGGCTTCATGTCGCAGGTCTCGCCCGACGGCCGCTACGTGGTCACGTCCATCGGGCCGCCCGACGACAACAAGGTAAACCATCAGGACGAAGCCCCCGGCTTCGCGCCCGGCGTCATCAATCGCCTCTTCAGCATCAATTACAGGGATCTCCGCTTCCTCCAGGTCTTCTATCCCACGCGCGGCATCCTGGCCTGGTACGACACCGTGGAAAAGAAGATGCGCCCTCTGCCCGGCGCAGACGACCCGCAATTCGTGCAAACCAGCGCCTTTTGGTCGCCCGATGGAAAATACCTCATCTACAGCCGCGCCGTGGCCAAAGACCCGTTCCCGCCCGGCGCGCCCAAGCCCACCTACGCCAACGACCCGCGTGAAACCCAGATTCAATACGACTTGTACAAGATTCCCTTTAACGGTGGCAAAGGCGGCAAGGCGGTTCCTCTCGAGGGAGCTTCCAACAACGGCATGAGCAACGACTTCCCCAAGGTCTCGCCCGACGGCCGCTGGATCGTCTTCGTGCAAAACAAGAACGGGCTCCTCATGCGCCCCGACAGCCGCCTCTTCATGGTGCCCTTCGCCGGCGGCAAGGCGCGCTTGATGAATTGCAACACCTGGCGCATGAACTCCTGGCACTCCTTTTCGCCCAATGGCCGCTGGCTGGCGTTTTCCTCCAAGGCCCGCTCGCCCTACACCCAGCTCATGCTCACCCACATCGACGCCAACGGCAACGACTCGCCCGCCGTCATCGTCGACAACACAGCCGCCGCCAACCGCGCCGTCAACATCCCCGAGTTTGTCAACATTCCGCAGGGCGGCATGGAAAAGATCGACCCGCAGGCCACCGAGTTTTACCGCTTGTTCAACCAGGCCTACGACTTCATCGAGAAGAACCAGATGCCTGAGGCGATTCAGGCCATGCGCGGCGCTGTCGAGCGCCAGCCCGACGATCCTCTGGCACATTACGGCCTGGCCACGGCTCTGACCGCGAATAATCAGGAGGCAGAAGCGCTGGTGGAGTACCGCAAAGCCTGCGAACTCAACCCCAAGAGCGCATCATGGCTCGATCACCTGGCCGTCTCGCTGGCTGACAACGGCGATGTGGACGAAGCCGCCGCCACTTGGCGGAAATCGCTGGAAGTCGAACCGGGCGATCCCGGAGCGGAGACCGACCTGGGTACCGTCCTCTTCGAAAACGGCCACGCCCAGGAGGGATTCGACTACCTCCAGAAAGCCGTCGACGCCGCGCCCAAATTCCCCGACGCCCACAATCATCTCGGCTTGGCCCTGCAGGCAATGGGAAAAATCGACCTGGCCGTCGATCAATTCCAAAAGGCGATCGCGCTTCAGCCCACCTCCGCCGAATATAGTTTCAATCTTGGCTATGCCCTGGAGCAGCGCGGCGACTTTGCCGGCGCCGTCGCTCCCCTTCAGAAATCCGTGGACCTGAGCGAGGCCAAGAATTGGCGCTGCCTCGCCGAGCTGGGCAATGCCTACAACAAGACCGGCCACACCCCCGAAGCCATTCAATCCGTGCGCCAGGCGCTTGACCTGGCCCTCCAGGCGCATCAAGATGCATTGGCCAGGAACCTGCAAGAGATCATCGATGGCTACCAGAAGGACACCACAAAAGCTCAGCCGTAAGTGCGTGTCAAATTTGTGAAGATAGGACAACCCGATGAAGAGTAGCATTCTGCTTCCTGGCGTTCTTCTGATCCTCCTCTGCCCCGCGCTGTTCGTGGCGCAGGACACGCCCCCCGCGCCGGCGCAGACGCCAACTCTCAGCATCACTTCGCGGCTGGTGGTTGTCGATGTGGTCGTGCGCGACTCCCATGGCAAGTTGGTGCATGGCCTCACGCAGCAGGACTTCAATGTCCTCGAGGACGGCAAGCCCCAGTCGATCGACACCTTTGACGTGCATGCCTACGACGCCGCCGCTGCCGCGGCCGTACCCCCGCCGCCAGCCGGAAATCTGGCCTTCTCCAACATCGCCGAAGAAGGCACGGTCTCCGGCGCCATCAACATCGTGCTCTTTGACCTGCTCAATACGCCTGGTTCCGATCAGATCTACGCCCGCAGGCAGATGTTGAAGTTTCTCCAGGCGCTGCCGCCGGGACAGCGCGTGGCCCTCTTCGTGCTCACCAGCAATCTGCAAATGCTGCAAGGCTTCACCGGCAGTTCCGACCTGCTGGCCGCCGCGGCAAAGATGCTCGACCCCAAGGACTTCCATTTCCTGCGTTCGCAAACCCAGCAGATGCTGGAAGCCGACAACCTCCAGCGCATGGCCGATGCCCTCGGCGGGCGCGACGCTGCCGGCATCGTTGATCGTTGGGCCGTTGACATCGGCCGCGAAGACGCCATCAACGCCGATAATCGCGCGCGCATCACCCTCGGCGCACTCGCCGAGCTGGCCCGCGCCACCGCCGGCTATCCCGGCCGGAAAAACCTCCTCTGGCTCTCCGCCAGCTTTCCCCTCGCCGTCGGCGCATGGATGGAAAACAGCCCCAACCCCTACGCCGGCGAAGACGTCGCCCACAGCAACGCCGACATGCATGACATTCTTGAAACCGACGACCTCATGGCCAGCGCCCAGATCGCCGTCTATCCCATCAGCGTCCTGGGCACCCAAATTGAGGATGTCGGCGCGGAGTCCAACGGGACCGCTGAAACCAACGCCATCGGCGCCGTCGGCCATCGCGTCGGAACGGACCGCGAAGGCCAGTTCTCCGCCCGCCAGATCCAGCGATACGCCATGAATGACCTGGCCGAACAGACCGGCGGCAAGGCCTTCTACGGCAGCAACGACCTGGCTGGCGCGCTCCAGCAGGGCATCCAGGAGGGATCGAACTATTACACCCTCTCCTATCATCCCCAGAACCCCAAATGGAACGGCCAGTTGCGCAAGATCCATGTCGATGTCACGCTCAAAGGCGCCTCGCTCTCCTACCGCCGTGGCTACTACGCGCTGCCCGACGCCCCCGCCGCGACCGACAGCCGCCAGGACCTCAATATCGCCCTCCAGCCCGAAACCCCCGAATCCACCATGATGCGCCTCAAAGCCCAGGTCGAACTGCCCAACGAAGGCCGCGATACCGTGCGGGTAACGGCCAATATCGATGCCGCCGGCGTCAAGTTCACCCCCGATGCCGCCGGACACAGCCACGCCAAGCTCCTCGTCATGTTAGTAGCCTTCAACGATGGCCCCAAGCAGCCCGACGCCCCGCCCCAGGTCTCCGGCATGTTGAACATCGATCTCGACGCCGGCCGGTACCAGATGGTCGTCGATCGCGGCATCGGCTTTCAGCAGGCTCTCAAGCTGACTCCCGGCAAGTACCGCCTCCGCCTCGGCGTAAGCGACATGACCAACCACTTCATCGGCACCCTCGACATGCCCGTCACCGTCCCCCCGCCTGTCAGCAAAGATCAGTCGCCCTTACCCGGCAGCAAAGATCCGCCGCCCGCGCCGTAGGCGCAGGGTTTGTTAGCCCCGCGTTTCAACGCGGGGTTGGCGAAACCAGCAATTCACCCGGAGTCCCGCAGGGACGGCGCGGGCACCCCATCCTTCGCGCTCTTTGTGAAGGGTGCGAGACCACGAATTCCAACAACCGCCAGCCCTGAGCAGGAAACGCCCCGGTAGGCCGGGGTTTCAACCCCAGCAAAAGCCCACCCACAGGCTTTATGAAATCAACCCACCCGACGAAGCCCCGCCAACAGGCATCTGAATCCATTTGGCGCCGCTAACTTGCTAACTCGCTAACCCCGCGCAGCGGGGGCTAACTAGCTGCCGGATTCAAATCCATGCGCGCCTAAACTTGCTCGATCCCCAACCCCGCCAACTCCCGCGCCAGCCTTACCGTCTCCACCGAAACCGTAACCACCTGCCCCACCAGCCGGACAATATACTCCGCATCGTCCTCCCGGTTCGGATCGTTCACAATCCCCGACCGCTTATCCGTCGAAACCCGGTACTGGTCCACCACCCACTCCAGCGCGCTCCGATTCCCCAGCCGGTACTCATGCGCCTCCGCCGGAATCCCGCTCAGCGTCAGAAACTCGTTGTACTTCAGTTGCGTCTTGTCCTTCGACAGCGAGCATTTGTGAACACCCACTGCAACGTGATTTGTGGTAGCGTTGTTAGGCCCTCTATTGGAGAGTTGCAAGACCCTGTTGCTAAATCGCGCCAAAAGCGCTCGAAAGGTGGTTTCTATGCGAACCCTGCGAGGACTTGTCCTTTGTGTGGCCGTTCTGATCGGTTTTTTGTGCGGCTGTGGCAACAATGGCAGCAGCGTCAGGCCACCCTCTGCGCTCAGCTACTCGGCCAGTGCGGCAGTCTTCACAAAAGGTGTGGCTATCACGCCGAACAGCCCAACGAGCAGCGGCGGAGCGGTGACCTCCTACAGCGTGAGTCCGGCTCTTCCTGCCGGCCTGACCCTGAACACGGGCACAGGCGTTGTGAGCGGAACTCCGACTATGGTGGCCGCCACGGCCAGCTACACGGTCACAGCTTCCGGCGTGGCCGGCAGTACCACCACGACTCTATCCATAACGGTGAACGATCAGCCGCCCTCGGCCCTCAGCTATGCTGCTGGCACGGCGGCCTACACGATCAATGTGCCCATCACACCGAACTTCCCAACGAACAGCGGCGGGACGGTGGTCTCCTACTCCGTGCTTCCCGCTCTTCCAGCCGGCCTGAGCTTAGACATGGCAACGGGAATCATCAGCGGTGACCCAACAGCGCTTGCCGTGGCAGGCAACTACACGGTAACAGCAACCAACTCGGGAGGCAACACAACGGCGCCGGTGACCATCGCGGTGAACGCCGTGGCGAGCCCCGGCGGACCGGCGGCGCCGGCGGGACTGGCTTATAACCCCGGCAGCGCGACCTATACAGTTGGGGTGCCGATCCCCGAGAACGTGCCGACCAGCACTGGTGGGGCGCCAACTAAGTACACCATTTTTCCGGCCCTTCCGCCGGGACTGAGCCTGAGCAGTATGCCGGACCCCTTCGCTAATGCAACAGGCGTAATCAGTGGAGTCCCCTCGGCGACGTCGCCCGCGACCTTATACGTGGTAACAGCGACTAACTCTGCCACCATAGCGACTAACTCTGCCAGCTTTGCCACAGCCACGCTGACCCTCGCGGTGAATGCAGCGGACGTCTCTCCGTCAGGCCTTGCGTATACCTCTCCTGCTCCGGTCTATGTCGCGGGGATGGCGATTACCGCGGACTCTCCGTTGCCCAACGCTACTTTCGGACCGAGTTGCCAGTTTAGTGTGAGCCCCGATCTTCCGGCAGGGTTGAATTTGGTTACAACCTCGGGTACTGTTACCGGAACCCCTACCGTTGTGCCCTCGCCAATTGTGCCTCCCCCGCCCTCGACGGCTACCTATACGGTAACTGTTACCAACGCAGCTGGCACCACAACGGCGCCCCTTACGATCACAATCTATAACGCTCCCCAGGCCATTCCCAACATGGCCCAGTCGATTACGCCGCTGGTGACTGCGGGCTCCAGCTTCCAAGGCCTCGACACCGGCATGATGGTGACCGATTCGTTTAATCCACAAGTGCCGCCCAAAGAATGGCTGGCAGGACAAGCGGCCAGAACGGCAGTGAGTCCAGACGGCAATACCCTGGCAGTTCTGACCAGTGGGTTCAACCGCGTCTATCAAGGCCCGTTCCCGTTGTTTGATCCGCTCTACTCGAGTGAGTACGTATTCATCTACGACATCTCGAATCTCTCGCCGGTCTTCAAGCAGGCAATCCCCATCCCCAACGCCTACCACGGGCTTGCCTGGGATCCTATCCCCGCCAACCAGGCGCTTTACGTCTCGGGCGGCATGGGCGATGCTCCATTCGGAACCGACCCCATTCCCTACACACCTGCAAACAACGGCGACAACGTCCACATCATCGAGTATGTGAATGGAAGTTGGACGGCCGTGGCCGAACTTGATCTGGGCCAGAATTCGGGGAACATCAGCGATAGCGCCACTCCAGTCACTAATCCAATCGTTCAGGGCCACCCCTCGGGCAACGGCCTGCCCGTGCCCAACAACGGGTTCGCCTCGGTCAACGCCGCAGTCTTCGTGGCGCCGATGGCTGCCGGCATTGCGGTTTCAAAGGATGGCCAGATACTGGTGGTGGCCAATTATTACAACGACTCAATCACCATCTTTACCGGAGGCTTGAGCGCCTGGTTCAACCAATGGTTGCTTGACAAAGACAATCCTACAGCTCCGCCGTCGGCGCAAAATGGACGAGGAACGAGGCAAGGATTTGAACTCGACCTGCGACCCGGCATGGCGGCCACATCGGCTGCGCCTGGCACTCCGGGCGGCGAGTATCCGTTCTGGGTGCAGATAGGAGCAGGAGACGGATCGGCAGCGAAACCGTATACAGCCTACATATCCAGTCTTCGCGACCGCGAAATCGATGTGGTGAAGATAGTAATCTGCGCATCGCCCCCTTGCGCAGGTGCTGTATCAAAAGGTGCTATATATTCCGCCAGCGTATCTGCCCGGATTCCTGTCAAGGGCCAACCCAACAAGATGACACTGAACAAAGCCGGAACGCTATTGTACGTGGCTGAGGATGAGTCGGACACGGTGGACGTGATCGACCTCAATCCAGCCGACGTAGGCAGTCCCAGCCAGAACCAGCCAGCCACGGTGAATACGGTCGTCGAGTCCATCCCGGTCATCGCTCCTCCATCAGATATAGCGTCATTTGCGCTGACGCAATATACTGGCGCGAACACCAACAGCGTGACGCTCTCGCCGGACGAGACGCAACTCTATGTGACCAACGGCAATCTGAATAACATCGCGATAGTGCAGCTGAACATGACCCCTCAGGGCGTCCCGGCCAATCAGGGCGACCATGTAGTCGGCCTCATTCCTACCGGCTGGTATCCAAACTCGGTCAGTTTCAGCAACGACGGAAGCTGGGTGTATGCAGTCAATGAAAAGTCGCCGACAGGGGCGAATCCAGACGAGTGCTATGCCTACGGTCCGACTGGGTACCCCACGTGCATGCCTTCGGGCGAGTACAATCCGCAGATGACAAAAGCCGGCCTTCTGAGCTTCCCGGTCGCCGGCGTGACGGCGCAGCTTTCTGCTTTGACGAAGCAAGTCGAAGCGAACAACCGGTTCGCCGCCACCTCGACTACCGGCCCGGTGATATCAGCTGTACAACAGGGCATCAAGCACGTGATCTATATCCTCAAGGAAAACCGGACCTACGACCAGATTCTGGGCGACCTGGGGCGGGGCAATGGGGATCCTGCCTTGACGTTGTTTGGTCAGGCGATCACGCCAAATCAGCACAACCTGGCGCAGCAATTCGTTACTCTCGACAACTTCCGAGCCACCGCTGAAGTCAGCTACGACGGATGGCCATGGAGCACGTCGGCTCGCACCCCCGACATCATTGAACATCAATACCCGGTCAATTATGCGCAACGCGGCCTTGCCCTGGAGGGCGAGGGTCTGAATCGCAACGTGAATGTGGCTCTGCCAACTCTGGCTCAGCGCCAGGCCTCCGATCCACTGATGCCCGGCGGTGCGCTTTCGCCGAATGTCACGGGCGGTGAGGATCTGCTTCCGGGCCAAACCAATGTGGCCGCGCCGGATGGACCGAACGACGAATTGAACACAGGCTATTTGTGGGACAACGCTCTGCGCGCGGGTCTCACGGTGCGCGACTATGGCTTTTTCATCGACATGACCTGCTATAACGAGCCCACATGCCAGACGCCTCTGGCCCATGACCCGTTCTCGACCAACACCATCGTTGCTCCCTCTTCGAATGTAGCTCTCACTCCATTCACCGATCCCTACTTTCGCGGCTTCGACCCCTCCTTCCCGGACTACTACCGCTACAAGGAGTGGGAGCGGGACTTCGATACCAATTACGCGACGGCTGGGCTGCCAAATCTGACCCTGGTACGCTTCATGCACGATCACACCGGCAACTTCGCGACCGCGATCGACGGCGTAAATACGCCGGATCGGGACGTAGCCGACAACGACTATGCGGTCGGTTTGCTGGTGCAGAAGATCGCCAACAGCATCTACGCGAACAACACACTGATCTTTGTTGTGGAAGACGATGCACAGGATGGCGGCGACCACATCGACTCGCACCGCACCACAGCCTATATCGCGGGCGCCTATGTGAAAAACGGAGTGGTCTCCACGGCGTATAACACCCTCGACTTCATCCGCACGATGGAAGAGGTTCTGGGCCTGCCGCCGATGAACCTGAACGACGCGCTGGCCACTCCCATGAGCGACATCTTCAATACCACCCCGGCCGCGTGGAGCTTCACTGCTACCCCCGCGGCAATTCTTTACTGTACGAAGCTGCCACTTCCCGGTCCAATCCAGCCGTGCAACAACCCGACGCCGAATGTGGCCTACTGGGCGCATGTCACCAAGGGAATGGACTTCAGCGATGCGGATCTCGTCGATGGCGGGTATTTCAATCGCGTTCTTTGGAAGGGCATGATGGGCAACAGACCCTATCCCTCCAGGCCAACGGGAAAGGATCTGAGCCAGAACCGCGACAAGCTGCTGGCGGATTACCGGCGCTCGCTTCAACCAAAAGCGGCGCAAATACCGAAACCGACCGGAGACTGAAGTTGAGGCTCTTGATTATGGGGCAGGGCACTGGCAGGCGCGTGGCGCAGATCCACACCCATGAAAATGGGTGCCCCATAGCCTTTACTGAGCGGAGTCAGAGTATCCGGATTCTCGGAAATGGGAAACCACGAACCCCACCCCGGCACACAAAAAAAGAACCCCAATCCGATCCCCTTTTGCAGATAATTATGGTCAGTTGGAGGACAATGGAACTATTCAGCAGAACGGAACTCAACTGACCCCTGACCCTGATCTCCGTTCCCTGAGAGGACGCCATGAATAACACAAACCTTGCCATCGCCGCCAATCCGACCGCCCAACCGTACCCGTGGCGGGTTATGCCGAAGGCCTCTGGCCGCACCGCAGGTGCTTTTTTTCTCAATTTTGCCTGTGAATCTGTGGAGCTATCGTTAACCAACCCAAAATCAAATACTTACAAGATGCCCCTTCACGGAATCACGCAAACTGTGAATCCGTGGAACTGTGGAACCCCCTCTAACTAATTCAAAATAAACCACATCTACCTCACAGATTCACAGCCTACTGAACCTGTACAACTGTAAAACGGTACGCCTCCGTCCCCGCCCCGCATCGGCCCAATACCCGCCTACGGATGCTTGACCGCTTTCGGCCGCGCCACCGCCGCATCCACGATCCCTTT
>JBEKPI010000145.1:0-9847 GCA_049520855.1 Occallatibacter sp.
ACGCCGCCGAATGGTTCCTACGTGGACGTCTGCTCATCGGTTCTCCTCTTCTCAGCCATCTTAGGCTGTCAAAGAACAGAACCTCCACTTAAACCACTGTCCGAATTTGATGAACCAGCTCTATGCGAAAACGCGAGTTTAGATGACAAGGCAGAAGTTCAATCTAATAAATGGAGTATAAATGATTTATCACAAGTGGCCCCGTAGCTCAGGTGGATAGAGCAGCAGTTTCCTAAACTGCGTGTCGGAAGTTCGAGTCTTCCCGGGGTCACCATTCCTCTACTCTTGCTGTCCTTCACCTTGTCCGCTCCACATCCATGCCGCTGCCAGCTCCCGCAAGAGCGGTTTCTGACGCTTTGACTTTGCCCCCCGCTCCGGCTATAGAATGTTCATGGCGTGGAAACTCGTTCCATGCCATCAGGCTGTCCCTTCGAGGGTCAGCGCACCCCACCACGGCAATCGCCAGGATGCTCGGGAAGGCGGTGAAACTCCGCCACTGCCCCGCAACTGTGAGCGCTCCTGCTAGCGGCCCGTTCTATCGGCCAGGGCAGGGAACCAGCCAGGGAATTTCCGCCCGCCGCGGATCTTCCGTATGAACCACTGCAAGCGATCCCTTTGGGGAGTGCCTGTGGGAAGGTGGCTGGGAAAAGCGCAAGTCAGGAGACCGGTCCTCGCGCCCCCAACCCGCTTGCGTTCCGAGGGGAACGAAGGAGCCTTCATGCCCGATTTCTTGCAAATTCTCTCTCGCTACAATCTGCCGCGCGCGCTGCCGCGCACATTCGCCCTTATTCTGCTCACCGCCGGCGTCGCCCTCTGCCCGGCGGCCTCCATCCGCGGCGTGGTCACCGACGCTGCGGGCGCCAAAGTCCCCGGCGCGAAAGTCGTTCTGATCAGCGGCGGCAAGGCGGTCGGCGTCGCTGTCTCCTCGGCCGACGGCAGTTTTCAGATACTTACCGGCGTCGAGGGCCGCTTCTTCCTGGTTGTCTCCGCATCGAGCTTCCGCCAGTTGGAGACGCCCGGTTTCTACGCTGGCCGGCTCGACTCGGTGGAGCGCAACCTGGTTCTCGAACCCGAGTGGGTGCGCGAGTCCATTGTGGTTACCGCAACCGGTAGCCCCACTCCCCAGCCGCAGACCAGCGAGGCCACCAGCGTGATCGGACCGTCCGACCTGGCGCTGCGCGACGACATGACGAGCGCTCTGCGCCTGATGGCGGGAACGGTCGTTGTCCAGGACGGCCAGCTCGGCGCTCAAACCTCGTTGTTCATTCGCGGCGGCGATTCGGACTCCAACAAGATTCTTCTAGACGGGGTCAGCGTTGGCGATATGGGCGGGCAATTCGACTTCGGCCCGCTCTCGACCACCGCCGTCGAACGCGCCGAAGTCTATCGCGGCCCGGACTCGAGCCTCTACGGCGCCGACGCGGCCAGCGGCGTGGTCAGCCTCACTACTCCGCACGGAACCACCAGCTTTCCGTCGATTCTCTTCCAGGGCGATGCCGGCAATCTCTCCACTTCGCGCGAAGAGCTGGAAGTGGCCGGCGCGCACAACAAACTCGATTACCTGGGCGCCTTCAGTTGGCTTCAGACCGCCAACAATCTTCCCATGGACGAATACCACTTGGCTACCTCGGCGGCCAACGCCGGCTGGCAACTCAATGGGAGCACGCAGATTCGCGCAACGCTGCGCTATGGCGTCGATGCGACGGGCGTTCCCAGCACCTGGGACTTTTATCACATCAGCGACGACCGCAAAGAGGGCGATCAGGATTTGTATGGCGGGGGATCGCTCGAGAATCAGACCACCGCCAGTTTTCACAATCGATTCCAGTACGGCTTGACGCGCAAGCGCGAGCAATCGCGGCAATGGTATCCGGCGGGCGTCTGCATTCCGGCCGATACCTGCGACCTCCCACCCGGCACCCTGGGCGCCGGCAATTTCTATGGCCTCCCGGTCCTCATCCAAGGCGCCAACGGCTATAGCGCCATGGGGCCTGCTCTGCTGGACTACAGTACGGCAAACTACAGCGTCTATCCGAACCGGCTGGACCTGATCTCAAATCGCGACCAGTTTCTCTACCAGGGAGACTACCGGCTGACGCCGCATCTGATTTTGCTCGCCGGTTTCCAGTTTGAGAATGAGCGCGGCGCCGAGCGCGAGCCGGCGTATTTCATCAACGAGCAGAAGAGCCGCACCAACTACGACTCTATCTTTGGCGCGCACGGAGATTTCCTCAAGCAGCGGTTGTTTTATACGCTGGGCATGGACGCGATGCACTACTCGTTGATCGGCAATGGCATATCGCCGCACGCCGGCCTGGGCTTCTATGCGGTGCGTCCGCGCAGTGGCGTCTTCAGCGGAACGCGGCTCAACCTCAGCTTCTCGCAAGGCATACGCGAGCCCAAGCTGACCGATGAGATCGGCTCGCTCTACGATTTTCTGGAAGGCGAACCCGGCGGTCCCGCGACGATTCAGCAGTATCACATCTCCCCGATCGAAGGTCCGACGACCCGCACCTGGGAGGGCGGCGGCGAACAGGCCTTCTGGAGCGAGCGCATCGTCTTCCGCGCAACCTACTTCCACAATGAATTCGGCCGCGCCATCGAGGGAGTCGGCGCGGGACAGGTTCCCACCTTGCTGCCTGACCTGAGTCCGGTGCAACAAAACCAGCTCGAAAGCGTTCTCAACAGCGAAGACGCCTACTCGCTGGACCTCAATTCGCTCGCCTTTCGCGCACAGGGGATCGAAACCACAGTGGAGAGCGGCATCGGCAAGAACATCTTCTTCCGCGGCGGCTACACCTACTTGGATACAGTGGTGCAGCGGTCTTTTTCAAGCGACCAGGAGCAGGCCGGGGTCTATCCGGCCACCTTCAATGGAATTCCCGTGGGAGACTATTCGCCGCTCAAGGGCGCGCGGCCCTTCCGGCGTCCGCCTCACACGGGATTCTTCACCGCAAGTTATGCTGGCCCGAAAATCACCGGCGTCTTTACCTCAGCCTTTTCCAGCCGCAGCGACGACTCTACATTCCTGGGCGGCGAAGACATCAACCAATTGAATTCGCTGGTTTTGCCCAACCGCAATCTCGACTGGGGTTACGCCAAGCTGGACCTGGGCGCAAGTTACAAACTGCTTTCCTGGCTTAATATCTACGGCCAGGCGGAAAACCTCACCGGCAATCAGCACATCGCCCCCATCGGCTATCCCAGCCTTCCCTTCACCATCCGCACCGGCCTGCGCATCGAATGGACCAAAGCCAGCAGCCAGTAGAGGAATGTTGCCAAGGCGGGGAATGGAACTTCTTTAAGTTATTGACTCTATGGTGGACCTGATCGGGATCGAACCGATGACCTCTTCCATGCCATGGAAGCGCGCTCCCAGCTGCGCCACAGGCCCACATGCTGCAAGGGATGCAACGTTTCTATTGTCTCCGCTCAGGCGGGATTCGTCAAACACGGCTCTGCCCCAGCTACGAAGAACAGTCACCATAGCCTCGGCGGAATCTCACGCCGGGGGCGCCTGCCCTGCGGCAGGTTGCGGAGCAGGCGCCGGCGAAATTGGAGGGATTTCGGCGTCGATCACCAGGCCCGCCTGGCGCACCAGGCTGGTCACGGCGGCGGCGTTGAGCCGGGTGGCGTCATACTCCACGCGCAGTGTGCGCGCGGCGCGGTCAAATGTGAGCCTGCGAATGCCGTAGACCTCGCGCGTATCGGCCAGCGCAAAGGTCACAGCCTCCGTGGGCGGCGCGGCATACCGAAAGACAATCTCCACTGTGGTCATAGAGGAATGATAGCAAGATTTTACAGGCTTTTCAGGTAAGCGCGAATCTCGGGGCTGCCCCAGTCCTGCGCGCCGATGAACTTGCGCCGGATGATGCCCTGGCGGTCGATGGCGTAGGTCTCCGGCCACATCTCCGAGTGGAAAAGCCCGGCGGCCTTTTCGCCGGGGTCGCGAACCGTAATCAGGTCCACGTGGCGGCGGGCGATAAAGCGGCTGTATGCGTCCTGGTCTTCGTCGACGCTGACGGCGATAATGGCCAGATCGGGCTGGTCGTGGTGCAATTCGAGCAGCGATGGCATCTCTTCGATGCAGGGCGCGCACCAGGTGGCCCAAAAGCTAAGCAGCACCACGCGGCCCCGATAGCTGCCCAGATGAACCGTCGTCGCGCCATCCGAGACGGTGAAGTCCGGAGCTGCTTGGCCGGTCTGTGCCGGGTGAGCGCCCCGGTCGCAGCCGGGCGCAAGGGCCAAAAGCCCTAGAAAACCGAGAAAGAGGAACCGGGAGAGCCGCACATCCTTATAATAACGAGCGAAAGTCCCACAGCGAAAGGGCGAGAGCGAATGGGGAACGAGGAGCAACAGCAGACGACTGCGGTCGGAGAGGATGGGATCAAGCCGGCGGAGCCCAACCCGACGGCCAATAGCTCGTCCGCTGGCGCGTCTGCGTTGCCCGTTGGCTGGGGAACGGTCTTTTCCCAGCCCGAGCCGGTCGAGTTGATGGAGCTGACCGTCATCGTTCCGGCCCGCAACGAAGAAGATTGCCTGGCGGGCTGTCTTGAGTCGCTGGTCAGCCAGTCGGAAGAGATATTCACGCTCGGAGAGGACTGGGAACTGATCGTAGTGGATGATCACTCGACCGACCGCACGGCGGAGATAACCCGAGGCTTCGCCGGAGTGACGTTGATGGAGGCTGGAAAGCTGGAGCCAGGCTGGACCGGCAAAAATAACGCCGTCTGGACGGCTGCACGGCGGGCACGGGGACGCTGGCTGCTCTTCACCGACGCCGATACCCTCCACGAGCCGGGAAACTTGCGCCGCGCGATGCACGAAGCGGCCCGCCACAAAGCAGGCATGTTGAGCTATTCGCCGCGCCAGATTGTGAGCGGCCTTTGGCAGAGGGCGCTGATGCCGCTGGTTTTCTGCGAACTGGCCCTGGCCTATCCGCCAGCCAAAGTCTCCGACCCCAACCAGACCATCGCCGCCGCCAACGGACAGTTCCTGCTCGTCGAGCGCGAGGCTTACCGGCGCCTCGGCGGCCACGCCAGCGTGGCAGACAGCGTGCTGGAAGACGTGGAACTGGCCTTCCGGGCCAAGCGCCGCCAGGTTGGCCTGCGCTTCCGCTATGCCGAAGATGCGGTCTCGACCCGCATGTACCGCTCGACGGCTGCGATGATCGAGGGCTGGACCAAGAACCTGGCGCTGCTCTTCGACAACTCGCTGGCGCTGGCCTTCTGGCGGGCGCTCGATATTCTGCTGCTGGCACTGTTGCCGATTCTTGCCTTAGAGCTGTGGAGCGCGCGTCTGAGCCCTCATGCGTTGCAGTGGCTGGGCGTAGGCTGGGCGCTGGGCCTGTTATGGGTGCGCAACCTCTTCCGCTTCTATGGCCGCGTGGCCAAGTCCAACTTTCCGTTGCTCGATTGCGCCCTCGCGCCGTTGGGGCTTCCGCTCTTTGTATGGCTGCTCTATCGCAGTTGGTTCCAGCACAGGATTCTGAAGTGCGTAACCTGGAAGGGCCGCGGCTACGCCGCGTAAATCGTTGCGCCCGGCCTTAGGGCTGCGACGGCGGCAGAGCGCCTTCCGGAGCCGCGCTGATCGGCGTGGGTGGCGCTTGCAGCGTATGCGCGCCCGTCTCGGCCGCGCGCAGCACATCGCTTGGCACAACTCCCAGCACCAGCGTCGCCAAAACAGCCAGCAGCAAAGCCGTACCAACCGCAACCCCCACTTGCGGCGCTGCCACCGCGGCGTCTTCGTCGTCCGGACGCTGCGCCGCCACCAGAGCCAGCCGCAGATAGTATGCGGCAGCCAGTCCTGAATTCAGCAGGCCGATGATCGCCAGCCAAATGGCCCCGCCGCCAATCGCCGTTGAGAACGAAACCAGCTTGCCAAAGAATCCGCCGGTGAAGGGAATACCCACCAGCGAAGCCAGAAAGAAGATCAGCAAACTCCCCAGGAACGGCGAGCGGTAGATGAGCCCGCGAAAATCGTCGATCAAAGGCAGCTTCTCGTTATAGCCGCTCACCAGCGTAATCACGGCAAAGATGCCCACATTCATTGCCGCATAAGCTGCGATGTAAAAGCTGGCCGCGGCAATGCCGCTGTTGCCGAGTCCCGCAAGGGCCGCCAGCAGATAGCCGGCATGGGCAATCGAAGAGTAGGCCAACATGCGCTTGACATTCCGCTGGCGCAGCGCCGCCAGGTTGCCCACGGTCATCGAAAGCACCGCGACCACCCACAGCAGAGGCGACCAAACCGGGCGCAGCGTGGGCAGCATCTCATAAACCACGCGCAACAGCAGCGCAAAGGCCGCCGCCTTGGGCGCGGTCGACATCAGCGCCACCACCGGCGAGGGCGCGCCCTCGTACACATCCGGCGTCCACACGTGGAAGGGCGCGGCCGAGACCTTGAACAATATCCCCACCAGCATCAGTCCCAGCCCCGCCAATATCAGCGAATGATTCCCGGCGGTTGGCACAAGCCTCGCAATCTCGTAGATCTGCGTCGTGCCGGTGGCCCCGAAGATCAACGCGATGCCGTAAAGCAAAAAGCCTGTGGCAAAGGAGCCGAGCAAGAAATACTTGATCGCGGCTTCCGGGCCGCGCGCCGTCTGCTTGCGATAGCCGGTCAGCACGTATGTGGCGATCGAAGAAATCTCCAGCGCGATGAAAACCAGCAGCAGTTCGACAGCCCCAGTCAGCAGGCACATGCCCACCGCGCCGAAGACGATCAGCGCGTAGAACTCGCCCTGATGATGGCTCTTCTCCGGCAAGGTGTCCATCGAAAGCAGCAGCGAAACCAGCACAATGCCGCAGATCAGCACGTGGAAGAAGACGGTAAAGGCGCTGGTTTCCACTGTGCCGGAGAAGCCGGTTCCCTCCGGCAGCGAAAGCTGCCACAGGCTGGCCCACAGCGCGAAGGTGGTTCCGATTGCAGCGAACCCTCCTAACCAGCGGCGCGACGACCGCGGGGGCAGGGAAGCGTCGAGCAGCATCACCAGCACGCCGGTCAGCGTCAGAATCACTTCGGGAAGGATGCGATAAATGTCGGGTACGGGATTCACCGCTGGCCCTCCCCATGCATTGAAGTGGACAACGATTGCGGAGGATGAACCCCCGTCTGAATCCCCGACAGCCAAAGCATCGGCGCCAGGCCCATCACCAGCATCAGCACGGCCAGCGGAGCCAGAACGGCTATCTGCCCCGCCCGCAAGTCATCGGGCGGCCTCGACGCAGTCAGCTTACCTTCCGGCCCATAGAAGAGCCGTTGCACCAGACCCAGCATATAGGCCGCGCCCAGAATCACGCCCAATGTAGCCGCAATCGCCCAGCCCTTGCTGACACCGGTAAATGTGCCGAGCAAAATCAGAAACTCGCCGATAAATCCGCCCAGGATCGGCAGCCCAATCATCCCCAGCGCGGCAAGCACAAAATACGTCGCCGTGCGCGGCAGCTTCGCGGCCAGCCCGCCGTAGGCGTCGATCTCGCTGCTGCGGTAGCTGTCGTAGAGCACGCCCAGCAGCAGGAAGAGCGCGCCATCCACCACTCCATGATTCAAAATCTGATAGACCGCGCCCTCCCAGCCCGTCAGCGCCAAGCCGTATATTCCCAGCGTAATCAGGCTCAGATGGCTCAGCGCGGCAAAGGCCATCAGCCGCCAGAAGTCGCGCTGCACCAGCGCCAGGCACGCTCCATAGAGAACGCCCACAACCGCCAGCCCCACCAGCACCGGAGCCATGGCCCGCGCCTGCACAGGGAAAAGCCCGATATGGAAGCGCAGCATCGAATACAGCCCCAGCTTGCCGGCCACCACCATCGCCAGAGCCACCGGCGCTTCGCTGAATGTATCCGCAACCCAGCCGTGCAGTGGAAAGACCGGAACCTTGACAGCAAAGGCAAACAGAAACGCCAGCGCTACCCAGAACAGAGGGCCAGCGGGAAGCACGCCGCTCACGATGTTGTACTGCAACGTCGTGAAATCGAAGCTGCCCGTCCGCTCGTAGAGCCATAGAATCGCCACCAGCAGCGGCGCTGAGGGAATGAAGGTGAAGAGGAAAAACTTCAGCGCGGCCTTCGGTCCGTCCTTGCGCCCATACATCGCAATCAGAATCGCCATCGGCACCAGCGACAGCTCCCAGAAGCCGTAGTAGAGCATCAAATCCAGCGACAAGAAAACGCCGAACATCGCCGTCTGCTGCACCAGAAACAGCGCGAAGAAGACCTTGCGCCGCGACTGAATCGCGTTCCAACTGGCCACCACGCCCACCGGAGCCAGCAAGCCAACCAGCACCACGAGCCACAGGCTCAGCCCATCCACGCCGAGGTGATAGAAGATCGCGGGCTTCTCGATCCACAGCCGGTTTACCGCAAACTGAAATCCGCTCTGCGTCTTGTCGTAGTGCGCCGGCAGATGGAGCGTGAGGCCAAAGGTGGCCAGCGTTGTCGCGAGCGCGATCCAGTTAGGCAGCTTCCATCGGTCCGGCGCAAGCGCCACCAGCACCGCCCCAGCCAGCGGAACCAGCAGGATCAGCGTAAGAATCGAGTTATTGATTTCGTTCATTCTCTCAATGCCCCGCCACGCCAGGATGAATTGCTGGAAGCGCGGCCAGCACCATTGTCCACGGAACCAGCAAAAACAGCAGCACCGCCGCCGCTCCCGCGGCCAGCCACGCCGCATACGACCGCAAATTGCCCGACTGCCAGCGTTGCAAAATCGCGCCCGTTAACAGCGCAATGCCGCCGAGCAGCCACGCCGCGCCGCCTACAATCCCCACATCCACAACCCATCCAAGAATGTACTTCGAGAAGCCCAACAGCGGTTTGACTACCGTCGCTCCGTAAAACTCGTCCACAAAATACTTGTTGGCCAGCAGCTTGTAGCCGCCCGGAAGAGCGCCAGCCAGGCGCGTCGCAACAGTCGACTTTTCGCGGTAGAACAGATAGGCTGCCAGCCAGCCCAGGAGCGCCACGCCAACGGCCACGGCGCTCAGCGTCAATTCAAGCTGCGCATTGCCCTCCGTCGCGCCTCGCGCCCCAAAGACCGGAGCCAGAAAACCGCTGAAGCGCTCCATGTTGACCCAACCGGCCGAGCGCTCAATGCCAATCCAGCCCCCGCTGATCGAGAGCAGCGCGAGAATCAACAGCGGCCCGCGCATCGACCACGGACTCTCATGCGCATGAACATCCTCGCTGCGCGGCTTGCCCCAGAAGGCCAGATACCACAGACGGAACATATAAAACGAGGTCAGCAGGGCTGTAACCACTCCCACAAACCACAATAATTTCCCATTCGGCCCTTGCAAAAACGCCGCATAGAGTATCGCGTCCTTTGAGAATAATCCCGCGAAGGGAGGAATCCCCGCGATAGCCAATACGCCCACCGTAGTTACCGCAAACGTAATTGGCAGCTTCTTCCACAGTCCGCCCATCTTGCGCAGATCCTGCTCACCGCCCAATCCGTGAATCACCGAACCTGCCGCAAGAAACAGCAGCGCCTTGAAGAACGCATGAGTAACTAAGTGGAAGATAGCCGCCGAGTAAGCCGCCACTCCGCAGCCCAGGAACATATAACCGAGCTGCGAGATCGTCGAATACGCCAGCACCCGCTTGATGTCGTTCTGCACCAGCGCAATCGTCGCGGCGAAGATAGCCGTCGCCGCGCCGACAATCGCCACCACCCCCAGCGCGAAAGGCGAATGATCGAACAAGACATGTGTCCGCGCGACCATGTAGACGCCTGCCGTGACCATCGTCGCCGCGTGAATCAGCGCGGAGACCGGCGTTGGCCCTTCCATCGCGTCCGGCAGCCAGATGTAGAGCGGCAACTGCGCGCTCTTGCCCGCCGCGCCCAGCATCAG
>JBEKPI010000146.1:0-9607 GCA_049520855.1 Occallatibacter sp.
ATCGACTCCGTGCTGGAGCGCGACCCGGCGGCGCGTTCGCGGCTGGAGGTCTTTCTCTGCTATCCGGGGCTGTGGGCGGTGTGGATTCACCGCGTTTCGCACCGTCTTTGGCGCGCGAAATTGCACCTGCCGGCGCGGATGCTCTCGCAGGCGGGCCGATTCCTCACGGGCGTGGATATTCATCCCGGCGCGACGCTCGGCCGACGGCTCTTCATCGACCACGCAACCGGCGTGGTAATCGGCGAGACCTCAATTGTGGGCAACGACGTGACCATGTACCAAGGGGTGACGCTGGGCGGCACAGGCAAAGGCCACGGCAAGCGCCATCCCACGCTCTGCGACGGGGTTTTTGTCGGCAACAACGCCAACCTGCTGGGCAACATCACCATCGGCGAAAACTCGCGCGTGGGCGCGGGGTCTGTGGTCTTGTCGGATGTGCCGCCCAACTCGACCGTGGTGGGCGTTCCGGCGCACATTGTCTATCGCAACGGCGAGCGCGTGCTGATTACCGATCCGCACGACATCAAAGATCCGCTCTCGGATTCGCTGATTGCGCTGTCGGCTCGCGTGGATGAGCTGGAAGAGCGACTGGGCGGCCAGCGGAAGCCAGCCGATCAGTTCACCGCCGAGGCCGCCGAGCGCGAAGCCTACCGCATGGAACTGGAGAGGCTGCGGCAGTATGTGTCGATGGGGGAGGGGATATAGAGCCTGTTCCCACCGCCTATTGATCCGGCCCATGAACGGTTCGAGGCAAAGAGCAAATGCAGGTCCTTCGACTCCGCTGAAGAACGCTTCGCTCAGGATGACAGTCCATTGTGCAGACGCACTTTAGACTCAGGACACTATGTCAATGCGAGATTCAGGTTGTCGATCGCTTCGTCGATCTCCTGCGTGTTCTTAAAGCCCACGGTCACGCAATCGACTCCGGCGTTCTTGAAGGCAAAGCGCATGGCGGCCTGGCGGTCTTCGTGGCGGGTGAATGCGCCGTCGCCGATCAGCTTCATGCTGATCACGCCCATGCCCTCCTTTTTCACTTGCTTGACGTGCTCGACGACCTCGTCGACGCAGGATGGATTGTTGTTGTCCTCGTAGCTGGGGCCGTCCATCCGCGTGCCGTTGTGGTTCATGCGGATCATGGCCACTTCGAGCCATTGGTTGCCCGGCATCTGGCGGAGCGCGGGCAGGCCATGAACCGACGCGCCTCGCGCGCGAACGATCTTCTTCGATTGCGCTTCGAGAACGCCCTCTTGCCAGCGGCTGGTTTGAGCCACCCAGCCGGAGGTGTGCTGCCAGTGGAGCAGCATGATGTCGAAGTACTCGGTCTGCGCGGTGCGGCGCATCTGGTCGAATCGCTTCAGCGGATTGGCTTCCTCATTGGTGGTCACCTTGGTCATCAGCTGATAGCTCTCTCGCGGAAGGCTCTTGAGCGCCTCGCCTAGCATGGCGGGGGTGGCATAGGCCTCGGCGGTCTCAAAAAACCGGATGCCGCGGTCGTAGGCGTAGTGGATGAGGCGCGTGAATTCCTGCTGGCCGAGCGCGGCCTGGATATAGCCATTGTTGCTGCCGGTGCCGAAGGCGAGGCGCGTCACCTTCATGCCGGATTTGCCTAGAGTGACGAGGCCGGCGGCTTTGCCGGATGCGGCCTGCAATGGGAGTGCGCCGGCGCTGCCGATGGCGCCAGCAGCAAGCGAGGCTTTGAGGAATTCGCGACGGGAGAGTGGGCTCATGGGAACCTCCTTGGCCGGGCCGGATGGCGGGCGGGGACGGCCCTTGCCGAGATGGTATCACGAGGCGTGCGCCGGGCGGAATCCCAGGGCCGATGCGAATTTGCTCTTGCTTGTGTTGGGCCGAGAAGCTGCCTGCCCTCCAACATGCCGACTCGTCTGCGCGAGTACATCTCCATGAGCAGCGGCATCTCAGGCGGCGCGTTCGTCTCCGGTGCTAGAGTGGATTCGTTCTCACTTTGTTGCCGGAGTCTGTCTTCTTGCTGGGTTTTCGTCCGCTGCTTGTGGTTCTTCTCGCGCTGCCTGTTGCAGCCCACGCCGCCTCTCGTGTGCAGGCTGCGCCGGTGCCGCAGGAGATGCGCTCGACGGCTTTTACTGTCACCGTCAACGGCCAGGCCGTGGACGTGGCGCACGCAGCGGCGAGTTATGAGTATGTCAGCTTCGATGGGACCGGGCCGTTCAACGTGGAGATTACCGCCGCCGAGCCGGGCTTTTGGGACAAAGGCGTGGACATTCAGCCCTGGCGGCTGGGGTTGCGGCCGATCCGGCAAGGCCAGACGATCCGCTTCCGGCTCGCGGGGCCGGCGAAGCTCTCAATCTCGCGGCCCGGCGACTTTTTGAATCATGCCAAGATGCTCTTCCTCTTTGCCGGCGCGCCGCCGCCGCCGATGCCGCGCAAGCAGGCGATTCGCGCATGGCAGCCGGGGGTCTATCACGAGAGCCTCAATCCCAAGAGCGGCGAGACGCTCTATCTGGCTCCGGGCTCCTACTTCTTTGGCAGCCTCAACCTGTGGAAGGTGCATGACGTGAAGGTGCTGGGGCGCGGAACCATCGTCTATGACGGCCCGCAGGATCCGACGAGCGACGAAGGCTGGATGCAAAAGCCCGACTGGCACTGCATCGGCGCGCTGGAGGCGAAGAACGTGGAGATCGACGGGCTGACCTGCATCGTCAGGTCGCGGACCTGGTCGATCCAGATGAAGGACTCGACGGGATTTCGGTTTGACGATCTGCGGCTGATCGGCGGCAACGCGGCCAACGCCAATCAGGACGGCATGGACTGGCTGGGCGGCGGCGATACCGTGGTGCGGAACTCGTTCCTGCGCGCCTCCGATGATGTGTTTGCGATGCAGGGCAACTGGGACGGCTACACAGACGAAGATCTGCTGCGCCCCGGCCACGATGTTGCGGACATTGTCATCGAGAATAGCGAGCTATCGACCAGCATCTCGAATATCGTGCGCGCCGGCTGGCCGCGCAAGGTCTTCAACTCGCGCAACTTTACGCTGCGCGATTCGGACATCTTGCACGGCGGCATCGGCGCGTGCGGGCAGACGTTTGGGCTGCTCGGCTTCTGGGGCGCGCAAGAGGCCAAGGGCGACCACTCCGAGTTCAAATTTGAGAATCTGTTTCTCGACAACTGGTACTCGCTGGTGCAACTGGAGCAGGAGTACACGGGGCTGCATGGCTTCAGCTTCAAGGACATCTGGGCGCTGGACCAGCCACCGCTGGCCGACTCGACGCTGACCGGCAAGGTGACGGATGTGAGCTTCGACAATGTGAAGACAGGCCAGAGCCGCGCCGCCAGCGATGCGGACGTGCCGCTGATCACCTCGAACGGCGCGCAGCCGGCGGCGTTCGTGGCTCCGCACGGGCCGGTTGCGGCGTTTACCGTGGACCCGCCGTCTTTCGCGCCGGGGCAGCAAGTTACGTTTACCGCCCAGCCCTCGCGCGGAGCGCGCTATACGTGGCTCTTCGGAGACGGTACGCAGGCCAGTGGTCGGAGGGTTCGCCATCGCTTTCCGGATGCGGAAGGGACCGAACTCGACGGGGCTGGAAACGGCGCTGGCCGCTTCCGGGTTCTGCTGCACGTGGAGGCGAACGAAGGTACCGCCCAAACGGCCAGTCAGGACTGGGCCGGGCAAGGCGTCGTGGCCGTGGCGCATTGGCATGAGGCCGCAACAGTCGCCCGCCCGACGGTGGCCGGCCTCGCGTGGCGGATCTACCCCGGAGAATGGACCGAGCTGCCCAACCTGGCCTCGGAGCGCGCGGTCTTCCTCGGCGAGGGGCCAAGCCTGCACGCCGACGCGCAGGGATTTACGCGCTACGCCGCGGCATGGGACGGCCTGATCGATATTCCCGCCGACGGCGGCTATACCTTTCATTTGCTCTCGCGCGACGGCGCGCGCCTCATGATCGACGGCGTGGAAGTAGCCAAGACCGGCCCGCCCTTTGCCCAGGTCTGCGGCTCGCCGGGCAACGCGATGCGCTACGATCGCGGTTCGCTGGGGCTGCGCGCCGGCAAGCATACGCTGCATCTGGAGGGTCTGCACTCGGCCAGCGAGGGATCGCCGCGCCTACTGTGGGAAGGCCCGGCATTGCCGCTGACCGATGTTCCCCCGGCGGCGTATAGCCATTTGCGGGAAGACGGGGTAAAAGCAGGGAGTAGGGAGTAGGGAATAGGGAATAGGAATAGGGAATAGGAACTAAAACCTGACTCGCAGGCCCAATTGGAACTGGCGCACGGGGTAGAAGCTGGTGGCGTTGATGTTGAGCGGCTGGCCGAAGGCGGTGGTGTTGGGTTTGAGGCCGGTGAGGAAGTTCAGCGTCGGAAGCGGGCTGGTGGGGCTGCCGGACTCGATGGTATAGCCAGTGGTTTCGACTTCGGTCACGTTCTGGTGATTGAGGAGGTTGAAGCTCTCGGCCAACGCTTCGATCTCGCGATTGTGGCCGAGGTCGAAGCGGCGGCCCAGGCGGAGGTCGGCCTTCCAGGTGGCTGGATAACGGAAGGTGTTGCGGCCGACGTTGTAGGCGTGGCCGTCGCTGCCCGTGCCGTAGACACGGTTGTCGCCGCCTGAGCCGTTGATGCCAGGGCCCAGCCCGACGATGGGTGTCGAGACATCGAACTCCTCGGCCAGAGACCCCGAGGTGCGCATGGTGTAGGGCAATCCGCTGCGGAAGTTCCCGATGCCCGAGAGCATCCAGCCATTGGCGAACTTCCCCGCTCGGCCGCGCAGCTTCCACGGGGCCTCATAGACGGCCATTGCGGCTGCGGAGTGGCGCATGTCCAGATCGCTGGTTCCGTACTCCAATCTGAAAGCGGCCGGGTCGGTGAGGCTGGCCGGGTCGAGCACGTCGTTGCCGGCAACCTGCGCGCTCTCGTTGGGGTTCCAATCCATGGCGTGCGAATAGGTGTAGTGGGCGTGAAGGCTCAGGCCACGGCGGCTATAGCGTTCGACCTTGACGATTAGCGCTTCGTAGGTGGAGTTGGCGCGGCTCATGATCTGGGTAATCTGCTGGTAATGCGGATTGATCCGCCCGGCAAGTTCGTTGGCCGAAGTCGTCGGGGGCCAAGAGGCGTAAAACGGAACCGTGATCTGCGGAGACTTGATGGGACCGACGCCGGCGAAGGCGCACTGGGTGGTGGTCGAGGTCTCATCGCATACGTTGTAGGTTATGGTCTCGGTTGCCGGAAGGCCGATGTTGGTATCGATGGAGATGGGCATCCGACGCCCCAGGCTCACCATCGCGCTGGCGGTCAGCTCGACGTGGCCGGGCAGCGTCTCTTCCACTGCGGCGACGGCCTGGTGGACCTCGGGATTGCGGAAGTTGGGGGCAAACTCCACCGCTCCCGGCATGACCACGCTCCCAGGCGGCCCGGTCAGCACATACGGAAACGGCGGAGCGCCGCCGCCGTTCAGATTGTCTGTGGGGCGCATGAAAAAGTTGAGGTCGCCTGCGAGAGAACCTGTCTGGGTCAGGGCCGTCTCCACTGTTGCGTTCTCGGTGCGCCCGTAGTACATTCCGTAGCCAAGCCGCAGTACCGGCCAGTGCTTTTCTCCGTTTCCGACGGCCAGGCTCAGGCGCGGAGCCCAGTTGTTGCCCAGGCGGGGCAGCTTCGGGGTGGGTAGATTTGCAGGGTTTGCGAGCGCGGCGATGGGCGGCGGCAACTGTTCCCGCTCCCAGCGCAATCCGGCGGAGGCGGCCACGAGCTTGCCGGCCTGCCACTGAGCCGTTGCGTATCCGGCCCAGTCGTTGGTGCTCAAGCGCCAGCCGGAGGGGCCGATGGTTTGCGAGTAGTAGGAGTAGCAAGGCAGGCTGCCCTGCCCGCGCGGATTGCCCGACGAGTCGGTCCACACCCTGCCCGTATCGTCGCAATAGTGCTGGTCGGAGTTGAGCGGGTCAAGCGCGTCTGTCAGCCCAAACTTTTCGAATACCAGCGCATCGGAGACGAAGTTCTCCACGCTGGAGTAGGTATATGTCCCGGTCTGGTTGCGCAGCAGGCTGGTTGTGTCGGCATTGTGGCTCACCTCAAAGCCGGCCTTCGCCAGCAGCTTGCCGCGAATCCAATCCAGCGACTCCTGCCCGTGGTAGAGGCGCTCGTCCGGGTAGCTGCCCGGCCCGAAGCGCGAAGAGTTGCCGATGGTGAAACCGTAGCGATTGTCCACCACGATCTCGGGCAACTGGCCCCACAGATTCCCAGGGAGGAGGGTCTGTTCGAAGGCTGAGGGAGTTGAAGGCCGCGCTTCCTGGATGGTCCGCCCCGTCGAGGCCTGGCTCACGGCCAGCAGGTTGGGAGTCAGGAAGGCCTCCCAGCGTCCCAGCAGCCACTCCTCGCCGGCCTTGCTCGACCCGAAGCTGTGGTTGCCGTAGGTTTCCGAGACGCGGGTCAGCCCTCCGCCCGGTGAATTCCACGAGGCGGCGATGGCTTCAAGGGTAAAGCTCTGGCGCTCGGAGGCTCTCCAGTCGAGCCGCCCGAAGCCGGTCCACTGCTTCGCGGTGCGGGGCGCCGGTCCGAGCAGCGCGTCCAATGTCTCCAACATGCCGGAATACGCTGCCACGCCCGCTGCCAACGGGTTGTTGCTGGGGCCCATCCTGGCGCTGAGAACTTCCATCTGGGCATCGCCATTCTTTTCGGGCAGATTGAAGAACAGATCGGGATGCCTCACTGCAGCGACTGCCGGATCGTTGCGGCTATAGCTGTCCAGAGCCGCAAACCAGAAGAGCTTGTCGCGGCGGATGCGGCCTCCCAGGCCGATGCCCCCGGTTGTTTCGCGGTCGGCGGGGGTGTAGGGCTCGGGCGTGAAGACCGGGACGGTGGTGAGCGTGGCCGACGCCGTCTCCTTGACCCACTGGGTAAAGGGGTTTTGCGCGCCCCATCCGTTCTGGCGATCGAAGAGAAAGCCCTGCCCGTGCAACGCGTTGGCGCCGCTCTGGGTCTCCGCGTCGATGCGGCCGCCCGCCGCCTTGTCGGCAGCGGCTTCCACGTAGCCGGCTGCCGTCTCGACAGAGCGGATCGCCGCCTCGCTGACAGCGAGACCGTGGCCGCCGGCTCCCACCTGTGCTGTTCCGGGCGAGTCGATGGCTTGCCCCAACGAACCCTGCCCTGACGAGCGCTGCCCCGGCCCGTTTGTCGCGCCAAAGGCGAGGCTCATCGCGGCTCCATCTACGGAGACCTGAGCCTCGCCTGCGCCACGCACGGAGATTTGCCCCTGGCTTCCTGGCGGGGTCGCGGACGCGGGCGCGCTGTCCAGCGCAAAGTCCTGCCAGCGGCGTCCGCTGATTGGGAGCGCCTGCAACTCGTGGGCGCTCATCGTGCCGGTCCTGGAGAGGGAGACGGGGTTGCCCTGCTGAGAGGCCGCGGCAACCGGGTTGGGCGGAGGCGGCGTGGTCTGCGCTGGGGGCTGTGCTGAGGCTGCTGTCGTTGCCTTCAGAACCGGAGGCGGTGGCGCTTGAACGGTTGCATTGGCCGCTGGTGGGAGTGGTTTCGCCGCTGTGGCCTGAGAGACCTTTGCGACTGGAGGAACCGGGGGCTTGGACGAAGCGGAATCGCGCTGGCTTGGCCGGGTCTGGGGCGGCGACGGCAACGGCTCGGCGGGCATCGCCGCTTTGACGGGCGGAGGCGCTGGCTCAGGATGGGGCTGGCTTACGCTGGGCTGTTTCCTGCTCGGAAGCTCTTCGACCCTGGGCGGCTCCGCACCGGGCGAAGCCGCCAGCACGGGCCTCGCAGGCAGCGGCTCGAACTCCATCGCCGTCTGAACATGCGCCTCGTGGCCGGCATCCACGACGATGTCCTCTACCCGCCCGCGGCCCAGTTGCTCGCTCTCGGCCTCGAGCGTGTACTCGCCCGGCTGGAGATCGGTGAATCGATAACTGCCGCTTTTTGTCGTGGTTGTGCGCGCCTCAGCGCCGGTGGCCTGGTTGCGCAAAACGACAGCGACGGCGTCCAGCGGCCTGGAATGGAGGTCGGTCAACTTGCCGGAGAGCGATCCGGTGGACGCCTCCTCAATCACCTGGGTCTTCGGCGATTGGGGAAAAACTATCGTCGCCGCGCTCAGCAAGAGCACGGCTACTGCCAGCGACTTCGTACACTTGCGCTGGAACCCTGCCATCGAGCCCCCTGCTCGCGGCAGACCCTGGGAAAACCTACGTCTGCTCTCCGGCTCGCTCTTGCGGCGGGTCCGGGTGGGGCAGAGACCTCCGGCCCCTTTGAGACAGAGTTCTCACGCCTTCGCAGTTCGATTGAATCCAATAGTGACGTTGAAAGCGATTCTATGCCTTCCACGGTAAACTGAAAAGACGGCATCTCTGATTTTGCCGGAGTTGTACGCAACGAGCCGCGAATCCAGCTTAGTGTTCCCTGTTCCCTAATCCCTGTTCCCTGGCGGTTTATGTTCATCGATGAAGCAAAAATCAAGGTCAAAGCCGGCGACGGCGGCAACGGCTGCATGGCCTTCCGGCGGGAGAAGTTCGTTCCTCGCGGCGGGCCTTCCGGCGGCGACGGCGGGCGCGGCGGCGATGTCATCATGGTCAGTTCGCAGCGCCACAATACGCTGATTCACTTCCGCTATAACCCCGAGCACAAGGGGCAGCGCGGCGAGCACGGCATGGGCTCCAATTGCACCGGTCTGGACGGCAAATCGGTCATCCTGCAAGTGCCTGTAGGCACAAGCCTCTACGATCAGGAGACGGGCGAGCTGATCTACGATTTTCAGGAGCCTGACGAGCAACTCATCGTCGCCAAGGGCGGACGCGGCGGGCGAGGCAACCAGCACTTCGCCACCAGCGTCCACCAGGCTCCGCGCGAGCATGAGCTGGGCCGCGCGGGCGAGGAGCGGCTTTATCGGCTCGAACTGAAGCTGCTGGCCGACGTCGGCCTGGTCGGCTACCCCAACGCCGGCAAGTCCACGCTGATCTCGCGCATCTCCGCCGCTAAGCCCAAGATCGCCGACTATCCCTTCACGACGCTTGAGCCTAACCTCGGCGTGGTGACGGTGGGTGAGGAGCCGGACCAGGAGTCCTTCGTCGTCGCCGACATGCCGGGCCTTATTGAAGGCGCACATCTTGGCTCCGGCCTCGGCATCCAGTTCCTGCGCCACATCGAGCGCACGCGGCTGCTGCTTCATCTGGTTGACGTGTCGGATGCCTCAGGCCGCCCCGACCCGGTTGAGGACTTCAAAGTCATCAACAAGGAGCTGGCCAGCTTCACCAGCGGGGTGGTCGTGAACGATGTCGAAGGCTTTCCCAACGACTCGGACGAACCGCCCGTGCCGAACCACCCCTTAGCCAAGAAGACCATGATCGTCTGCGCCACCAAGATCGACTCGGCCAACCCCGATAAGCTGAAAAAGCTGGCGACGCACGTCAAGCGGAGGAAGTTGGAGTTTCATGCGATCTCAGCCGTGACGGGGCAAGGGATTGAGGAGTTGAAGTGGTCGCTGGCGCGGCATTTGCGGAGCAGCGAGGATGAGATAAAGGCTCCCTAGAGCATTTTAGGAATTACTGTAGACTGTTAATGCAGTGATGGAACCATGCCTTTGCGTTGTCTGGAGTGATCATCCGGATTGCTTCGGCGATGGCTATTTCCAGTGCTTCCTTGGTTC
>JBEKPI010000147.1:0-9531 GCA_049520855.1 Occallatibacter sp.
CGCCGCTCACCTGGGCCAGATCCACCAGGCGCAGGCAGCTCTCCGGGCATACATCCACGCAGCCGGCGCAGAGAATGCACTTGGAGCCGTCGAAGATGGTGTTGACCTGGCAGTTGAGGCAGCGCAGCCCCTCGGCGCGGCCCTGCTCCTCATCGAAGCCCAGCTCCACTTCGGCGATTCCGATGCGCCGGTTGGCCGCCAGCACCGGCATCTTCTGCCGCGGGATGGAGAGAAAGCCGCGCGGCATCTCCCAGTTGGGCAGAATGCGAAAGCGGCTCAGCACCGTCTTCTTCGTCTTGCCGCTGAGGAAGACGTGAATCGAGCGCGCCGCCTTGTGCCCGTTGGCAACGGCCTCAACCAGAACGCGCGGCCCGAAGGCCACATCGCCTCCGGCAAAGACGCCAGGAGCTGTCGTCATCAGGTTTTCATCGATCTTGAGAATGCCGCGCGGCGTCACCTGCACGCCTTCTTCGCCGCTGAGAAATGAGAGGTCGGCCTGCTGGCCGATGGCCAGGATCACGCTGTCGCAGGGAATGATCTTTTCTTCATCGCTGAAGGCGGGATTGAAGCGCCCGTTTTCGTCGAAGACCGTCAGGCAGCGGCGGACCTTCAAGCCGGTGACGACGCCGTTTTCGCCCACAATCTCTTTGGGCCCCCAGCTATTTTCGACGGTAATGCCCTCGTGCTCGGCCTCGTCCACTTCGCCCTTCCATGCGGGCATCTGCTTGCGCGATTCCAGGCTGACCAGTTCCACCTCTTCGGCGCCCGAGCGCAATGCCATGCGGGCCGCGTCGAATGCCGGTTGCAGGCCTTTGGCGTCGTCGTCCTCTTCGGCAAAAGCCGCCGATTCCTGCGCCGTTTCATGCACCAGCCGCACCGCCGCCCGCGCCACGTCGATGGCCACATTGCCGCCGCCCACAACAACCACGCGCTTGCCCAGATTGATCTCGAAGCCGAGGTTGACGTTGATCAGAAAGTCGATGCCGTTGTAAACCCCCGCCAGGTGCGCGCCGGGGATGTTCAACTCACGGCCCTTGTTGAGTCCGGTGGCCAGCAGCACCGAGTCGAACTTCGAGCGCAGTTCGGCGAAGGAGATGTCGCGGCCCAGCGTCACGCGGGTATGCAGCGTCACGCCCATGGCCAGGATGTTGTCCACTTCCATCTTGATGATTTCGCGCGGAAGGCGAAACTGCGGAATGCCCAGGTACAACATGCCTCCGGGAACCGGCGCGGACTCAAAGACCTCTACGGTATAGCCCAGCAGGGCCAGGTCGTGCGCACAGGTGAGGCCGCAAACGCCCGCGCCGATAATGGCGATGCGCTTGTCCCGCTTGGGCGCGGGCGGCAATTTCTTGCGCGCCGGATCGTGACCGGTTCCTAGATTATGGCGATCGGTGGCATAGCGCTTCAGCGCGCAGATGGCGATCGGCTCGTCGATCTTGCCGCGCCGGCAGTTGTCCTCGCAGGGGTGCGCGCAGATTCTTCCCAGCACGTAAGCGAATGGATTGGGCGCGCGGGCCAGAAGATACGCTTCCTCATCCTTCGAGATCCCGATGGCCTGCACATAGCGGCCACATTCCGTATGAATCGGACAGGCGGAGCGGCAAGGAATATTCTTGTCAAAGTACTCCTGGTCCGGGACCGTGATGGAATAGCGCATGAATTCCCCGATTCTGACAGTCTTTCCGCTGCGATAACCCGAAAACAAAGCCAACAAGCAGCTTCCTCTCTGAAAAAAATCCCGGCGGGAGGCTCTAATTCTCGCCGGGGATTGAGGGAAACTACCTCATACAACGTCGTTGAGGCTGCCAGAGCGGCAACCGCGCTCTAGTGCTGCTGCGCCTTCAGCTTCTCGATCTCTTCGTCGCTGAGCGACTTGAAGAAAACGGAGGGATTCTTGTCCTTGCGCGTCTCCTGGTCGTAAGCCAGAAACTCGTAGATGGTCTTGCCCTGCGTGTCGCTGATGCCCGAGTTCGGCTTGTGCATCATGCGCTTCACATAGCGGCTCCACTCATCCTTGGTCATCGCAGTGTTGATGGGGCGCGCGATGGTGTGGCACTTGGCGCACTTGTCGACAAACACCTTGTAGCCCTTTTGCTGCTCCGCCGGATAGGCCGAGACGTTGATCTTATCCGGCCCCTTGTCCTGCGGGAGCGTTACGTTGCTGCTCTGCGCCGCCATAAACAACGGCGCCGCCAAACCTGCAATCACGATCGTGCGAATTGCCTTGTGCATTTTCAGCCTCTCCTTACCACATGTAGCGAATGTCAAGCCTGAACAGTTTGTCGGTTGTGCCCGCCAGAGCCACCGGGTCTCCGTCGTGTTCCTGATTATAGGCGGCGCGCAGCACAATGTTGCCCATCGAGGTCAGGGCGTGTTCGCCACCGATGCCCCAAGCCTGCGTGCGCATCGTCGGGTTGGCGCCGATGGCTTGTGCGCCACGGTCAAGCCGCGCGTTGATCACCGTCCCCGTCTTGAGGTAGTAGTCCGCCTCGCCGCGGTAGGTGTTCGCGATATAGTGCGTCATCGGGCCGCCATCGGGAGGCATCCAGTCATCCTGGCTGCGGATGTAGCCGCCGAGCACATCCAGCTTGTCGAAGAACAGGTAGTTGCCGAAGGCTCCCACCCGGTCGATGCCTGCCCGGTACGTGAAAGGCGCATTCCCGTTGTCCGGCGTCTGAACCTGATCCTTAGAGCCTCGGTAGAACATCACCGTGACGCCGCCGTCGGGCCCGAACCAGTAATCGGCATCGGCCCACACGTCCTTTCCGTTCTTCGTCGAGGAATCCAGAATCTCGCTGCCGTCCGCGTTCACCCCGTTGGTGACTTTGGCCGAGACGGCAAAAACCCTCTGGAAGTAGTTCGAGGCGTGCGTGTAGCCAACGTCGATGCCCACCGGGTGCTGATCGAGCGCAAAGCCAAGCGGATCGACATTGATGAGCGTGTAAGCGGGGTCGGAGAAGAGGTTATAGAACATCGCCGCCCGCGTTCCCTCGCCCTCCTGCATGTGCATCTCGCCGGCCTTGATGAAATAGCTGCTGTTGGCCCGGCCACCCGTCCAAACGCCGAAGCCCTGTTCGAGATCGTTCTCGCCGCCCTGGTAAAGCTCATAGTGCCCAAAGTAGGAGAAGCCGCTCTCCGGTACAGCCCCCGCCACGAACAATGCCGCTTCGTCCAGGTTGAAGCTGAAGCAGGAGGAGCTCTGCTGATTGGCGGCGCTCCCCGTGTTGCAGGCCGAAACCGGAGACGCCGAGACCGTGTTGCCCTTGTCCGCCACCGTCTTGTCGTTAGTGGCGCTGGCCTGCACGATCAGCGCCAGAGAGTTGGTGAGGCTGAACTTGATGTCCTTGTCCAGCGCTGTGATCTTGGGCGCGGGCTTGGTCCCGTCCATCTCGTCCGGCGGCATACGATAGCCGAGACGCTTGAACATATAGCCGTTCTTGTTCAGCGCCGGCGGAACCGTGTGGCAGGTGTAGCACTTCACGCCATATTTGCGGGCAAACGCCGGGATGGCGTTTCCTGGCTGGGGCATCAACAGGATAAGGCCGAATGTCAGCAGAATTGCCTTTACACTAAGGGTCCAGAGTTTCATATGCGGGAGCTCCTGCCGGTTTCTTAAGCACGGCGGGAGCCAAAGCGCCCGAACCCTGCAATCAACAACTTGCAGCAGACCAATCCCAGGCCTGGGGATCTCATTCCCCGATCCCTGGCTCCATCTGGGGAATGGATTCCCCAACCTGCTGTTCCTTCTCCCGCCGCAGCAGTGCGTAAAAAGTCTTCCGGTCAACTCCGGCCTCGCGCGCGGCGGCGCTCAGATTTCCCCCGCAGCGGGCCAGCACAGCCTGCGCGTAGGAGAGCTCAAAGCTGGCGAGATACTGCTCCCGCGCATCCTTCCAGGGGAGCGCGGAAAGGCTTCCGGCGGCCTCGACAGGCTGAGCGTCTTCGGCCAGGTCGGCCGGCCCCAGCACCCCGCCCGGATGCAGCGCCGACAGCCGTTCCATGACATTCTTCAGTTGGCGGATGTTGCCCGGCCAACGCTCTCGCATCAGCGCCTCGTAGAACTGCGGCGACCCCGAAAGGATCTTGCCGTAGCGCCGCGAAAAGCGCTCCAGAAAAAACCGCGCCAGGTGGGGAATATCCTCCGGCCGTTCGCGCAGGGCCGGCAGCTTGGCCGTGACCACGCTCAGGCGGTAAAAGAGTTCCTCGCGAAAGGTGCCCGCCTTGATCTTGGCCGCCAGATCCTGATTGGTCGCGCACAGAATCCGGCAATCCACTTTGACCGTCGCCAGGCCGCCCAGCCGCCGCAGCGCCCGTTCCTCCACAAACCGGAAGAGCCGCGTCTGCAACTCCACGCCCAGGTCGCCAATCTCGTCCAGAAACAGCGTGCCGCCGTCGGCCGATTCGATCAGCCCCTTCTTGGTGCGTTCCGCCCCGGTAAACGCGCCGCGCTCGTACCCGAACAGCTCGCTCTCAATCAGCGATCCCGGCATGGCGCTGCACTCCACCGGCACAAAGGCCCCATCCTTGCGCCGGCTCTGGTCGTGAATGAACCGGGCCATCACTTCCTTGCCCGTGCCGCTCTCGCCCAGAATCATCACCGTGGCGTCGGTCGCTGCCGCCCGGCGGCACTTTTCCATCAGTTCCTGCATGGCCCCGCTGCGGCTTTCGGCCGCATCGGCCTCGCCCAGTGCCTCCAGGCGCCCCTTCAGCGTTTCCACTTCGCGTTCCAGCTTCGAGTGGGCCAGCGCCCGCCGGACCACCAGCAGAAGATCCTCGCGCTTGAAGGGTTTTTGCAGGTAATCGAAGGCCCCGTTGCGCATCGCCAGCACCGCGCTCTCCACCGACCCGAAAGCGGTCAGGAAAACAATCGGCAGCCCCGGATGAGCCTCATGAAGCCGGGCAAAAACCTCTTCGCCCGACATTCCCGGCATGCGAACATCGAGCAGCACAAGGTCCGGCGGGTCGGCCAGGCACTCGGCCAGCCCTTTTACCGGGTCAACGCAAACAGTGACCGTCGTCCCCGGCAGGCGCAGCATCCGCTCGATGTTCTCGCCCAGCGCGGCTTCGTCGTCGATGACCAGGATGCGGCTCACTCTGTCGTTCCTCCGGCAAACCAGTGGTAGGGCTGGCCGCGGGTAAAGCGCGCCGGCGGCAGCTCGACCACGAAACTCGCCCCGCCGCCTTCTCTCGCCTCATAGCGGATGCGGCCATCATACATATCCAGCAGACTCGCCGCCAGAAACAGCCCCAACCCCAGCCGCTCCCGCCCGCTGCTCTGCGAGACGAACGGCTCGAAGAGGTGTCCGCGAATCGCCTCCGGCACGCCCGGCCCGTTGTCTTCAATTCGTGCCACCACTTTGGCCCCCGCCGTGCGGTAGGGCTCAAGCCGCACCCAGATCACGCCGGCTTCCCGCCCCTGAAGCGCCTGCAGCGCGTTGCCCAGCAAACCCCTCGCCACCTCGCCAATCACGTGCTCGGGTACATCCACCCGCGGCGCCTCCCCGATCTCCTCCACCAGCTTCACTCCCTGGCTCTGGGCCGTGGGACGCAGCGCCCCGAGCGCCTCGTTCAGCGCCTTCTGCGGGGCACAGGCTTCAAAAACCTCGCCGCCGCGCTCGCGCCGCAGTGCCTGCAAAAGCGTACTGGCGATGTTGCCCATGTAGCGCGTCTCTTTGAGCATCCGATCGAGATCGGCGCACAGGGCCGCGTCCTCCTTGCGCTCCTCCAGCAGCACCTCGATCCGCCCCGCCACAATCGCCAGCGGGTTGTTGAACTCATGCATGAACCCCGCCGTGAACTGCCCCAGCAGCGTGAGTTGGTGCGAGAGCCGCGCCTGCCGGTCCGCGGCTTGCAACTCCTCCCGCAGCCGCGCCGTGCGGAACCGGACTGTCTCCAATTGCAGCTTCAGTTGCTCCGCTGCCTCCTCGGCGCTTGCCGCGCGGGCCATCGCTCGGTTGCGCTGCCGACCCATATACAGAAGCGCGGGAAGCGGCGCCGCCAAGACGGCGAGGATTGAAGCCACGGCCTTTCCAAATCCGGAGCCGGGGAAAATCCAGAAAAAGACGCCCAGAAATGGGAGAATCCAGGCTCCGCTCACCCAGAGCAGAGGCCGGCCCCGCTCCACGGAGCGACTTATATCACCGTCTTCCCTTGGCTTTCCCGGCATATCGCTCAAGTGTAAAGCTTCGAGCAGGTTGAACAGCAATCGGAATGTTGCGTTTCCCGGCTGCGCATCTTGTCCGGCGCCAACATCGGACATTTAAGATGGACTACTGCTTATCTGCCAGGTTGAGGCTCCCGATCCAGCAACAACAGCCGGCTAACCCTGATGCTGTTCGCTTGACTTCCCTGATGGCCTTTCGGATGTCGATCGGAGGCAGGGGCTTGCTGGGTCGCGGACGGAGCGGGAAACTGCTCATCTTGCGCTTTACTCCGCGCTAATATCCCGGGAGATCCGCCGCTCTGCCGGGATGGCAGCAGCAGGTTGACATTTACGGGAGTCCATCCAGAAACTCTTCGCGGTGAGCCGCCAAGCAAACCCCAAGGAGAATCTAGATGGACGAGTATGAAAGCTTAAGCCATTCGAAGTGGGGGTGCAAGTATCACGTTGTTTCTATCCCGAAGTGCCGGCGCAAGGATCTGTACGGGAATCCGGGGATGCATCTGGGCGGAGTGTTCGAAAACTGGCCGAGCAGAAGGAGAGCCGGATCGAGGAAGGGCATTTGCAGCCCGACCACGTGCATATGCTGTTGTCGATCCCGCCCATGTACGCAGTATCGTCCGTGGTGGGATTCATCAAGGGCAAAAGTGCGATCCACATGGCGCGGACGTATGGGGAACGCAAGCAGAATTACGCCGGCCAAAGCTTTTGGGCGCGCGGGTATTTCGTATCAACGGTTGGGCGGGATGAGGCAACGGTTCAAGAGTATATCCGCAACCAGGAGAAGGAAGACGAGCGGATCGACCAACTGAACCCGTGGAAATGACCTGCCACCGATAAGGTGGCTCAACCTAACCGGGGCCGCGTCAGCGTCCCCGCTCAAGCCGCTTCGAGCGGCTCACATAATCAAGCCCCCGGCTCTGCCGGGGGTATTGACAGAATTCTGGAGTGGATTTGCAACTCATTGACTCTATTGGCGTCCCCGACGGGATTTGAACCCGTGTTATCGCCGTGAAAGTGGCTCAGAGCCTGGTAAGTTGTTGAAATCAGGTGGCATGGATAGCGCAGCAAAACACTTTCAGGCATAGTCGGAGCCGCTTATTGGACGCCTATTGGAACAACGCAGTGAGGTGCTCGGGAGCCATGCCTTATGGAACCGACGCACAAGATTATCCTCGAACCTCTCCCTGAAAAGCCTCCGCGCTCCAAACTGGAGCCCCACCGTGAACTAATCCGCGAGCTTCGCCGCAAAGGGCGGACGTATCGCGAAGTTGCCCGCCTCTTCCACGAGCGGCTGGGGCTGCATGTCGCCCTCAGTACACTCCACTCCTTCGTGAAAGTCCGCGCAAAGCATCGCAAGCGAACGCAATTTGAGCTGCCGCCAGTGGGCCTGACCGCAGCGGAGTCGCCAGTGCTCGAACGCGTTGCCGCTCTCAAGGCAAAGCCCGCGGTGCGGGAGGCGAAGCGCGCCCGCTTCGTCTTCCGTGAGAACGAACCCCTAACCCTGACAACCAATGGAGGTGAGCAATGACGGCGAATACGAAGCGTGTAGTTTTCACGATGGGCGGTAAAGGCGGAGTCGGCAAAACCGGCGTAATGGTCGCCCTGGCCGAGTGGTTTGAGGCGAATCAGATTCCTGTTACGCTGCTCGATCTCGACACAGAGAACAAGGCGCGTGGCTCCCTGCAACATTTCTTCAATGGACGGGTCACCAAAGTCAACATCCACACGCCCGCCGGACTCGACGCCTTTGTCGATCATCTCGACAGCGGTACGCCCATTATTCTTGCCGATATGGGCGCGGGCGCCGGGCAGGTCGCGGCCGACTGGTTCGAGTCGATGTACGATGATGTCGCTGCAACCGGCGTCTGCTTTACGGCGGTTGGCGTGGTGACGCCGGACCCTGCCAGCGTTGAAAGCGTTCTTGCCTGGGCGAGCCGTCTTCAGGAACGGGTCGAGTACGTTATTGTCGAGAACGCAACCAGCGCCCTGGCGGACTTCACCTACTGGAAGTCTACGGAGCAGGCAAATCGCTTCCGCGAAGCCTTCTCGCCGGAGATCTTGCAGATGGAGTTCCGGCTGGCCGAACTCGAAAATCCTGTTCGCCAGCATGGTATCCAACTCGGGCAGGTCGCAGATCGCAAGGCCGATGTCGATGAACTGAAAAGGGCGTCGCTCGTCATGCGCGCGCAGAGCTACCGGCGGCGGCTCTTCTCTGAGTTCGACCGGGCAAGGCAGGTATTCTTGCCATGAACACGGAACCGGAAACATCCAATGCTGTTGTCGCGGTGGGAGAGCCGACTCTGTTCGACTCTCTCGCCCGGCTTGTCCCGGAAGAGATGCAGGCCGCGTATTATCGCGTTCTTGCACATACTCGCAAGCTCAGCCCCGATGACGAGATGCTGCGCATTCTCGAAGCGATGGGCATCCTGGCCCTGCTCACCCGGCAAACGCCGATGGAAATTGCCAACGAGCGCGAGCGCTTTCAAGAGTTGCTCGATCTTCATCAGCAGTTTTCCGACGAAGCGCAACAGAAGATGCTCGGCTATGTCTACAAACTGGAGTCGCGGATCGCTCGATTGCCCGAGAAGATCGAATCCGGGCTTGATGCACAGAAGATTGCAAGACTGCTGAGTGAAAGTCTACGCCAGAATTTTCTCGATTCTGGCCTGCCCGCTGCGGCCAGATGCCTGCAAGGAACCAGTGCGGAGATGACGCGCGCCCAGAAGGAACTCTCTGCCGCGCTCGGCAATCTGAGTGATGCAAACGGCGGAGTCGTTGCTCAGGTTGAATCTGCGAACAACCGGCTCACGCAGTCTCTGGAGAAGCGGGAGAATGCTCTTGATGCGCTTTTGCATCAACTGAACACCTGGTTGCTGTGTTTCTGGATTCCGCTGATTTCCACTGCGACCCTAGTAATCGGGCTGGTTGCTGGAATGGGGATTCGAGGTTGCATGGATTCGGTTCCCGCTGCGGCTGCCTCGCCGACATCATCGGTGGTGCAAGCTGTTCCAAATATCGAGCCGCAAGACGGCGGCGGGCCGGTTGGCAGTCCCAAGCAGCAACGCCATCGTCAAAGCAAATAGCGCCGCAGAGCATGAGCGATAGAGGGGTTCTCTATCGCTCATAGCTGGCCGGAGATCAGCAAGCGCCCTCCCTCCCATTGTATCCCCTGAGAAATAGTCAACTATGTCTTTATCCATGAATGCTTTAACGGAATATTGCTCGTTAATTATACTAACCTACTGATGTAATATCTACATTATGTTATAATCCATTTTGTGACACCCTTGTGGAGGGTAGAGATGAATGATGCGATGCGAAAAGAGGATCGTCGTGCGGCGGAGGGCTATTCTCCAGTCGCTGGCAAT
>JBEKPI010000148.1:0-9401 GCA_049520855.1 Occallatibacter sp.
GCGCACTCCCAATCCGCACCTGTTGTTGTCCTGCTGTTTCATTGGCAGTTGAACAGCCTCGTGCGATTGCGGAAACCTAGCTTCGGTTCTACACGGAATCGATTCTCATCCCCGCCCACGAGCGCAACTCGTGGGTTTTTCATTTTCCGGCGCAACCGCGCCACGAATGACGGGGAACAATGAGCGCTACCAAGCCGTTTCACATCATGGCCAAGCCGCACGGGGCCATCTGCAATCTCAACTGCACCTATTGCTATTACCTGGAAAAAGAGAATCTCTACGCGAAGGGCGGGCGCGAGTTCCGCATGAGCGATGCGGTGCTGGAGTCCTACATCCGGCAGTTCATTCAGGCACAGCCAGGGCAGCAAGTGAGTTTTGCCTGGCAGGGCGGCGAGCCGACGCTGCTTGGCATTCCGTTTTTCGAGCGCGTGGTTGAATTGCAAGAAAAATATGCCGGCGGAAAAAGCGTCGACAATGCATTCCAGACCAATGGAACGCTGCTCGACGATAAGTGGGGCGAGTTTCTCGCCCGCAACAAGTTTCTTGTCGGCCTCTCCATCGATGGGCCCGAGGAGTTGCACGACGCGTACCGTGTAGACAAAGGCGGCCAGCCGACACATGCGCGTGTCTTGCGCGGCCTGGGCTTTCTGAAGGAGCATGGTGTCGAGTTCAACACGCTCACTGTTGTCAATCGACTCAATTCCTATCATCCGCAGAAGGTCTATCGCTTCCTGAAAGAGATTGGCAGCAAGTATCTGCAATTCATCCCGGTCGTGGAACAGCAGGCCAGCGTGCCTGATCCCAATGGACTTGTGCTGTTGAAGCCCTATGCTCGGCAGGAGACGCAGGTCTCCGAGTGGTCCGTTGAGCCGCTCCAGTTTGGAAAGTTTCTCTCCGCGGTCTTCGATGAATGGGTGCGGCAGGACGTGGGCCGCGTCTTCGTGCAGGCCTTCGATGTGGCGCTGGAATCCTGGGCCGGAGTTCCGCAGAGCCTGTGCGTCTTCTCGCCCCAGTGCGGACAGGCGCTGGTCGTCGAGCACAACGGCGACCTCTACTCGTGCGATCACTTTGTCTATCCCGAAAACAAGCTCGGCAACATCCTTGATCGCACATTGCAGGGAATGCTGCACTCGCCGCAGCAGAAGAACTTTGGCAACGCGAAAGAGTTCGCACTGGTCAGCGATTGCCGGCAGTGCGATGTGCGCTTCGCCTGCAACGGCGAATGCCCCAAGCACCGCTTTACCACGACTGCAGGCGGCGAATACGGATTGAACTATCTCTGCGCTGGATACAAGCACTTCTTTCGGCATATCGATCCGCACATGCGCTTCATGGCGAATGAATTGAAGACAAACGGCGCTCCGGCACGCGTGATGGAGTGGGTGCGAAATGGCGGTCTTGGGCGCGCCAGCGCTTTCGCAAGGGAGGGACGCGATGCGCCAGCCCTTGTGTAGACAGCGCTGTTGTTGATTCCTGCATAACTCTTCGATAAGAACGGCGGCAACCGCGCCATGGGAGGACATGTGCGCGAGGACCGGCACATTCTTGGCATTTCACCGAACAAGCAAAAAACGGAGACAGACATGAATATCTCGCAACAAGTTGGATTGGTGCTCAGCGGAGCCGTGGCTTTGAACTCGTGGCAGCCTGCGAAAGCCCAGGAGAGCGGAGCAAAGCCGAGTTGGCCGACTGCGCCGGTGCACGAGGCACCGCCGCAGTCTTGGCCCGAGCAACCCAAGGCGCCGGCTGGCGCGCCTAACGTGGTGCTGATTCTGATCGACGATGTGGGCTTTGGCGCAAGCAGTGCTCTCGGAGGACCAATCTCCACGCCCACGTTCGACCGGCTGGCGCAAAACGGGTTGCGCTACAACAGCTTTCACATGAATGCACTCTGCTCGCCTACACGCGCGGCCCTTCTGACGGGCCGCAATAATCATCAAGTCGGCTTCGGCTCCATCGCGGAGTGGTCCGCGCCGTATCCCGGTTACAGCACGGTAATTCCGGCGAGCGCGGCGACGATCGCCGAAGTGCTTAAGGAGAATGGCTACTCGACCTCGGCCTACGGCAAGTGGCACAACACGCCGATGTGGGAGGTCTCGCCCGCCGGTCCATTCAACCACTGGCCGACGGGCCTCGGTTTCGAGCATTTCTACGGCTTCAACCAAGCTGCGGACGATCAATATTATCCCCGCGTATTCAACGACACCACACCGGTTGAGCCGTCGAAAACGCCCAAAGATGGCTACCACTTCACTACCGACATCACCGATCATGCCATCCAGTGGCTGCACCAGCACGACGCTGTGGCTAACGACAAGCCATTCTTCATCTACTACGCCACCGGCGCAACGCATGAGCCGCACCAGGTCCCCCAGCAGTGGGTCGAACACTATCGCGGGCGCTTCGATCGCGGCTGGGACGTGATCCGCAAAGAGGCCTTTGACCGGCAGAAGGCAGCGGGACTGATTCCCGCGAACGCGGAGTTTACGCCGCGGCCCGACGGCCTGCCGGCCTGGGACTCGCTGAGCGATGAGCAGAAGAAGCTGCTCGCTCACCAGGCCGAGGTTTACGCCGGCTACCTGGAGCAGACCGACTACGAAGTCGGCCGCCTGCTGGATGCCATCAAGGCAGAAGGCAAAGCCGACAACACAATCGTATTCGCCATCATTGGCGATAACGGTGCCAGCGCCGAGGGCGGCCTGGAGGGTCACGATGCCCGCGATGTGAACGGAAAACCGAAGACCATCGAAGAGCGCAACGACATCGCCGAGTTGCTTGGCGGCGAACTCTACATGAACCACTATGCCGCCGCATGGGCCTGGGCACTTAACTCGCCGTGGGTCGGCACAAAACAGGATGCATCGCACCTAGGCGGCGTCACTGATCCTCTAATCGTCAACTGGCCCGGACATATCAAGGATCGTGGCGGCGTGCGCGGCCAGTTCTCTCATGTCAACGACATCGCCCCTACCATCTACGACATTGTCGGCATCAAGCTCCCGGAAGAAGTTGACGGTGTCAAGCAGATTCCTCTCGAAGGCAAGAGCCTGACGTACACCTTCGACAATTCCGGCGCGCCCACGCGCCACAGCTTGCAGTACTTCACCACCAGCGGGAATCGCGGCATCTACAAAGATGGTTGGTGGGCGGGCAATCGCCTCCACTCTACCTGGGAGCCTAACTTCTACGTCGCTAAGTCCGACAAGGACATCGACGTTCATCCATGGGAACTCTACAACCTGAACGACGATCCCGCGCAGGCCCATAATCTCGCCGACAAATACCCCGAAAGGCTCAAGGAACTCATCAAGGTATTTGACGAGGAAGCAACCCGCAACCATGCTTACCCGATTCTGCCCGCACGTTCCTCGCCGCTCGACGCGACACTGCGCGGCAAGACTGAGTTCGTCTATCGCTCCGGCGACGAGCGTGTGCCGCTGCGCTATGCGCCCGGCTTCTTCGGCCACGCGTACACGATCGATGCCGATGTGATTGTTCCTCCGAACGGCGCCGAGGGAGTCATTCTGGCAGACGGCGGCGAACTCGGCGGCCTCAGCCTGTTTCTCAAGAACAACCGTGTCTACTATGAAGTCAACGTTTCCAACGATCACAGCGATCAGCTCGTTGCAACCCAGACTCTTCGTCCGGGACTCCAGCATATTGAGCTTGCGGTCACGCCCGATCCGGCGTCTGTTGCGGCATCGTCTTCGGTCGGTTCACCAGGTTTCTCCAGCCGCGTTCCGGTCTCCGGATCGGTTCGGCTTGCCATCAACGGCTCCCCGGCCGGGCAGGCGCAGTTCTCCAGCATTTACGCCGCTGGAGAAACGCTCGACGTGGGCAGCGACCTTGGTTCGCCAGTAAGCCTTGAATACACTTCGCCCAATCGGTTCACCGGCGAAATTGAAAAAGTCACCGTCGAGTTGAAATAGATCGCTGAACGGCTACGGGCCGGGAAGCCAACGAATGAATCGAGCCCTTGGCTCATCAGAAATGAGGAAGGCAATGAACGAGAAAAATCTACTGGCGGCGTTGACTTCAACGCTGATACTGGCGGCGGGCGCGCGAAGCTCGCTGCATGCGCAAACCGCTCAGCCCTATCAGGGCGTCGTCGGCCGCACTCTCGCGGAGTCGAAGGAGTGGTGGCCGGAGCCCGTGCAAGCGCCCAAGGGCGCGCCCAACGTGGTCTGGATTCTAATTGACGACGTGGGCTATGGCGCTTCGGGAACCTTCGGCGGCCTGATCGATACACCAACCTTCGACGCGCTGGCCAACAATGGCCTGCGTTACACCAACTTCCACACCTGCGCCATCAGCGCTCCGACGCGTTCGGCCTTGCTGACAGGACGCAACAGCGCATCGGTGCATGAATCGGGCTTCTCGCACATTTCCGCATCCGCTGGTTTCCCCGGCTGGGATGGCCGCGTGCCTGCTACGGCAGGCACCATTGCAGAAATTCTGCGCGACAACGGATACAGCACCTTTGCCGTAGGCAAGTACGGCATCACGCCTGATGAAGAGGCCTCCGATCTGGGTCCCTTCGATCACTGGCCGACGGGCAAGGGCTTCGATCACTTCTTCGGATTTCTCGGTTCGCAAACCGATCAGTACAAGCCGGACCTGGTTGAGGATCAGGCGCATATCAAACCCGATGGCCGCCACCTGAGCGACCAGATTACCGACAAGGCGATCTTCTATATCGACCGCGTAAAGAAGATCGATCCCAACAAGCCCTTCTTCCTCTATTACGCGCCGGGCGCAACCCACGCGCCGCATCAGGTTGACAAGTATTGGAGCGATCAATACAAGGGCAAGTTCGACAAGGGCTGGGACTGGTATCGCCAGGAGGTTTTTGAGCGCCAGAAGAAACTCGGCGTGATTCCGGCCAACGCCGTTCTGCCCGATCGGAATCCGGACTTGAAGGCATGGGATTCTCTCTCTCCCGACGAGAAGAAGCTCTATGCCCGCTTCATGGAAGTCTATGCCGGTTATCTGACCTACACGGACTACAAAATCGGACTGCTGATCAATCACCTGAAAGAGATCGGCCAGTTCGACAACACGCTGATCTTCATCTCGATCGGCGACAACGGCGCCAGCAAGGAAGGATCGCAGAACGGAGTGATCGATCGGCGCGCTGTTCCAGGTCTGACCTTGCCGAATGCAAAAGTGACCGAGCAGGAAAACATCGCCTACAACATCTCGAAAAGCGATGAGATCGGCACGCCCGCATCGACCAACGGAAACTACCCGCTGGGCTGGGCGCAGGCCGCAGACACACCCTTCAAGTATTGGAAGGAAGACGCCAACAGCGAAGGCGGCACACACAATCCGCTCATCGTCTCATGGCCGAAGGGCATCACTGACAAGGGCGGCATTCGCTATCAGTACAGTCATGTGATCGATTTGCTGCCAACTACGCTAGATCTGCTTGGGATCAAAGCGCCCGAAGAGATCCGCAGCGTCAAACAGCAGCCCATCGAAGGCATCTCGTTCGCCGATTCGATCAATAATGCCAGCGCACCTTGGCACCACACCGAACAGTTTTACTACATTTTCGGTTCGCGTTCGATCTACAAGGACGGTTGGAAGGTTGAGTTGGCGTATCCCAACGACATTCTGGTCAAGTTCGCTGCTGCCAATCCGCCGCTTGATGAAAGCAAGTGGGAACTCTACAACCTGAACGACGATCCGACCGAACGCATCGATCTCGCGAAGAAGTATCCGGAGAAGCTCGCTGCATTGAAAGCTGAGTTCGAAGCGCAGGCTCAATCGCACCATCTCTACCCGTACATCACCTTCGACGATTTGTACAACAAGCGCACTCATCACACCTATTTGCCTGATTTTCTCAAGGAAGCGGCAAAGACTACGGCGACCAGCAACAGCAAATGATGCAGCTCGCGTCTCTCGTAGGCAATGCGTCACCTGAGTTATCACGCAATAACTAGGACTTTGAGGAGACTCATGAAAGAAAAAGGAATTCTCACGGCGTTGACTTCGACGCTGATTCTTGCGGCGGGCGCACGAAGCCCGCTGCATGCGCAAACCGCACAACCCTATCAAGGCACGGTGGGCCGCACGCTGGCCGAATCCAGGGAGTGGTGGCCGGAGCCGGTGAAAGCACCCAAGGGTGCGCCTAACGTCGTTTGGATTCTTCTGGACGACGTAGGATACGGCGCATCTGGAACCTTTGGTGGACTGATCAGCACGCCAACCTTTGATGCACTGGCCCAGAATGGCCTGCGCTATACCAACTTCCATACCACGGCCATTTGCGCGCCCACGCGATCCGCATTACTGACCGGACGCAACAGTGCATCGGTGCATGAGTCCGGATTTTCGCACACTGTGATGTCGGCAGGATTTCCCGGTTGGGATGGCAGAACTCCACCCACAGCGGGAACCATTGCCGAGATTTTGCGCGACAACGGTTACAACACCTTTGCAGTGGGCAAGTATGGTGTAACGCCAGACGAAGAAGCGACCGACGCCGGTCCATTTGATCACTGGCCGACAGGGAAGGGCTTTGATCACTTCTTCGGATTTCTTGGTTCGATGACCGATCAGTATCACCCGGACCTGGTGGAAGATCAGGCTCATGTGCGTCCCGACGGCCGACACCTCAGCGACCAAATAACCGACAAGGCGATCTTCTACATTGATCGTCAGGAGAAAGTTGCGCCCAACAAGCCGTTCTTTCTCTACTACGCGCCGGGAGCTACGCACGCTCCGCATCAAGTGGACAAGTTCTGGAGCGATCAGTACAAAGGAAAGTTTGACAAAGGGTGGGACTGGTATCGCGAGCAGGTCTTTGAGCGCCAGAAAAAACTCGGTGTGATTCCCGCCAATGCTGTGCTGCCCGATCGCAATCCCAATGTAAAGCCCTGGGACAGCTTGACACCGGACGAGAAAAAACTCTACGCGCGCTTCATGGAGGTGTACGCGGGCTATCTGACCTATTCGGATTTTGAAGTCGCCCGTCTGGTCAATCACCTGAAAGAAATTGGACAACTCGACAATACGCTGATCTTCATCTCCATCGGCGATAACGGAGCGAGCAAAGAGGGAACGCACAACGGAACAATCGATCAAGGATTAGTGCCTACCCCAGTATCTGAACAGAACAATATCAAGCACAACCTGGACAATATAGGAGAGATTGGTACATCCTCTGCCACGAATGGAAATTATCCGCTGGGCTGGGCGCAGGCCTGCGACACGCCGTTCAAAGATTGGAAGCAGGATGCCAACAGCGAAGGCGGCACGCACAATCCGCTGATCGTCTACTGGCCGAAGGGTATCAAGGAAAAAGGCGGAATCCGTCCTCAGTATGGCCATGTCATCGATCTGCTGCCCACAACGCTTGATCTGATTGGGATCAAGGCGCCCGATGAGATTCGCGGCATCAAGCAGCAGCCGATCGAGGGCATCTCCTTCGCCGATTCGATCAACGACGCCAGCGCTCCGTGGCATCACAACGAGCAGTACTACTACATCTTCGGATCGCGCTCGATTTACAAGGACGGGTGGAAGGCTGAACTGGCCTATCCCAGCAGTTTCATCAACGGCAACGCCGCCAGCACTCAGCCCTTCGATGAAAATGCATGGGAACTCTACAACCTGAACGACGATCCCACCGAGACTGTGGACCTGGCCAAAAAGAATCCGGAGAAACTCGCCGAACTCAAAGCAGAATTCGAGGCTCAGGCCAAGGCCCACAATCTTTATCCGCTCATCACCTGGGACGATGTTCTCAACGGGCGCATTCACCGCACGCCCGGCGGCAAGTCGCTTCTTGACTCTTTCAAGAACGTAACCAAAGCAAACGACAACCAGTAGTCTTAACGCGCATCGGCCGAATGCCGCAATCGCTCCCGGCCGGTGCGCCTCCCCGATTCTGAACAAAGATCCATCGCGAGGTCGAATCATGGAAATCACAACACGCAGCCTGTGGACGCTCATCCACGGCATGGGATTCGGTGCGCTCTATCTGCTGGCAGGCAGTGGCGCTCTGATCGAGTTACGACATCGCTTTTATCCGTCCGGTGCGAACCAGGCTCGCGCGCATAGCCCTTTTCTTGGCAGGTATCTGGCCGCCATGGCGGCGCTTGCCTGGCTGACGGTCCTCACCGGAACTTATCTCATCTATCCCTGGTATCGCACTCCACCGCCCGCCGGAATCGTAGATTTAGCCAGTTATCCCCGCGCCTTTCTGCTGGCGCATCCTTCAACCAGCGCTTGGCACTCTATCGGTATGGAATGGAAAGAACATGTCGCATGGCTTGTTCCCATTTCCATTACGATGGCTGCGGCTGTCGTGATCCGCCACCGCGGCCAGATGATGCGCTCTGCTTCATTGCGCCTGACACTGCAAATCTTTATCGTCTTATCGCTCGTAGCCGCGGGCATTGCTGGATTCTTCGGCGCCATGCTCGATAAAGCTGCCCCGATTGGCGGCGGAACGCCGATTCAGATCCTGAAGGAGAATACAAAATGAGCAACGCACCAAATGCAAATGCTGAGCGACCAGAGTTGCTTCCAAACGGATCGGCCGCGGCGGCGGTTCTCTCAGCTGGAATCGGTTCCTTTGCCCTGGCATTTATCACCGTGCTTGCCGATCATTCAGCCGCGTTCAAACTGCTCTTGACGTTTTCCAAGCCCGTCGGCCCGCTTTCAGGAGTCACCACAATAGCAGCTGCTTTCTGGATCGCCGCCTGGATTTTTCTTGATCTTCTCTGGAAACGTCGCGAACTGCCGTTGTCCAGGATCGGCTGGGGCGCGATTGCTCTGTTTGTTTTGAGCTTGCTCCTGACCTTTCCGCCTCTCGCCGATCTGTTCTAGAGACTGGATCTGTCCTAGTGGCTTGACAAGCGGTGTGGCCGACCGTATATTGGATATAACAGCCGGACATGATTACATGTCTCCGGCAAGGTGACGGATTTGACGAACTCCTTCAATACGACCGCGATCTGTATGTGCTGCTGTCAGGGCTGCGCCTCGCGGGCGTGTCGAATGGGATAGTTCGAACCACTGAATCCGAACCCCATCAACCCACCCGCCAACAGCGAGGTGGGTTTTTTAGTTTCCCGACAATCTCCTCCCAAAAAGCGCCGGTGGCGAAGTGGCTAACGCGCAGGTCTGCAAAACCTGTACTCGCGGGTTCAATTCCCGCCCGGCGCTCCAAAATTCATCCTTCCGCTTGTTCAACCGGAAGGTACTTGAGCACATCGCGCTGATGCGCATTTACAAATTGGAGCCAACGACATCATGACGAAGATTGCACACCGCATTTCGATCTCACTTGCATTTGTATTCGCATTTCTTGCAATAGGGCTTCCCCTCGCCGCACAGACAACTCTGCTGAATGTCTCCTACGACCCGACGCGCGAATTCTATGAAGA
>JBEKPI010000149.1:0-9306 GCA_049520855.1 Occallatibacter sp.
TCCCTTGAAACCATCGTTATTTATCAATTCTGTACCGGCAGTACATCTCCTGAAACATGCTCGTACAAAAATAACATTGCCCATCTTCCTTCGGAGGGGTTGCGGTTTCGCAATCGACATACAGCGCATTTGCGCCAGCGAAAAAAATTCGGATCGGCCCGATAATCGTCGTAATCGCTTTCGCCGGCTGCGCAGTGAACCAACCCCTTTAGCAAAACCAGGGAAAATATATCCCGAGGCCAGGACACTCAAGCCGACGCGACCGACAGTCCGGGGTCCTCGCGGACAGTTCTTCGTCCGTAGGGTGGAGGGAGCCGCGGCCTCGGACGATGGGTAGGGAAACGCATCGCATGACCTTTCGATACCGTTTTAGACGACAGACTTGCGATTCTCGCATTTGAGTTTTCATCGAGAGCCGCGTGCCTCTGCTTTGGATTTTCTGACCTTGGGTTCGCATAACCCGCTATTATGGTCCTCAGCAAAGATTCCGGCGGTGCGAACCAGGGAAGTATGCCCCCCACGATCTTCATCTCGGCAGGCGAGGCCAGCGGCGAGCACTACGGCGCTCTGCTGATCGAGGAGCTCCAGCAGCAGCTTGCTGCCTATGGCGAGACTGCCGGCTTCTTCGGCATGGGCGGCGAGCGCATGGCTGACGAGGGCCTGGAGTGTGTCGTCCGTTCCGAGGATATGGCTGTGATGGGCTTGACGGAGGTCGTTCTCCATCTGCCCCGCATCTGGCGCGAGTACCGCAGGCTCAAGCAGGCCATCCGGCAGTACCCTCCCAATGTGGCCGTGCTGATCGACTTCCCCGAGATCCACTTCCGTCTCGCCAAGGAGTTTCACCGGCTGGGCGTCCCCGTCATCTTCTTCGTCAGCCCGCAGTTGTGGGCCTGGAAGAAGCGCCGCATCAAGCTGGTGCAAAAATACATCGACAGGATGCTGGTGATCTTCCCCTTCGAAGAGCCGTTCTATCGCGAGCAAGGTGTCGAGGCCGAGTTTGTCGGCCACCCGCTGGCCGACCAGCCCGCGCAGTCGATCAGCCGCGAGCAGTTTGCCGAGGAGAATGGGCTGGACCCCGCGAATACCTGGGTCGGCCTGCTGCCGGGAAGCCGTCCCCGTGAGATTCGCGACCACTTGCCGACTATTCTAAGGGCAGCGCAGGAGCTCTCTCACAGCCTGGAATTCGTTATCCCCCTCGCTCCGACGCTGAATGACGCGCAGCGGGAGGATGTGCTGCGGCTTGTTCAGAAGCATGGCGAAGGCCTGCAAATCAGTCTCGTCAACGACGCCCGCCCCACGCTCTTTCACGCCCGCGCCTCGGTTGTAGCCAGCGGCACGGCCACCGTCGAAGCGGCGCTGATCGGCAATCCTTTTGTTGTGGTCTACCGGGTCTCGCCGCTGACCTACTTGATCGCCAAACAGCTGGTGAAGGTGCCGCATGTAGCGATGGCCAACCTGATTGCCGGCAAGCGGGTCGTGCCGGAGTTGATCCAAAGGGACTTCACGGCGAAAAATATCGTCCAAGAGATCGAGCGGCTGCTACCCGACGGCCCTCCGCGCCAGTCCATGATGCAGGAGTTGGCGCGGATGCGCGTCCTGCTAGGCAGGCCGTCACAGTTTGGCGCAATCGAGCGGGTAGCGGCGATTACGCTGGAGACGATCGAAACGGCTGGTTGAGGTTCGCGGTTCCCCGTCTTGGCCGCGCGACACGGACGTGGCAAGGTTAGAGCGCACAGGTTTTGAGGCCGGAAAAAGAAGCGAGATGCAGGTAAGATGGCTCCGATGAGGTCTACGATGCGTGTAAGCAAGAGGATGTTGTCGTGGGCAGGCGGCTTGGCCTGCGCTCTGATGTGTGTTCTTCCCCTCGAAGCCCAGCGGCAGGAGCGGCCCGCCCTTGCCGTCTCCGGGTACGTTATCAACGCCGAGATCGACACAGCCACACACCATCTGGCGGCCACCGCCGTGGTCAGCTTTACCGCGCCTGAAAACGCGGAGGTGGTCAGCTTCGGCTTTCACCCGGCGCTTAAGGTCACCAAAATCTCCGACGAAACCGGCAAGGTGCTTACCGGGGAGCGGCTGGCCGACGGCACGATCCGCGTGACCTCGGCCGCGCCCTTTGCCAAAGGACTGACCGCCCATTGGACCTTCGCGTACGAGGGCACGATCACCGGCAACGAGGACGGCCCGGTGGAAGGCTTGAAGCTGGCCGCCATCCAAGAGCCGATCACCTACCTGCTCTACCCGGCCTGCTGGTTTCCCATGACCGGCTACATGACCGACCGTTTTACCGCCGAGATGCACATCCGCGTGCCGCAGGGGCTGCGGGTCTTCGCCAGCGGCGCGCAGGGCGCGTCGAAACCCGTCACCCTGGCCAGCGGCAAGCCGGGCGACCAGTACAACTTCAACTGGGACAAACCCGGCTTTCCCGGCACAGTGATTGCCGGCCGATTCCTGGGGCCATTCACAGCCGGCTCCGGCAACGTCAAGGTCTACCTCGGCATCAGCCACCAGCAGTCGGGCAACCAGTTGGCGCAGACCGCGGCCAGTGAGTACGACTTCTTCAACAACAGCTTCGGCACGCCCGAGTCCAGCCACCTCAATGTCGTGGAACTTCCCGACGATACGCTGCCTGCCGTCTGGGCGCCGGAATTGGCGGCGATTCTCGGCTCGCGCGTCGGCGACAAAAGCAGTGTGCGCCTGCTGGCCAACACCATCGCTCACCAGTGGTGGGGTTCCGAGGTCAGTCCGAGCACCGCAAACGACGCCTGGATCACCAACGGCATGGCCCGTTACGGCGAGCTGATGTATGTCGAGGACGAGAGCGGCAAGAGCGCCATGAAAGCGGCCTTGCAGGATGTGGCCGCCGGAGCCTTGGCCTACGACACGATTCCGCTGTCGAGCGCCGGCCGGCTCAGCCCCTTCTCGCCTGAATTCCAGTCGATGACCCTGGAAAAGGGCGCAATGATCTTCCACATGCTGCGCTGGGAGGTGGGCGACAGCGCATTTCTGGCTACGCTCAAGGGCGCTCTCAGCCAGTACACCGACAAGCCCATGCGCGCGTCGGACTTCGAGAAGGTGGCCGAGGCGCAGAGCCAGCAGGAGTTGACCGCCTTCTTTGCGCAATGGGTTGACGGCACCGGCGCGCCCCAGTTCACCAACAAATACGCCGTCTACCGGCTGGGCAACAACAAAGGATTCCGGACAATCGGCGAGATCGAGCAGGATCTCGACCTCTTCAACATGCCGGTGGAGCTGCGCATCGATACCGACGGCAAGACCGAAACGAAGAAGATCAACGTGGTCGGCACGGATACGCAATTTGTCGTGGACACCTTTGGCCGGCCGCGCCGCATCAACATCGACCCGCAGAACTGGGTGCTCAAGTCCACCCCCGACCTGCTGGTGCGCATTGCCATTTTGAAAGGCCAGCAACTGGTGGCGCAGGGCGACCTGCCCGGCGCGCTGGCCGAATATCAAAAGGCTCTAGAAGCCAATGCGCTGAGTTCCCTGGCCAGCTATCGCATCGGCGAGCTGCTCTTTACCCAGCGTAACTTCCAGGCCAGCGTCAACGCCTACCGGGACGCTCTGCGCGGCGACGACGAACCGCGCTGGACCGAGGTCTGGAGCCACATCGCTCTAGGCAAGATCTTCGACATCACCGGCCAGCGCGACCGAGCCGTCAACGAGTACCGGCTGGCGGTGCAGACCAACGACAATACCCAGGGCGCCGTCAACGAAGCGCGCATGTACCTGCAAAAGCCGTTCAAACTGCCGGAGAGCGAATAGAACCACCCACGAGGCACCCGGAGATTGCTGGGAAAGAGGTAAATTTATCTAAATTATTGACTTTATCTTCAATCTTGATAACTTCGATAATTTTGATATAATCATGTCCATGGACCGCCGCAAGAACCCGTACGCGCCAGGCGCCGGGCTGCAACCGCCTGAATTGGCAGGACGCGACAAGCTCCTCCAAGAAGCAGCCATCGATATGGACCGTGTACTCGACGGGCGCCCTGCCAAGGGGATGATGCTTCTGGGCCTGCGAGGCGTTGGAAAGACAGTTTTGTTGAATCGGCTCAACGGCGTGGCCGAAGCAAAGGGATTCCGGACGGCCAAAGTTGAGGCTCCTGAGGGCGGAATGTTGCCTCAGCTCCTTACTCAGGAGCTGCGTCGGGTCCTCTACAGCCTCGACCTCAAATCGGGCACTGGACAGATGGTCCGTCGGGCGGCTTCTGTTCTGCGCAACTTTGCGTCCGTGTTCAAGGTCAAAGTAGGTGATTTCGAGATTGGGATCGATTCGGCCAGCGGCAAAGCCGACACCGGAATTCTCGAAGAGGATCTGCCAGATTTATTGGTGGCTGTATGCGAGGCGGCGAAAGAGCGCAAGGTAGCATTGGGGGTATTTCTCGACGAGGTGCAGTACCTCTCGTCCAAGGAACTGGCCTCGCTCATTGTTGCCTGCCATGAGGTCGCGCAACGCAATCTCCCGATGCTTTTTGTTGGGGCAGGTCTGCCACAGATCGCCGCTCTTGCCGGCAACGCAAAATCCTATGCCGAGCGCCTTTTCACCTATCCTGAAGTGGGCCAACTCGACCCTCTTGCCGCCCGTGCGGCGCTAGTCAACCCCGCGAGGAACGAAGGTATTGATTTTGAAGAAGATGCGACAGATGAAATCCTGCGCGTCACGGAGCGATACCCATACTTCATTCAGGAATGGGGCTTCCACATTTGGAACTCCGCAGTTGCAAGCCCCATCGAGCGCGCTCATGTTCAAGAGGCCACTCCGGACATCATCGCCCATCTGGACGCTAACTTCTTCCGCGTTCGCTTCGACCGATTGACTCCGCTTCAGCAGAAATATCTCCGCGCGATGGCGGAACTCGGTCCGGCTCCGCTCCAAACCGGCGAGATAGCCGCTGCGCTGGGCGTCGAAGCCGCGTCCGTCGCTCCCGTGCGCCAGCAACTGATCAACAAAGGCATGGTCTGGAGTCAGCGCCATGGCGAGACGGCCTTTACGGTGCCCCTGTTCAAGGAGTTTATGAAACGGCAGATGCCCATGCTTGAAAAGCACAAGCCTAGGCGGCGATCTGTGTAAGGGAGAGTGGAGGCCGGTTCGTGCGCCGCACTCGTCCATTTCTGGCGCTTCGTCTGGGAGCTCCGGGCGACTCGTGTTCCGTTGCCCTCTTTCCCGGCCGCATTCCCAATTCGAAACGTGCTCCCCATTCCGAACGCCAGGTCCGCCAACACCCCACCCGGCTCTTGCAGCCGGTTCCGCGCGGCGGGACGATCCCAGTATGCTCCTGCTGCGCTTCATCTTCCGGGTCGCGGTGCTGCTTGCCTTGAGCCTCACCGCGGCAGCACTGGCAGCGCTGGCTGCGCCCTGCTCGTTCTTCTGAGATCGCACCTCGGAAACGTGACATAAGTCAGTGTGTCTAAGGTATGCCGCCGGTTCTGCCGATAAATCGAGCATGAATCCGCAAAATTACCTCTTCCGGATCGCCATTTTTTCAGCACTGAGCTTCGCGGTGGCCGCACTGCATGCGCCGCGCATCTCCGCCGCCCCGCCCATCCCGTCACAGAGTGTCCCGTCGCAGGTTGCGCCGCGCGTTCAGGGTCCAGTCGACGATGCCGCGCGTGTAAGCCTCCACGGCAACGCGCATCCGCTGACCCAAACCGGACTGGACCAGGGAGCCGTCGAAGACTCCCTGCCTGCCGGACGAATGTTGCTCTTGCTTCAGCGTTCCCCGGCGCAGGAGGCGGCGCTGAGGGATTTCGTCCAGGCCGCGCACACGCCAGGCAATCCTGGGTTTCATCGGTGGCTCACGCCGGAGGCTTTTGGCCGCCTCTATGGGCCGGCCGACTCGGATGTGGCCGCCGTGACGGCGTGGCTGGAGTCGCACGGTCTCACCATGCAGAAGGTTCATGCCGGGCGGCTGGCCATCGAGTTCTCTGGAACCGCAGGCCAGGTGAGCGAGGCCTTTCAAACGCGGATTCACCGCTATCTCGACCACGGCGAGACGCGCCTGGCCAGCGCGACCGATCCTTCGGTCCCCGCCGCGCTCGCCCCTGTCATTGCCGGCCTGGCGCCGGCCGGCGGCTACCATCCGCAATCCCAACTGAAGGTGCTGGGCCAGGTCCAGTTCGATGCCAGAACCCACCAGGCCACGCCGCTGTGGACCTATCCGGAGGGCGGCGGGGTCGTCTTCGTCATGGCGCCGGGCGATTTTGCCACGCAATATGACATCAATCCGGTCTACAAATCCGGCATCACCGGCGCGGGCGAGTCGATCGCCATCGTCAGCGCATCGAACGTGGACCTGAGCCTGGTGCAGGCCTATCAGACCCTCTTCGGCCTCACCCCCAACCTGCCTGTGGTGGTGGTTGACGGCGATGATCCCGGCGAGAATGGCGATGCCACCGAGGCCTACCTTGACGTTGAAATCGCCGGCTCGGTTGCGCCCGGCGCCACGGTCCTGCTCTATACCTCGGCCGGCACGGCCCTGACCGACGGGCTCGCCATGGCCGCATACCGCGCCGTGGAAGACGACCAGGCCGCGGTTATCAGCGTCAGCTACGGCGAGTGCGAAACCCAACTCGGCCAGAGCGGAAACGCCTTCTGGAGCGCGCTCTGGCAGCAGGCCACCGCCCAGGGACAAACGGTCTTCGTCTCGGCGGGCGACGGCGGGTCGGCTGGCTGCGACAACTTTGACGCGCAGCAGGTTGCCTACGGCGGACTCCAGGTGAACGGCATCGCCTCAACGCCATACAACGTCGCGGTCGGCGGCACCGACTTCTACTACAGCCAGTACGCCGGCTCGTCCGCGTCACTCAACTCACAGTTGGGCTTCTACTGGTCCGAGGGCACCACAACCGCGCCCGCGGTCTCCCTCTTGCAGACCATCCCCGAACAAGCCTGGAACGATTTCTTCGGCCTCAACGCCTTTGACGGCGGCAATCCCGCCAATCAGCCAAGCCAAACCATCATAGCCGGCGGCGGCGGAGCCAGCAGCGCCGCGCTCTACGCCAATGGATCGATTCAGGGGTACCCCAAGCCAGCCTGGCAGTCAGGCGCCGGCGTCCCCGCCGATCAGGTGCGCGACCTGCCCGACCTCTCCCTCTTTGCCGCCAACGGCTACAACTACAGCTTCTATCCGATCTGTGCCAATCCCGGCGACTGCTCCGCCGCAAATCTCAACGGCAACGGAGTCGAGGTCATCACCGGCGTCGGGGGCACATCGGCCAGTTCGCCCGCTATGGCCGCCATCCAAGCCCTGATCGACCAGAGCGCCGGCAGTTGGCAAGGGCAGGCCGACTTCATCTACTATCCGCTGGCCGCCCGGCAGTCCACGGTCTTCCGCGACGTGACCGTGGGCGGCAACCAGGTACTCTGCTATCCGGGCACGGCCAACTGCGTGGCCGGCTCGGCGGCATCCAACTCCACCGGCTACTCCGTCGAGAGCGGATACGCCGCCGGCGCGGGCTATGACAAGGCGACCGGCCTGGGCTCGGTAGACGTGGCCAACCTGATCAAGTACTGGAACACCGTCGCGTTCACACCCACCACTACCACGCTCAGCGTGAGCCCGTCCAGCTTTGTACACGGCAACACGGCCACCGTCAGCGGCACAGTCGCTCGAACCTCGGGATCGGGCACGCCCTCCGGTTCGGTAAGCCTCACCGGCAACAACGGCATCACCCACTACGCGGCCATCGACGACCCCGCCCTGACTGCCGGCAGCTTCTACGCCCAGGTGGATAACCTGCCAGGAGGAACCTATCAGCTCACCGCCGTGTACGGAGGCGACGGAACCTTCGCCGCCAGCAAATCTCAGCCCGTTACCGTCACCATCACCCCGGAAAACGATACGCTGGCCGGCACCGGCTGGGCCTGGAACCCCTTCGATCTTGACCTTTATGCGCTTTTCCCCGGCATGACTCTGCCCTATGGAGCGCAAATCTACCTCGATGCGCAGCCCGTGAGCGGCAACGCCACCATCGCCACAGAGCCAACCCCCGCCACCGGGACAGTCACCTTCAACGACAGGCTGGGAGCGGCGACCACCAGCTCCACCCAGCCGCTCAATGCCTCCGGCGTGGCTGAGTGGGCAACCGGCGTCTTCGCGCCCGGCAGCCACACCGTCACCGAGTCCTACTCCGGCGACCCAAGCTACAACCCCTCCACCACAACCACCTCATTCACAGTGATTCCGGGCAGCACCAGCCTCACCGTCAAGCCGCTGGCCTCCTCCGTCGCCGCCGGAGCCAGCGTGGCCGTCGATGTGCAAATGACCACCGGCTACCTCGCCCTTTACGGAACGCCGCCCACGGGCAATGTGACGGTAACCCTGGGCGGAACCTCGGCCACTGCCGCCTGGCAAGCCTTTGGCCCCACCGGCAATGCCAACCTCGAAGCGGTCGTCACCTTCAATAACGTTCCCGCCGGCCTGCTGCCCCTCAGTGCCTCCTACGCCGGCGACAGCAACTGGATGGGCAGCGCCGCCAGCGGCGGAACGGTCAACGCCCTCTCCTGCAAGCTCACGCCCACCGTGGCGCTCACGGCAAGCTCGGTGAATCCGGCTCCCGGCCAGACCTTGACGCTCACCGCCACCGCAGCCGGCCCCCAGGGCATGCCGGCCCCCACCGGCACCATCGCCTTTCTCTCCGACGGCCAGAGCTTCAACACTGTCGCCACCCTCAACAAGGGCGCGGCGAGCATCGCCATTCCCGCCTACTACGCCGCCAATGGAACCAATATCTTCACCGCCGTCTACCAGGGAGACGCCAACTACAACTCCGCCGCCTCGAACGTGGTCAACGTCGCCATCGCCCAATCGGATTTCTCGCTGACCACCCAGAACGCCGAGTTGCAAATCTCCCCCTCTGGCTCGGGAATCAGCACCCTTGCCCTCGCGCCCGTCAACGGCTTCAACGCAACCGTTACCATCGCTGCAAGCGCGCCCGCCGGCATCACGGTAACCCCGGCGACAGCCTCCCCGGTTGTCAGCGCGCCCACCACCGACGCGCTCACCATCAAAGTCGCCGCCTCCATGGCCGCCGGAATCTATCCCATGACCATCACCGCGACAGGCGGCGGACACGTGCATTCCGCGCAGGTTCTGGTCCGCGTCCTGGTGGTCGCGGCGCCGGTCTTCTCGCCCCCTTCGGGAACCTACACCACCGCTCAGTCGGTCACTCTCTCCGACGCCACACCCGGCGCAACCCTTTACTACACCACCAACGGAACCACGCCCACCGCCAGTTCGACAAAGTACACCGCCGCGATTCCGGTTTCCGCCGCCGCTG
>JBEKPI010000150.1:0-9197 GCA_049520855.1 Occallatibacter sp.
TAGACGGCGTACCAATTGCTGGCCAGGCGGCCGGCGATGCGCGCGCCGACGCGCAAGAGGCGCTCGGTGCCGGGCCGGGTGCTGAGGCAGACCATCACCTTCTCCGGCATCGGCGCCTGCTCCAGCCCCTGGGTGCGGCGGTAGGCGGAGGCCTGGTTACCCACCTGCTCGGCGGTGGTGCGCAAGGCCAACTCGCGCAGCATGTTCAGGTTGCCTTTGCGGAAGAAGTTGGCCAGCGACTGCTCGACCTTGTCGGCGGCGTAGATTTTGCCCTGGCGCAGGCGGGAACGCAGCTCGTCCACGGTCACATCGACGTTGACCACTTCGTTGGCGCGCTTGAGAAAGTTGTCCGGAACGGTCTCGCGGATGATGGTGTTGGCGGAGCGGTAGACGGCGTCGTTGAGCGTCTCCATGTGCTGGATGTTGACCGCGGTCATCACGTTGATGCCGGCATCGAGCAGTTCCAGCACATCCTCGTAGCGCTTGCGGTTCTTGCTGCCGGGAACGTTGGTATGCGCCAGCTCATCGACGATGACCGTGTTCGGACGGCGGGCGAGGATGGCGTCCACGTCCATCTCTTTCAGGGTGACGCCGCGGTAGGGAATGGCGCGCTGGGGCACAATTTCGAGGTCGCGGATGCGGGCCTCGGTGTCTTTGCGCCCGTGGGATTCCACCAGGCCAATGACCACATCGACGCCCTGGTGATGCTTCATCACCAGCGCGTCGCTGAGCATGTGGTAGGTCTTGCCTACCCCCGGCGCCGCCCCGAGATAGACGCGGAGCCTGGCTTCTTCCTTCCTGCGTTCGAGCTGGATCTCTGCCATATCGCTCAGCCTACCTCGACGGGATGACGGACTTCATGCACGGTGGCTACGGGGAGAGTAAAACGAAAGGTGGTTCCATTGCCTAGCCGGCTCTCGACGGCAATCTGGCCGCCCAGCGACTCGACCAGCCGGCGGCCGAGCGCGAGGCCGAGTCCGGAGCCGCGCTCGGAAAAGGTGCTGAAGCGATCGAAGATGGTTCCCAGCCGCTCAGCCTCGATGCCGCGGCCGGTATCCCGCACCGTAAATTGGACAAAATCCGGAATCTCTTCGGCGGCCAACAGGATCTCCCCGTCCAGCGGCGTGTAGCGAATGGCGTTGGACAGCAGGTTTTCGAGGATGGAGCGCAGCGCGCGCCGGTCGGCCTGCACCGGCGCGAGATCGGCGTAGGCTTTGACCTCAACGCGGATGTGCTTCTTGGCGGCCTCGTCGCAGAAGCGGTCGCGGGCCTCGCTCAGGGCTTGCAGCGGCCGCAGGCGTTCCAGCGTGAACTCGCGGCGGCCGGCGTCCAGCTCCGCCACTTCGATCAGGTCGCTCATCAGATCGTCGAGCTTGCCCGACTCGGCGCTGGCCGAGGCCACCAGTTCCGCCTGCAAGGGAAGCAGCTCGCCGCCAAAGCCCTGGCCAAGTGCGTACAGGCCGCGGCGCAACTGAAGCAGCGGATCGCGCAGCTTGCGGCTGGCCACGCTGATGAATTGCGTCTTGAAGCGGTCGGTATCCTGGAGTGTCGTGACATCTTCAAGCGTGGTCACGGTGCCCAGCAGCCGCCCGTCTGAGTCGCGCATGGGCGTGGTGCGCAGCCGGTAGCTGCGCTCCTGCTTGCCGATGCGCATGGGCAGCACCGACGAGTCGTCTTCGGCGGCAACGGCCTTTTGCATGGAGACGGCGTCGCGGATGGCGCTCAGAATCTTGTCGCCGCCGGGAGTATTGGCCAGCGCCATGCGGTCGCTGGCCGCTTCGCCCAGCAGCTCCGAGGCGGCCTGGTTCACCTTGAGCACATGCCCCTTGCCGTCGGTCACGATGATCGGCTCGAAGATCGATTGCAGAACGGCGTCGGAGAGTTGAAACTCCATCTGGCGGCGGCCGGCCTCGGTGTCTTTGAGTTCGCGCAAGCGCACCGCGATGCGGTTCAACTCGGCGGCGATTACGCCGAAGTGGTCGCGGCTGCTCCACTCGACGCGATGTTCCAGATTGCCCTGGGCAATGCTGCGCGCGTCGCGAGCCAACAGGCGAATGGGCCGCAGAACCGAGAAGACGGTCCCCGCCGCGATCACCACCGCAGCGGCCAAAAACAGAACGGCGAGCCTCGACTGCCCCGCTGCCGCCAGGGCGTTGTGCGTGGCCAGCGCCAGCCCCGCCGTGAGGCCGGCAAGCAGTACGCAGCCGATAATCAGTCGCTGGCTAAGGTTGAGCATGATCCGGTCTCCGGGCCGGGAAAAGCAGGGATCAGGGATTTGGGGTTAGGGATATAGAAGTGCGGAACCCTGGCGCCCATCGCTAATCGCAGATTGCTAACTTCTCAAAATTAACATGACACGATGCATCAATTGTACCGATAGTATTTTGAACGAGCCCGACACATTCCTTCGAGGTTGGAAACGTTGGCGGGGATTAGTACCTGACCCCGGAACTCCAACCGCTGATCCCTGCTTCTACGGTACCTGGCAGACGGAGACTACGGCATTGTGCCAGCGGCAGCCAAGCCCGGCCGGCGGGGGATACGAGACCACCACCCAGTTCACGCCAAACTCCGCCTTCAACCGCTCGAAGTCCGCGAGCTGAAAGTGGGACCAGCCTTCCTGGGCCACCACCTGCTGCTTCCAGGCTGGACCCAGCTCAGCGACCTTGGTCACCATCGAGGTGTCCTTGATGTCATCGGCTAACTGGCTTCGCTCCGCCAGAGCGCGAAAGCCGTGGTAGTCCTCGCCGGCAGCGGCGGCATACTGCGGGCCGACCGCGAAATACGCATCCTGGGGGGTGTTGAGCCTGATCCAGTCGAAGGCTTGCAGCCAGGGGTTGCCGGTTGCCATCGAGGGCATCTCGATGTGCGCGGTTCCGGCGAAGAGCTGCCGCTGCGCCACAAACATGCCGCCGTTGGCCAGCAGAAGGAATACCGCCCAGCGCCAGGCGCGTGCCTTCAGAATATATTTCCCCAGGTACGCGCCGCCTATCAGCGCCATGAAGACATAAATCAGGTGCAGAAAGCGCATCGGCTCCAGAGTGCTGAGGCCAATCAGCGACCGGGGGCCGAGAATGACCATCGCTACCGCCAGTTGGAAGACGCCATAGAGAAGGATCGCCATAGCGAGATGAGCCAGCTTGTTCTCGCCGCGTTTGCGCGCAACATGAGCCACCAGCCAGAAAAGCAGCAGTGGCGCAATCGCTCCCAGCCACTCGTACCACTCCCACTGGTAGACGCGGAACCAATGCCGGCTGTGCAGCGCCTCGAGCCAGGTTGGCGAGGGGGGATCGAATATCCATCCGAATGGGACGAAAGCCAAAACGGAAGTCATTTCCCGCGGAGCCACGCGCGTGCGCGGGGTTCGCAGTTGCGTGTGCAGTTGAGAGGTGGTCAATGTCAGCACGCAGCAGAAGGAAGCTCCCATGGCGCCCATCAGCGGGTGCATCACAACGGCCAGGATAAGCAGGGGCACCGCCTGCCAGCGCTTCCCGGCAAGAATCCGCGTAACGCCAAACAGGATCAGAGCCGTCGCCATCGCCCGCGGGTGCAGGTATTGGTCCACAATATAAAGCGCCGTGCCGGCCACCGGGAGGGTAAACATGGCCGAAACCATGGCCACCCCCGCCCATCGGGCCGCGGCTTCTTCAAAGAGCTGGCAGACGATGCTCCAGCACGCCCAAAGAATCAGGACGATTGAAATCCACTGCCATAGCACTTCCGACCAGGGTATTGGAATTCTTGTGAACTGCACAAAGTGAGCCATCCATGTGTCGAAGACACTGGTGCGCATCTGCATCTGGAAGAAGGCCGCATCGTGCGGATAAAGAGCCGGGTTCAAGTCCGCTTTGACCGCAGTGAGATAAATCCCGTCGTCTTCGGCGCCGGGATGATAGCCCATGACTAGAAAGCCAAGCGTGGAAAACAGCAGAATAGGCAAAACTGTTCGGTATATAAAGCCATGCCTCAAATAAAGATCTCCCAACCCCTCAGACTGAAGAAAATTCCATGCCCCGCGCACCATCGATGATAAATGGCCGGGAAAGAACCGGCAAGGTCAATTTGACCTGCCGCTGGCGGGCACGTCAAAGACGTACAGGGCGTGATCGAGGACTGTCTTGAGCGGGTACTGCAAGAGCCAGCGGTAGGCGGAGTGGTTCTTGAGCAGTTGCCCGGAGAGATGCGTGGCGCTGACCACAACCAGGCCCGAGGGGTGGTCTTCTTCCTTCAGCCGGGTGTAGCGGATGCCGTACCAGGCCGGGTCAACCTCGCCGACATAGGCCAGATGCAAAGGCTCGCCGGGATGTTCCGCCTGAAACTGGCGCAGCGCCACCAGACCCTGACCCCAATCGGTATTGCTGTCGCTCAACAGCTTCCATGTGTCCGCGGGTTTTACCAGCGGCGTGAAATAGGAGAGATAGCCGGGCGCGTAGCGGGCGATGTCGGCGGCCTGCGCCAGGAGCAGAACCGCAAAGAGAAGTCCGGTCCAGCGCGGATTCCATCGCCAGCCCCGCGCCCACTCCGCAAAGGCTCCGGCGTAGAGCAGCAGGAACGGGTAAACGGGAAGCATATGGCGAATTCCGATGTCGATGCGCGCCGTGACGGCAAAGGCGAAATAGACAGCGGGGAAAAGGCCAAGCAGCAGCAGATCGCGCCGGGCGGGAAACCGCCGGACCAGGACGAGCGTGGCGCCGGCCGCTCCCAGCAGGAGAACGATCGGCGGCCACTTCAGCAGCATGGCCAGCGGAAAGTAGAGTTTGAAGCCGGAGGGCGAATAATGGCCCAGCAGAAAGCTGCGATGCCCCTCGATATTGTGCGCGACCACCTGCCCCAATCCGGTCATCCACTCGCATGCGGGCAGAAAGATGGTGATCGGAGTTTGCAGCGTCGGCATCTCGTATTGCAGCAGTTTGGTGTAGCCGGAGAAATGGATGGTCACCATCTGATCGGCGAAGGTCACTTTGGAGACGTGAAAGAAATAGCCTGTCCATACCACCAGGCAGGCGAGCAGAAACACAGCCGCCGTGCGTCTCCAGCGGAATCCGCGCAGGCGCGATGGGATTGCTTCGGTGCGGAGAAAGAAGACCATACCCAGCGCCAGCGCAAACAGCGGCGGGCTGTTGAATTTGGCGAGCAGCATGCCGCCGAGCAAGAGGCCAAGAATCGCGGCCTGGGCGCGCGAAGGGTTGTGTCGGTAGTGCAGCGATTGCACCGCGCAGGCGAAGATGAAGAGGCAGCCCACGCCATCGATCGTGGCCAGCGAGAAATGGGCAATCAGGTCGGGCGAAAGAACGCCCAGCGCCAGGACGAACAGGGCAGTCTGGGCGGAGAAAAGCCGCCGCGCCGTCTGCCATAGCAGCAACAGCAGCGCCACGCCCAGCAAAACATTGACTGGCCGCGAACGGTAGAGCCACACCTCCGGCGTCGGCGTCACCGGATGAACCTGGTCGTCGATCAGTTGGTAGCTCCAGTTCGTATTCAAAAGAGGCAACGTGAAGAGCAGGCGTCCCAGAGGCGGCTGATCGTGCCAGTGCTTGAATTCTCCGAAGCGCCATGCCTCCAGGCCGGCAACAAGATGCTCGGGTTCGTCGTTGGTGAACGATTGCGTGCGGATAAACCACGCGCATTGCGCCAGATAGAGCAGAATCAGCAGCGGAACCAGAATGAGGGTGGCGCGATCGAATGGGACGCGCCCATGGGTGTGGCTAGGCCGATCCTCATCGGTCAAGCTGTGCGCCGAAGGTGTGCGCGGCGCGGCAGGCGAAGATTCCGACGCAACGGCAGCGCGGTTGAGCGTAGATGGATCGGCCAGTGGCGGGATTCTTGTCAAGGCGGCTACTCGCTTGCGGATTCCCCGAATTCTTAAGCAGCCAGGATCGCGGGCCAGGATCGCGGGGTGGATTGGATATTCCTGAATTATACGTAAGCCGGTGAGTGGAGTCGCTGCCGAAGGCAAGAACATCGGCCCAGAGCCGGGGGGAAAGTTGCGCCTGAACCGCATCAACCCCGTATACTCAAGGTCGATATGGTGTCAGCAGCGATCGATTCATCCCGTGCGCCGGCGGAAGGCGCGGCAATGCGCTCTCGGGTTCAGGCAGGGCCGGAGGCGCGCGCTCAGGCAAGGCTGGCGCTGGTCATTCCCACCCTGCGCGAAGCCGAGAATATCCGCGGCCTGCTCGGCCGCATCCGCTCCGTCCTCGATCCCGTCGGAATCGACTACGAGATTCTGGTCGTCGATGACGACAGCCGCGACGGAACCGAAGAGATCGTCTCTGCCATCGCTGCCGACGATTCCCGCGTGCGGCTTTTGGTGCGCAAGGGAGAGCGGGGCTTGTCCGGCGCCGTACTCTACGGCTGGCGGAACACCGATGCGGCGATTCTCGGCGTCATGGACGCTGACCTGCAGCACCCTCCCGAGTTGCTTCCGGCATTGATAGCGGCCATTCTTGCCGGAAACGATCTGGCGATCGGCAGCCGCTACACCGAGGGCGGTCAGTTGGGCGCGTGGAATCCGGTCAGGAAACTGCTCTCAAGGGCTGCCGTGTGGGCCACTTGGCCGATCCAGAGATCCGGCATTCGCGCCAAAGACCCGATGACCGGCTTCTTCCTGCTTCGCCGCGAGTGCATCGACGGAATTCAATTCCAGCCCTCGGGCTTCAAGCTGCTGTTGGAGATTCTGGTACGCGGCCGTCTCCGCTCTGTCGCGGAGGTTCCGTTTGCCTTCGGCAGCCGCTATCGCGGGGCCAGCAAAGCCAACTTCAAGGTTGCTGTCGATTACGCGCGTCTGCTTGTCGCGCTCTATGCCGGGAGATTTGGCCTGGGGCGGCGGGGCTAGGTTGCTGATCAAGCAATGGTTTGAAAGGGCACGACTTTACAGGCTGCGGAAAAACTCAAATCGGGCCCGCTTTGTAACAAGGGCACGACTTCAGTCGGGCCACAAATGCAACATTAAAAAGGGATGGGCTTCAGCCCCTGCGGGATGTTTTTGAATATTCGACCGAAAACCAGGCCTTTTTCCGCAGCCTCTTTAGTCGTGCCGCAAATGCTGCATGATCAGCGAGGGCTTTAGCCCCGGAGGGAAGGTCGGCAAGTGAAATAGACTTGCTCGGAGCTTCCCTAGAGCGCCGGCAAAAGCATCCGCAACAGCAGAAACGCGCCCACACCGGCAAAAAACACCAGCGCCATGCGAATGCCCGGTTCGCGGTTCACTTCGGGCACCAGGTCGGTGGCGGCCACGTAAAGCGCCACGCCCGCCGAGATGGGCAGCCCATAGGGCAGCCAGCTTGGGACAAGCTCGATCACCAGCACGCCGGCCAATGTCGATCCGGCCAATGCAATCGAAGAGATCAAGGCCGCGGAGCGGCTGCGTCCGCTGGCCAGCATCACCGAGGCCATGGTGAAGCCCTCCGGCGCCTTGTGCAGCAAGATCGCCAGAAAGATCAGCCAGCCGAGCCAACCGGAGACCAGAAAACCCGAGCCGATGGCGACGCCGTCAAAGAGCGCATGAAGGCTAAGCCCGGCCATCACCGAGTTGCCCGTGTGCCGCGAGACGAATTCGCCGTGGTGCGTCTCCTCGCCAAAATGGAAGTGCGCGTTGATGGTGTGTTCGAGCAGATGCACTACGCAGTAGCCGCCCATGATGAGAGCCGGCCCCAGCAGCGGATGCGCCTGGTTCAGCTTCAAGCCCTCAGGCACCATCTCGATGACCGCCGTGGCCATCAGGAATCCCGCGCCCAGCGCCACGAAGTAGCGCAGATAGCGCTCCACGCCGCGCGCCCGCACCAGCACAAAACCGCCAGCCACGTCAGCCAGCGCGGCAATCGTTCCGAGAATCAGGGAGAGCTTCAGCATCTACGCCTACCCGCTGTGCCGGATGTGCATCACATCCCCATCCTGCACCACGTACTCCTTGCCTTCCAGCCGCAGCGTACCCTTGCTGCGCGCCGCGGCCTCGGAGCCGGCGGCTAACAGCGTATCCCAGCGAATCGTCTCGGCGCGAATGAAGTGGTGTTCCAGGTCGGAGTGAATCGCCCCGGCCCCCTGCGGCGCCTTTGAGCCAACCGGAATCGTCCAGGCGCGGCACTCGTCCTCGCCGGCGGTGAAGAAGCTGATCAGCCCCTGCAACTCGTAGCTCTTGCGGATCAGCCGCACCAGGCCGCTCTCATGCAGCCCGTAGCTTCCCAAAAACTCCGCCGCTTCCTCGTCGTCCATCTCCGCCAGCTCGGCCTCGACCTTGCCGCAGATGGCCGTGGCCCCGGCGTTGGGCCGCTGCGCCACTTCGTCGAGCTTGAAGCGGCTCACCGCAGCGTCCAGATCGTCGCCCAGCTTCATGCTCTCGCCGATGTTCAGCACGTAGAGAATTGGCTTCTGCGAGAGGAACATGAAGCCGCGGATGAGCTTCTTCTCCTCCGGCGTCATCTCCAGCTCGCGCAATGGCTGCTCGATCTCCAGAGCTTCCTTGGACCGCAGCAGCAGGGCCTGTTCGCGTTCCAGGTCGCTGGTGCGCCCCTTCTTCAGATCCTTTTCCAGCCGCTCCAGCCGCTTCTCCACCTGGGTCAGGTCGCTGATCATCAGATCGAATTCAACGTTCTTGATGTCCCGAATCGGATCGATCGGACCAACGTGCGGAATGGCGTCGTTGTCGAAGGCGCGCAGCACGTGAATCAGCGCATCCACATTACGCAGGCTGGTCAGGAACGCCGTCTCTTTCAGCGCTTCCTGACCGATGGCCGCAACGTCCACATACTCAACCGTCGCGTAGGTGGTCTTCTTCGGCGAATAGAGTGCCGACAACTTGTCCAGCCGTTCATCCGGCACGCGCGCCACGCCGATATGTGCTTCTCTGGAAAAGCTCTTCTCTTCGAGCCGCGCCTTGGTCAGAATCTTGAATAACGAAGTCTTGCCCACCTGCGGCAGGCCAATAATGCCAGTTTTCATTTGCTTCCCATTCGAGCCCCGCACGTTGCAATGCGCGCTTCAGAGCCTCTTCGATGATACAAGACCAGGGACCGCGGACTAAGGGACAAGGGACAAGGAAACAAAGCTTGAGCTCAGCGTCCATATCAAAAACAGATCTGTCATCCTGAGCGAAGCGTACTTCAGCGGAGTCGAAGGACATGCTTATAGAGCGCTTCATCGCTTGGTGCTCCGCTTTGAAGAAACAAGAGTCACCAAGTCCCTAAACTCGAACGCTCTCC